>CAJWCA010000073.1 GCA_913020395.1 uncultured Cellvibrionales bacterium | reverse complement strand
ATGAGTTTTCTCGGCTTAAAAATGCCCATATACAGCCGAATAGGCAACCAGAATAGAACTGGCATCTGAAACCGCCGCATTTCACAGTCTCCCGCAGTCACAGAAGCCGCATGTACTTTTATTAATACCTCATTGTCTTTCGGTTCGGGCTTGGTGATGTTTTGCAACTTAAGAACGTCTGGAGAGCCATAGCGGGTGCAAACAACAGCTTTCATAGTGAAACCTTTATCACAATCGATGATTATTCATGTACCTTCAACACTAATAACTAGACATAGTGTCATTGAGCCCATAAGATAGTGGCACTATGCCATAATGTCAACAAAGGTTTTTTATGACCAGCGAATCCGAAACGTCATTTCTGGCGAACTATAATATTCACGACTTTGATGTGCCTCTGACCAGTGTTGATATGACCATTTTTACCATTGAAGACGACACATTGAAGGTATTGCTGGTTAAAAGAGCCCAATTCCCAGCAAAAGGCCAGTGGGCACTGCCGGGTGGCTTTATTGATTTAACGCGGGACAACAATCTTGACGAAACCGCTAATCGTAAACTCAGAGAAAAAACCGGCGTGAGCAGTTCTCACCTGGAACAGGTTTCCACCTATGGCAGCCCATCCAGGGACCCCAGAGGTTGGTCGGTTACCATTGCGTATATGGCTTTGATATCCTGTAATGAGCTCAGCTTAAAAAGCGATGAAAGTTCCGAGGATGTTGTCTGGGCACCCATTGATGACGTTCGAAATAGCTACACACTAGCATTTGACCACGGCACCATTCTGGAAGATTGCCACCAACGGCTAAAAAACAAAGTGCAGTACACCTCCCTGCCTATCAGCCTACTACCCCAAAACTTTACTTTAAGTGAACTACAGAGAACATTTGAACTCATTTTGGGCTCTTCCATCGAGAAAAAGTCTTTCCGCCGTCGAGTCCTGGCCGCCAATATCATTACCGAGACTGGCGAGCTAAGAGCAGGCAGCAATCGCCCCGCCAAAGTCTATAAGGCCATCTCCAGAGGCAAGCAACATGTATTCCCCAGAAACATAGAGGGGCCCCGCTAGCGATACACAGACATGAGAGTTAGCGACTCAATTGGCAATGTGCTACTTTGTATCTATAGCCACCTTCTAGGAATTGCACCTTGTTACTGCGCCTCAAACAGCGTTTGAAGATCGTGATACTCATTTTGGGGGCCCTGGCGCCGGCTGTTGCATGTCCGGAGCAGCCATCCAGAATACTGAAATTAGGTTTAGGCAATTTTGAACCCTATTTTAATAAAGCCGGTACAGGCGGATTATTTACGGATATCATCACCGAAGTCTTTAACGAAATCCCGGGTTACGCCCTTGATTACCAGGCCAACTTAAGCAACCTGCGCCTCATTTCAATGCTTCACTCAAAAGACCTTGACGGCGCCGCCAATGTATTCAAAGACCAGCACGTTGTGGCCTGCTTATCGGATCCTGTATTTCGCTTTCAAGACGTTGCTATTTCGCTCAAACGCCGAAAACTGCAAGTTGACGGGGTGTCTGATCTCGAGAAATATTCGATCATCGCCTATCAAGGTGCCACTACTTTTCATAACAACGAATTTCGCTCGGTGGTTGCCGATCATTTAACTTACCAGGAAACGCCGAAACAAAACCTGCAGGCAAGAATGATTCTCTCGGGACGGACCGATATCAGCGTTGGCGATATCTATATCTTTTTCCATGAAGCCCTTCAACTCGGTGAAGTGAATACTGTGTTTGAGGTACACAACTTGTTTCCACCGATTTATTCCTACATGGCATTCAGAGACAAGCAAGTGTGTATGGACTTCAATGAAGGTTTGAGAAAGTTGATTGAATCAGGTGAATATGAACAAATCTATTTGAGACATCTACAAGAGATTACTCGTGTGATCAGCACAAACGAAAAAGAGCCTAAATAATTCAGGCTCTGTACATTCAGCGCAATGACATTAAGCGTCCAGTTCCTGAAAGCTGTTTTCAATAAATGATTTCATACTGCTCAGCAAACCCGCCCAGACGACAGTCTCCATCAACTGATACATTTCCTCGGACTGCAGATTCTCCTGCTTCAACATCAGCTGAGTGCCTCTACCCTCGGAAGTAAGGCGATACCTGATGGACAAGTAGTTTTCAGCTACGCGAGCCGTACCATGGTTATCACTCCAATAGACATAGTGATATTCATTGGGACGGTTCAGGCGCTCGATCCTACCAAAATCGGTAAACCCCCGGCCATCGAGTTCGCCTTTATAAAGTACTTCACTACCCTCTTTCCAGTCGGAGATCACCTCCCGCAAAGGAAAATATCTTACGATATCGCTAGAACAGGTTAATTTATCAAATACGAATTCCGGCGTAGCTTCAATATAGATAGTTTTTTCAATAGAGTATGTTTTCATCTGTTTTCAGTCCGTTGAGGCAATATAAAATGACCATAATAGAAGTCTGGTTGACACTAACGAATATCTTCACCAGACGTATGACGAACCAAGGTATAGGACACCTCATACTCATCCTTCATCTCTCCTCTTATCCAACCTTGAGATTGGTAAAAAGCGTCAGCTCGAGTATTGGCTTCGGTATCCAACACTACTTTTTCTGCGCCCTGCTCAAATAACCACTCAGTTGCCAAGGCAATGAGTTTCTTACCGATGCCTTTGCCTTCATGACCGGGCCGGACAAAAAGCGCCCAAATCGAATGATTGCTTTTTTCAGCGTAGGAAAACCCTAGAATCTCGTCTCCCGCCTCACACACCCAACCTCGCCCTAGTCGGTCGAGATAGTCTTCATACATTGCAAACGTAATCAAGCTTGGATCCAACAAGGGGTTTTCTTTAACGGCGATGCGAATTTCCGACATTTGTTTAATGTCGCTAGGCGTTGCAGGTCTGTATTTCACTTTATTCTCAATATATTTTAAATTATTGTCCCGGATCACTCACACGAGAGTTTGGGTTCTGATTAACCACATAGTCTAGAAATACATCGCGATATTTCCGGTTTACCCCATACCATCGCTCGACCACGGCCAGGTGATCCATCAACAGCTCTGTCGTTAGGACGTTGTCAATGTCTTTCATAACACCTCTGCCAAACTCGGTATCTGAGCAGTGAGAGTACATACTGACGAAGTTATCAATTTCTTCAATATTGTAGAATTGATATTTATTGGGAATACCCCTTGTCTCAGCCTCAAAATTGGCTTGAGCCGGAAAACCAAAAAAATAGTCTACTCGGTCTCGATCTAGCATACTGAGGTTAAATTCTACCGTGCTGCTAGAAGAAAAAAGAATACTGTCAGTGCCTCTGTATTGTTCGATAAGATCATCAACCCTCTTTGAATAATTCATTTCTTCCAGGTAGCCCAATTTAATCTCGTCGTTTGCCAACAATGCTGACAGTGAAAGAGTCGAGCCAGGCTCTCCAAACAGGTGCCGTTTGGACTTCAGTGTTTGTATTCCCGTGCGAGGGGCAAGAGAAATGGGACGGCTGTGCACACGGTACTCGCGACTGCCAGGCACTATCCAGGCCCAGGCTACACAAACATCCTCATCGCGAATGAGACGGTTATACCTGCGTGTATTACTAACGATATTTTCATGATTATAACCCGGCAGGTTTTGTTGCAGTATTTTTGTCAAAGAGTCGCCAATGCCCTGCCCTTTGTATTCCCCCTTGGTAATGAAGTTAGGCACTTGCTCCCAAGTCAACCAGCGAATGGTTGGTTTCTCTAGCGCAGAAGCCTTACCTGGAGCAAAAGCCAGTAACAGAAGGACAAGATAAATTACGTATGGGAATAAAGGTAGTTGAAATAAAGAACGTTCAAATATAGATCTAGAAAACATAAGGGTAGGAGCCGAATCGGTCAATCGCAGTCAATCTCATTGTCTGTATGATGGAATATAGGGTATTTCCTGTAAAAATGCTACTTAAGGCGACTCAAGCGCTCCCACTTAGTGGCGCAGATATCAACAATAACCAGAATAAGAAGAAACGGTAAACTCGGGCTACAATTATTTAATCAATGGCAGAGAAACAGCGGGACAGGCGTGAATTCAGCATTAAACGGCCAAAAACAAGTTCTGGGGATTGTTTTGCTAGCAACATTGACTGGCTTCATTGTTCTCATTCCCCAGCTACCCCACTCCGTCGAAAAACGTGTTGAAATACCATTCATAGTTTCAAGTGAAGAACAAAAAGCGCTGCTCTTTTTTGGGTTTAGTGCCTGTAGTGGCGTTTGTCCAAGTACTCTGGCCAGCCTTGACAAGACAGTGGGAACGCTAAAACCTTCCCAGAGACCCTCTGTTTATTTTATCGATATCGATAGAAACAGTTCATCAGAGCAGGCGGTTCACTATGCCACTCAATTCAACCCAAACTTCAAGGGGATATTCCCCTCGCCTTCACTAATGCGACAAATGAGCAATAATTTTGGCCTCAACATTACCGCGGGACTAAAGGGTATAACCCACCGCGGGCAAACCTATTTGTTAGAAAAGCGGGGAGAAGACTGGTGGCTAGTCAAAATTTACAACCCAGACCCACGGGCCCTTGACAGGATTATTGAAGAGCTCATTTAACCTTATGTATATTCCTTCAATTAACACCTCCACGAAAGGAAACAAGAATGTTCAATACCTTATTTATCTGTTACAGCAATAAACTATCACGTCAATTGCGCGAAAAGTTTGACGAAGACTTCATCGCTGCGGACAAGGTTCTTTTATTTGTCATTTTTGCTATCTCACTTATCGTGGCTTTTGGCACCTCTTGGCAACATGGCTACTTTAAATTGGGCATTATCGGTGGCGGGCTCATTAGCACCATCGCATTCATCGCATTTAGTGTATTGAAGGGCAGTGCCCTGTCTCGCATTATCATGGCAGGTGCACTGATGGCCTTGCTCGCGATTACCGTTCAACAGTCCCACGGCTTAGGAGAGGGTCATTTCGTTTTTTTCCTCGGTTTTACCATCCTCATTCGCTACCGAGACTATGCCCCACTCCTTTTATTTGTTGCTGCCACCGTCGCACACCATCTGCTTCTCACCTATTGCCAGAGTATCGACGCTCAAATCTTTGGTAACCCCATCAAAATATTCTCCTGGGGCACGGGCACAGAGTGGGGTTTATTGGCGCCACTGGCCTATCACGTTGTTTTTGCCGTGGCATCTCTAGCAGTCTCAACCTATTACATTTACGACGGTAATTCCCGATTTGTGGAATCAAACGCCGTAATAGGCACTGTCGAACAGGCGTCCAATGGAGACCTGTCTGCCCGCGTTGACAGCGAACAAGATTCTGCTCTGTTTACCCAGATTAACCGTTTTATGGAAAACCTTAATGACGTCTTTTCACAACTGGACACCATAACCGCCTCCTTAAGCAGTCAGTCCAGCGAAACCAAATCCAAATCCAAGGACCGGGCAGAACGCTCTCGACAACAGCAGGACCAAGTACTCCTGGTTGCCTCCTCGGTCACTGAGATGGCCGCCGCTGCCACTGAAATCGCCAGCAACGCCGAGCAAACCGCGGCAGCCGCCGGAAACAGTGTACAGATCAGTCAAAACGGCAGTAACACAGCCAATATCTGTAAAGACCGCATTGTCGATTTAGCCGAGCAGGTAAGAAAAGCCGTGGATATTGTGTCTGACCTGGATATGAACAGCCAACAGATCAGTTCGATTGTCGCTACCATTAGCGGCATTGCAGAACAAACGAACCTACTGGCACTGAACGCTGCAATCGAGGCGGCCAGGGCGGGAGAACAGGGGCGAGGGTTCGCAGTGGTCGCAGATGAAGTTAGAGTACTTTCTCAGCGGACACATAGCTCGACCGAGGAAATCTCCTCCATGATCGCCTCTTTTCAAGCCAGTATTAAATCCGCCGTGGATACCATGGGGGCGTGTCACGAATCAGCGGATGACACTGTCAGCAGCGTTAACAGTACGGTAGATAGCTTTGAGGAGATTTCCGACGGAATTCGCGACATATCGGATGCAGCCACTCAAATTGCTACAGCCGCTGAACAGCAGACTACAGTCACGGGCGAAATCGATTCTAATACCAATATGATTCAGACCGCCTCTGAGGAATTTTATCGGGAGGCGCAAGATAGTGAGCAGCATTCACTGTTAATGGAGCGCCAGGCACAGATCTTGAGTGAGCTTCTACAGCAATTCCAAGTGAAATGAACATATAGCCTATGGAGCGCTCATAGCCTTAAGAATATCAATGGCTTGCTTAGCTTTCTTATGGGGCACAAACACATGGTCGTGAAAATGGCCCGCTACCACGTTGGCTGAAATGCCCCGACGAGCAAAAGCGGTAGAAACGGCAGCCGTTAAACCCACCGCCTGTAGGCTGGAGTGAACCAGTAGTGTTAGACAGCTAAAAACTCCACTAAATTCAAGCCCTTGCTGCTCAGCCCGGTGTTTCTCCACGATCAGGGTTAACCCTTCTGGCTCCTGGAAGCAGGCGATCGGATGAACGCTTTGATAGTCTCCATATTTTCCATCGGGCACAGTACAAAAGACGTACTCTTCACCTTTCAACACAGGCGACATGCTCGCGATTAACGTTTCTAAATCTTCTTCCCCTGCCACAGGGCTCTCCTATTTTTTCACCAAGGTGGTAATTTGTGGGGTGCCTAAACGAACAGAATTAAAACGATACTATCATTTTAATTCGATGGGATAACAAAGGGAGTTCTTTTGACACCGGCTATCAATGGGCACCTAGTCATAGATTGCCTGCCCGACGACTGAGCGCGGGGTTAATTTATTACGCAGCAATAACGCTAACCAGATAAGGCTACCCAGCAACATGGTTATGCTCGCATAATGCACGAGCCAAGCACTATGAAGTGGATTGCTTAACAGGCTCCACAGACTGAAAACGGTGAAAAAAAATGGCGTGAAACCATGCACACCTTTAAGAACGCGATCAAGGTATAATTGGCGCACGTTCATCCAGCTGAGCACCGCGCCGCCCACGTAGAATATTCCTTCAAAGATTTCAACTGACATGTCAACTATTCCTGAGAGCCTCACCGACCAACAATTTTAACACTAGACACTTTCGAGTCGAGAGATTCTAGATCTGTGCAATGGATAAATTAAATATAGTTTAGCCTACATCAGTTTGTCTAATCATTTAGTTATTTGAGTGTCGTGTTTTCAAGCAGATATTGTTTGCAATAGCCAAACGTTTGCGTGTCAAATTTTTATGCCCGGAGCACTCAAGGTTGCTTCATGTTTTGCATGTATTTCTAGAAATACTGCTGTATTGATGGCGATTCTCTCCAGTGGCCTACTCTCCTGGACTGCAGCGCTCTACGCCTACTGGCTCGACATTCCTTTGCACTTCTCAAACTATGCAGCCACCACCTGGTTTGCGCTGGGCGGTTTTTTATTTGGCCTGGGAGCCGCGATCAATCAAGGGTGTGCTCTCGACAAATCAATTCTACATCACCCTGACTTAGCGCCTCTTGTGTCAAACCGCATAGAAACCTTCCATCCCCTTGCTTGATGTTGTGAATACAGCTCAGACACTGGCCAAATGTTAGGTAATTATTGTTCTCTTGATAACTTGTCAGCAATGCTTTCAGAGAGACATTGATGCTGTTTAAATTCGCCGGTGCCAAAGAGTCCAGAGCAGCTACCAACGACGCTGAGCCTTGTATGAGAGTCACAAGCTCTACCCCGGCTTTTGTTAGCGACAAATGAGTGACTCGCCTGTCCTGGGTGTCTGTCACCTTTTCAAGCAGGTGTTTCTTCTCTAAAACCTTGAGTGTTTGCGACACCGTGCCTTTGGTTTGCCCTAAAAACTCTGTAACGGCTTTTGGTGTATCGGAATAACGATTACACACTGACAGATAGTTGAGCGCCTCTAAGTGAACGGGCTGCAAGCCATGTTCGGAGAGTAAGGTACGGCATTCGCTACGACGCAGACTGGCTAGTCGCTCAAGCAGCTGTTGTGTCATTAAGGTATCCATAACTCAATAGTATCGATTCAAAACTTTATTGACAAGCCTAAGTTAGTCGTGGCAGACTTTAATAGTATCGACTCAATACTTAAAGGAGAAAAACATGAAACACTTTCGTTCCTTACTCATCACCGCGGTATCCAGCCAATTACTCAGTACCGCCTGCGCAGCCGCCGGCGTTCACAGCGGCGGAATACACGCTGTGGAAAGCCCTGCGCTTAATAGCTCTTCATTTGATATCGTTCACGCTAAAGTCACCACCTCAAATCGTATCGCTACTTTCCACATGGGTGTTTCCGGTCGAGCCGGTGCAAACAAACCCGCCGCATCCGGTCAATTAGCTGGCAGCCAGGTATTCTCATACGTTTGGCCAACGAATATAAATAGCGCAGTCGTTGGATTTGAAAGTAAAGCTGGAATCCTGGCATTAGCGGTGACCTCCCATGCCGACTTCGATGATACCCCGCTCTATGACGAAAATGCGGACAACAACCCCGCTAATGATGGCGATATTTGGCATAGCCACTGGGTGGTGCTGGAATCCAATGAGCGCTGCGGTCCCGGCGCACTGGGGGTCGTCGATATACCTGAGGGCACGCAACCACGCCTGCCCCGAACCTGGCCCGGATTGCCCATATTATTAGACAGCCCTGGATGGGACCCGGTTTTTAATGAAGATACCGTAGAAGTAAAGGTGGCTTTTGACGACATAGACCAAACAAAGGACATGCGCTTTGACGGCGTTACGGCGGGCTTGAGGGTTAACAATAGTGTACATGCGCCCCTCTTGTGGGTTGTAGACGTGATGGATGTCGCCTCTGGAGACCTGAGCCTGCCGGGCAAAGCGAACCGATAGCAAAGCGAACCAATAGCAAAACGAACAAAGAGAAGCGCAGCTGACAGGGACGTCACTCGTCTATTTGTGCCTCTTTAGCCACTGATACGATCGTCTGGCCCAAGAACCCAGCACCGTTCATTTCGCGTAAAACCAATATGCTCATAATATGGGTCAGCCGCCGGCGCGGCGATGAGTATCAGTTTGCACAGAGGCCCCAATTGTTGTTGGGTCATGCTCTGGAGCTTTTTGCCTATTCCTTTGCTCTGGTAGTCTTTGTGCACCGCCAGATCCGACAAATAACAGGCATAATGGAAATCGGTGACACATCGTGAAATACCCACCAGCTGCTGTTTGTCCCATGCACTGACTGTCAAGTTGCTATTGTTTATCATGCCCTCCATGCACTGCCGGTTGCTGACAGGACGCCTCTCACCCAGGGTAGACTGTTCTAATAATTCAATAAACTGATCGGTACTAATTTCGGCGTTAATTTTGTACTGCATGAAAGTCTCCTAAGTGCCTTCAGTTGCCTACTCAATTGAGTCAATGGTAAGAATCACCCGGGCACAAAGGCCTGATGTTTCCGCTTGGGGCCGGGAAGTATATCACCCATGTTCACGATCAGCTTGCTCCTCCATCAAATGCAGACAGTTCCAGCGACTCATAAAGATATACCTGACAAATGGATCGTCTGTCGTTAAGCTAACAAGGCTGCCCTCTGTAAAGACCCTCTGCACGAAAAGGAAACACCAATGCAATTTTCAAATACCTATGTGAACTTGGGTGAGCGTTTTTATCAAAAATCTCAACCAACACCAGTACAGTCTCCCAATTTATTCCTTTTTAACACAGCCATAGCAGAGCGACTTCAGATGCAGGAGAGTTTGCTGAATGATCGCGATGCGCTCGCGCAGTACTTGTCGGGTAACCGTTTATTTGAAGGGGCTGCTCCCATCGCCTGCGCCTATGCCGGGCATCAATTTAGCAGCTTCAACCCTCAGCTGGGAGACGGGCGAGCGCACCTTTTGGGAGAATTAACAGACCGAGAAGGAAGGCTCTGGGACCTGCAGTTAAAAGGTTCGGGACCTAGTGCCTATTCGAGGTCGGGAGACGGACGCTGCGCCCTGGGGCCTGCCATTCGAGAATTCATTATGAGCGAGGCGATGAAAGCATTGGGAGTGCCCACTACGGAATGCTTGGCTGTAGTCACAAGCGGAGAAACCGTATACCGGAAGGGCCCGCTCCCTGGGGCCATCGTAACGAGGGTGGCCTCAAGTCATGTGCGTGTAGGGAATTTTCAATACTTTGCCGCCAGGGGGGACACCGACTCTTTGCGCCTGCTACGGGATTATTGCATCGCCCGCCACTTCCCTGAAATTGACCGCTTAGAAGGTGATCGCTCTGTATTACTTTTAGATAAAGCCATTGAAAGGCAGATCGAATTGGTGGTGCAATGGATGCGTGTTGGTTTCATTCATGGGGTTATGAATACCGACAATACCGCCATATCCGGAGACACTATTGATTTTGGTCCCTGCGCAATGCTGGGTGTCTATCGAGCCAATACCGTTTACAGCTCCATCGATGCAACGGGGCGATACGCATTTGGCAACCAGGGAAATATTGCCCAGTGGAATATGGCTCGTTTTGCCGAAAGCCTGCTACCTTTACACGACCAAAATGATGCCTCAATTAGGGAAGAGATGCAGGCATTAATAAATGGCTTTGCGGCGCGTTTTAGCCACTCATACACAAAAATGATGGCCGGAAAATTGGGGTTCATTGACTATCGAGATAATGACCACCTCATTGCCGAATCGATTATGGAGCAATTAAGCGAACAGAAAATGGACTACACCGATAGCTTTGATTTGCTCACCCGCGCACTCACTGATGAAACGGCATCGGAGAAATTATCGACCGCACTCGGTGCCTCCTTCGAGCAGTGGAAAAATAGAGTATTGGACCAGGACATCTCCCGCGAAGATCTCTACAACACAATGCGAACCTACAACCCTGTGCTTATTCCTAGAAATCACCACGTAGAAGCAGTGCTGAAAACATGTGAAGAGAGTGGAGAATCAACGGCCGCAGAGGCATTTCTGGAGGTTCTTCGCCAACCCTATGTCCTTACCGAGAATACCCCAGCATTTCAAACCGTGGCAGAAGACTACGACCAAAGCTACCAAACTTTTTGTGGCACGTGAAGGCTGTGCCAGGCCTGTCTGATAAGCGATTCAGTCCATGCCACTAACATTAAGGTCACCCGAGATCTGGTCTGAAAGCTCTGTAATTAGTTGCCGCATCTGACCAATGGCAGGTTCATAACCATCGGAAGACAATGTCTCTCTAAAGGAAAACACGCCTTTGTCTGCTGTGCCCGTATCTCCTGGGACCACAAATTTATAGTGACCCGCTAGAATTACACTTGAATCCTGACCAATGTGGAAGTAATCCACATTGACGTGGAGGTAGCTGCTTTGAGTGTTTGACGCTCCCCCTTCTGCTTTAACAAACTCACCATGATCTATCCTGGCGTTCAAATCCTGCAGCAGCGATTGCTCAGTACCCGACAGAAGTGGCTCCGCCCATCGGTGAAACAGTGCGTAGTGTATTTGATGTTCGTCAATTTGCATTACTACCGAAGGCTGCATCAGGTAATCAGCCAGAGTGACGGATAGTGAGATCACTTCTGTTTCCCGCTCAACCAAGGAGCCGCTCTGACTCGATTCCATCTCCGTAGACTTATAGCTGTTCAAAAGGTAATACCGCGTGGCTTGCGGCGTAGCGCTGCATGCGCTCAGGATAAACAGCAATGAGAGCAGATAGACAGCTTTTATCTTCATTTGTTCGCACCAGTATGTTTTTTAGGCTCAATGAACTCCGCTTGACCCGAATTAAAAATAAGGCCATTAGGTTGATGTTTTAACTGATTAAGCAAAGGGCTTAACTCTCGCATGGTTTCCGTCAAAGCGTCGAGGGATTGCTGCAGCTGACGATGCGCAGGAGAACCTTCGGAATAGCTTTCGGTCAAGGCCGCCACATTTTCGAGCGCCTCTTTCAATGCCTCACTCAACTGATCTTCGTTGGCGGTGGCCAGCAGAACCTCAAGATTTTCACTGACGCCCTGAAAGCGATGCGCTAATTCAGATATATTGGCCAAACTGCCATTCGCATTTCTCGCGATATCATCGAGCGGCAGACTGTTTAAAGAGTCGACAAACTGCCCTACTTTCCCAGCAATCTGAGTAAATTGATCTGTTGTTGTTGGTATAACTGGATAGCCCTCATACAAGTGGATTGAATCTACCGCCTGATTTTCAAAGTGCTGCAGTTCGACAAACAATCTGCCGGTTAATAAATTTCCAGCTCTTAAGGTGGCTTTCATACCCTGCTTAACCCAATACCGATTTTGCGCATCCATTTTTTGTATGCCCAATTCGTCATCCGTCAAGCCGACCCGGCCCGGCTGTAGATTGATCAATACGGGTATTTTTACGGCTTCTGTAAAAAAGTCCTGAGCGGCATTACTCAACATATTGGTTGACGCGACATGCCCCAATAACACACCTCGATACTCCACCGGCGAGCCAACGACGAGCCCCCTAATGGAATCACTCACCAAAATCACATATTGCAACGAATGTTTATAACGTTGATCACTGGCCAGCTCATAGCTGGCAAAGATGTCAAAATATGCCCGCTCTGTAATTTGTTCACCGATTGGCATGCCCTTGGGCACGTCGAAAGTCACACCATTCACTAACAACGTTTCCAGACTGCCGGTATTCAAGGACAAACCGTCTGCGGTCAAATCTACTTCCAGACCACTGGCATCCCAAAATTTGGTATTGCTTGTGACTAGCTTGTGATAAGGCGCTTTAATAAAGGCATTGTAATAAACAACCCGCTCTTCAAAGTTGAAAAAAACGTCTTCAATTTTCCCCACTCTGAGCCCCTTGTAAACTATCGGGTCGCCTTTAGAGTAGGCAAATTGATCGTTGCTATTGAGCGTAATCCGTAAACCCGGGGTTCCTTTGGGCGTAACGGGCGGATCTTCCAGCGCGTCAAATTCAAGCCGCTCATTCTCTGAATTACCCTGTGAGACCTCAATATAGACCCCGGAAATCAATGTACTCAAACCCGAGACGCCGGCTAAAGAAATTCGGGGCGAGACAATCCAGAACTGACTGTCGTCAACCAGCAATTTACGGGCACTTTTTGTCATTCTTGCAGTGACAACCACGCCGTCGACATCATCATTCAGGCTGATACTTTCCACTTCGCCGATGGTCACGTTTCGGGATTTTATCTTGGTTTTGCCAACTTCCAGGCCTTCAGCGGTGTAAAAATGTATCGTGACCAGAGGCCCTTGATTTTGCCACTGGTAGTAAACCATCCAGATTCCAATCAAAATAGCGATAGCGGGCAAAAACCAAATGGTTGAGATTGCACGAACCGGTACAACCGATGCTTCAGTGTCTTGCTTGGGGTCCATAGTCACTCTTATTGTTGAAGATTAATCTGGAATCAAAACTCATCGCCGCTAACATGGTAACCACGACCACTCCGGAAAATGCCAATGTGGCTGAACCCGGTAGGATACTCATGGTATTTCCCATCTGCACCAAACTTACCAGAATGATTACAACAAAAACATCCACCATAGACCAGCGCCCCACAAATTCAGCCATTCGGTAGAGTGTTATCCGTTCATTCCTAAAGTGCTCGTGCCCAGACTGGACACTGTAGTTTAGCCAGGAAAGCACAAAGATTTTACCCACCGGCACCAATACGCTGGCAACAAAAATTACCATGGCAATAGGGTAAGAACCATGGTTCCACAGCAAAATCACACCGCCGATAATAGTGCTGGGATCGTCCTGCCCTAAAAAACGGGTATTCATGATCGGCAGAATATTCGCGGGGATATAGAGTACCACCGAGGTAATGATTAGCGCCCATGTTTGCTGAATACTGATGTGAGCGTCGATCGTGACCTTTGTTTTTTTGGATTTCCTGTTTGATGCTGAATTCAGGGTGGGCTCATGGGTTTCCGCTGCATCTAAAGCCTGAAACAAGTGCCTTTTGTCAATATGCAGTAACGTTGCGATCATCGACATGGAAAACAGAACGTAGGCGTAAAAGGAAATCCCCAGTTCAATGTCGGCGAGCGAAACCACTTTAATCAAGCTGACTAATACCCCGATCAAAAATATTTCTACCATACTCCACGGGATAAGTTGAAATAGTAATTCCAAGACCTGATGCCCCCGCTTGGGGTAAAGGCCTTTACGTAGAAAGATCAATAGATAAATTATGCCAAACAATAGTGCAGCAGGAATCGCCATTATCGTAACGACTAAAACAATAGCAAGTATAGGATAGCCATTTTCAAGCAAGATCGTCACACTGCTGAGAATATCAATCTTGCGCTCTACGCCATTGGCCTTGAATGTAAGGAAATTAAATAGCAGTGAACCTGTCAAGAAAGTTAAGGCGGTGGCCGCAAAGGCCAGAATACGATCGATCGCATTCACGTGGCACACCGACAGTACAAATGAACACCTTGGACAGATGGCCTTCTGGTTCTCTGTTAAGGAAGGAATGTGGACTACAAGGCCGCACTCATGGCAGGTCTCAAGATCATCACCTGCTGTAACGTAAGACCCCTCAGCAGAATTCATCACACCCTCAAATAATGCTGGAGTGCTTCCGGGATATCTGTGGGTGGATGGTACATTGACGAGCCCCTCGTTGATGGATGACTTTGAAGAATCTATCTGAGATCCGTCACTTGTACAAATTTAATGGCAATAAGACGCGGTAATCACTTTATTTGAGCCTGAAAAGACTTCAAAAACACACACAATAGGAGGCAGCCAATACCCACGCCATCGACAATAGCTATTCTCTCCAACAGTGTGTTATACCCACCTTCTAGAGCCATTAGGCACAGAAACCCTAACATCGATAGAGCCGCTAAGCTTGCCGCAACCTTTTGATAGGCGGGAACCCAAACCGAATAGAGCACAAATCCACCTAACAAACCAAACAGCAGGGCCCTGTGCCGCATGAGAATCACCAAATCCGGGCTCGTCAGTTCTACGCCGTAGGCAGATTGAATGGCAGCGCCAGAGAGGATACCTGCGACCGGGATGAAGTTGATTAGACCTACGATAATTAGCAGAAGAGGAATCGCCTTTTTCATCTAGTTTACCCAGCCTCCGCAAACGGGGAACACTTGCCCCACGAAGCAGTCAGCCGCGTCGCTACAAAGATAAGCGGCAAATTGAGCATCTTCTTCTGGAGACACTAGGCGCCCCAAGGGCACTTCTCTGCGCAATCGCTCCTTGAACGCGGGATTTGCCTGAACCTCTTCGGGAAAATAGGTGGGGTTATCAACAAAATTCTGAGCGATGGCGTTCACCTGTACACCTTTAGATGCCACCTCCATCGCCAGAGACTTCACATAGGCAAGCTGTGCGCCACGTGCAGCACTGTAAGTGGATGCACGCCTGATGCCTCGCAAAGCGGATGCGCTCCCCATCAGTAGAATTTTGCCCGTTTCTCGTTCGAGCATCTGGGGCAAAACGGCTCGACACAAGCGAGGCAAAGGGTCTACCAAGTGCGAAAAGGTGTGTTGCCACTCCTTGTCGGTGACGTCCACGGCAAGTGATGTGGGTGCTGGAACGGCAAGATTGACCACTAAAACATCGACAATGCCTGCATCTTCGACAAGAGTTTCAGGCAGTAGAGGATCTTGCAATTCCCGGTTATCTGCAATAACCGTGGCGCCCTGGGCCGCAAAGACCTTTGCCAGTGTTGGCCCCATAAAGGACTCTGCCTGTGTAATGAGGATGCGTTTGTGGCTTAGGCCTGTAGAGGTCATTCGCTGCTCCTTAAGTTGAATGCTCTATAAGAAAAGAGCCTGACAACCAGAAAGTTAAAAACCACGTTGATAGATACCGAGTATTTAAGCAAGTTGCAAGTGGGATATACCTACAACAAGATCAGAAATCAAGCGAATGCCTATAAGCCACACTGATCGAATAATTATATCTTTGGCAATGAGGACTGTGAAACTAGTCTTGTTGGGCTCCCTTGATCAGTCGATCGGTTTCAACAATGGCACGAGTATGAGAGCCCTCTCCCGCCAGACCTTTAGAATCGTAGAGCGCCACATCGAAGCGGTACAACTTACCTGCTCGCCCCTGATATTCGGCTTTTGCCACAACGGTCTCTCCAGGGAGTGTTGCGGCAAGGTGGTTAACTGTCACATTGACACCCACCGACAATTCACCCACCGCCAACAGCGGTTTCATCAGACGGGCGGCAGCAAGCTCCATTAACGCAACCATTCTGGATGTTGCAAAAACCGCTGGAAAATCATCTTGAGGGTCTACTGACAGTGCCTTGGCGAGATCACTCTCCTCTACGGTATAGTCAAACTCCACGCATGAACCAATATCCATCGTATTTTCTCTTTTTGTTGGGCACGCACAACCATAACACGAGCACAGACGATGGCGTTTATCACTAAATTTAATACTGGTTATAAAGTGACAAAATAACTCATGTTCAAAAATCGCCTATCTCATTCGAGGGTGAGGCAAACTCAGGCCCTGATAGAAGGTCATGGAAGCGGA
>CAJWCA010000072.1 GCA_913020395.1 uncultured Cellvibrionales bacterium | reverse complement strand
ATCGTTGCTGCCTAAGACCGGTTTACTGGTTAAACTAGAGGCACAAGCCTCGGCCTAACCGAAAAAGCCCTGGCATAGTCGCCGGGGCTTTTTTGTATGTGTTGTCACATACCCTATTGAATAAGCGGGAGCTAGCAGTGAAATTTGTTGATGAAGCATCCATTTCGGTCCAGGCAGGTCGCGGCGGCGCGGGCTGTTTGAGCTTTCGCAGGGAAAAGTATATCGCCAGAGGCGGTCCCGATGGGGGTGATGGCGGCGACGGAGGCAGTATCTTCCTCGAGGGGGATGAAAACCTGAATACGCTGGTGGACTACCGCTATCAGCCTAAATACAGGGCTGAACCAGGCAGTTCAGGGGCGGGTAAAAACTGTACCGGTCGAAAAGGGGAAGACATGGTGTTGAGTGTGCCTGTGGGCACCTCCATCATCGACCTTGAGACAGAAGAGGTACTGGGCGATGTCACTGAGTCGGGGCAGCAAATTAAAGTGGCTCAAGGCGGTTTTCACGGCCTTGGCAATACACGATTTAAATCCAGTGTGAATCGGGCGCCTCGCCAAACCTCCCCTGGTAGTGAGGGAGAGTTCCGTAATTTAAAGCTTGAGTTGAAAGTGCTGGCAGATGTCGGTTTGCTGGGTTTGCCCAATGCTGGCAAATCAACATTTATCCGCTCAGTCAGCTCTGCCAAACCGAAAGTAGCCGATTACCCCTTTACCACGTTGGTGCCCAACTTGGGTGTGGTTAAAGTGCAGGAGCATCGAAGTTTTGTTGTCGCAGATATTCCGGGCCTGATTGAAGGTGCTTCGGAAGGTGCGGGTCTGGGCATTCGCTTTTTGAAGCACTTAACACGATGTCGAGTGCTCTTGCATTTGGTTGATATGGCGCCCTTTGACGGTTCTGATCCTGCGGATAATGCCGCGGCGATCATTGAAGAGCTGGGGCGTTTTAGCCCTACTCTGGCCGGTCGGGAGCGTTGGTTATTGCTAAATAAGACCGATTTGCTTCCACCAGACGAGGTTGAGGAGCGCTGTCAGGCCGTGGTGGATAAGTTGGGCTGGAAGGGGCGGGTGCATCACATTGCCGCGATTAATGGAGCGGGCACAAAGGTCTTGTGTAACGATATTCTGGATTCATTGGAGGCGCATTGGGAAGCCGAAAAAGAAGACCCTGAACAAGTAGAAAAAGAGCTGGAGTTGCAGCATCAAATGCAACAGGAAGCGCGAGATCGAATTGAGCAATTGCGTGAGCGTTATCGGGCTGCCAGCAAGGCGGCAAAAGAGAAGGGCAGCGACGACGATGATGACTGGGATGATGACGACCACGACGTGGAGATCGAATACGTTCCCTGAGTGTGTTTTGGCGTCTGTAGTAAAAGGAGAGGGTGTGTGGGCGACAGTGCCAGAGGAAAGATAAAACAAGCGCGTCGCTGGGTGATAAAAATTGGCAGTGCTCTGTTAACCGACGATGGTCGTGGTCTGGACCAGGCGGCAATCGCGCAATGGGTCGGGCAAATGGCCAAGCTTCGCCAGCGCGGTATTGAATTGGTATTGGTTTCTTCGGGTGCCGTTGCCGCAGGCATGACCCGCTTGGGTTTACAGCAAAGGCCTAAGGTTATTCACGAGCTGCAAGCAGCCGCCGCTGTGGGGCAAATGGGCCTGGTGCAAACCTGGGAGCAAGAATTCCAACAGTACGGCATGCAGACGGCGCAAGTGCTGCTTGTTCACGACGACCTGTCCAACCGGCAGCGCTACCTCAATGCGCGTTCCACTTTGCGTTCCCTGACTGATTTCAATGTTGTTCCCGTGGTCAACGAAAATGACACTGTCATCACCGATGAGATTCGTTTTGGCGACAATGATACCTTGGGGGCGCTGGTAGCGAACCTGGTTGAGGCTGATGTGCTGGTGCTGATGACGGATCAAGATGGCATGTATGACGCCGACCCGAGAAGTAATGCAGCCGCCAAGCTCATTGACGAGATGGCGGCAGATGACTTGCGCTTAGACGCCATGGCGGGAGAAGGTGGTAGTTTGGGGCGTGGGGGCATGGTGACTAAGGTGCGTGCGGCCCGGTTGGCCGCTCGCTCAGGTGCCGACTCAATTATTGTTGGTGGGCGCATTGACAGTGTATTGACGCGTATCGCCGACGGAGAGGCGCTGGGAACCCTGCTGTCGGCCCAGCAGGCTCCACAGGCTGCACGAAAACGCTGGCTCGCTGGCCATTTACAGACTCGTGGTGTGCTCACGCTCGACGAGGGGGCCGTGTCGGTATTGCGAGCCCGGGGTCGCAGTTTACTGCCCGTAGGGGTCAGGGCGGCCGAGGGCACATTCACCCGCGGTGAAATGGTGATCTGTCAAAATGCCGAGGGCCAGGAGGTGGCGCGGGGTCTGGTGAATTACAATATTGACGAAACACGTCGAATAATCGGCCAGGCCAGTGAGCACATTGAAGGGCTGCTGGGTTATAAAGATGACGATGAATTAATTCATCGAGATAATCTCGTGTTAGTCTAGGTCGATGATTGAATCGCTGGCCAACGGAATGTTGATGTCGCGTGCTTATAGTGGCATGCGAGAGCTGGGTATCGACGCCGATGAGGTCATGCGCCGCTGCGGCCTGAATCTCCCGTCTGATCGCACCGTTTATGCCTCAGTTGAAGAGCAGTTGGCCCGGCACCGCCTGTTTTGGCCGCAACTCGAAGCCGTATCAGATGATGCTTTCATCGGCCTGCATCTCGGTGAAGTGGTGCCTGTGCTCAGTGGGCAAATTATCGAATATTTGTTTATGAGTAGCCCAAATTTTAAAGAGGGCTTGATTCGTTGCATCAAATACACACGCTTACTTACCGATTTGTTTCAATCTCGCGTCGAGCTGGATGACAACCCCTGCGCTCTCACCTTTGATATCCCCGACATTGACTATGGCTATGTAGCTCATATGTTTGACTGCGTCCTTGTAGGGAACATACGCTTTTTCCAGCATTTGACCGGAGGGGCTTTTAAGCCGATAAAGGTCTCACTGACACGGGCTGCCCCTGAAGACACACAGGAGTATGAAAGGGTGTTTCAGTGCGCGGTAGAGTTCTCCGCTTCGTCTAACACTATTTCATTTGATCGAGAAATTTTGGCCCTGGGTTCGCTGCACGCTGACGCAGGGTTATTGTTGATGCATGAAAAAATAGCTGACGAGCAAATCCTTCAAATTGAAAAGCGGGATTTATTAATGGAGGCTAGACAGGTGATTGGTGAGCTGTTGGAGACGGGAGGGCTGAGCCTGGAGGTCGTAGCAGAGCGTTTGGGGATGACCGGGAGCCGGCTTCGGGCTCATTTTGCCGAGCTTGAAACCAGCTTCAATCAGGTCTTGTCAGATTATCGGTTTGAGTTGGCGCGGGAGTTACTTGGCCAGACCGAAGAGCCTATCGATCAAATAGTCTATCTCACCGGTTTTTCAGAGCCCAGTACCTTTTACCGGGCCTTCAAGCGCTGGACAGGTACTACGCCAATTGTCTATCGTAGACAGGTGCGCAACCCAGATACTGCCTGAGGTATTGACCATCTAGTGAGGGCGGGTTTACACACCGGTCAATGCATTCTGCAGCTCGATCGATAGACTGGGTCCGTTTAATACAATAATGATAGTGTCTAATATTCGCAGGAGAGCTCATGGATAACAGTTTTTGGGACGGCAAGCGTGCGCCCGGTGTGCCCGATACCATCGATCTGGATCAATTCGCCAATGTTGCGGAGGTGTTTGCTTACAGTACCAGAGAGTATGCTGATCGCCCGGCTTTTACTAACATGGGGGTCACCCTGAGCTATCGCGAATTGGACCAGCTCAGTAATCAATTTATGGCCTGGATTCAAAATCACACCTCGCTCAAGCCGGGTGATCGAATCGCGGTGCAAATGCCCAATACCCTCCAATATCCTGTCGCTGTGCTGGGAATCGTTAAGGCAGGTTTGGTTCTTGTGAATACAAACCCACTCTATACCGCTCGGGAAATGATTCACCAGTTCAATGATTCCGGTGCTAAAGCGCTCCTGTTTATGGATACCTTTGGCAAACTGGTGGAAGAGGTATTGCCAAAAACACAAATTGAAACCGTTATTGTTTCTAGTCTTGGCGACATGTTGCCAATGGCAAAACGTTTGATGATTACCGCCGCGACCCGTTATGTGAAAAAAATCATTCCGGCTTTTGACTCCTCAAAAATGGTGTCCTTTCGCGACGCGCTGAAAAAAGGTAAGGGCCTGGCTGTTAGGCCAAGCCCGCTGGAAAAACCGGATGATGTGGTTGCCCTGCAATACACGGGTGGTACCACCGGTGTAGCCAAGGGTGCAGAGTTGACTAATCGCAATCTGGTTTCAAACATGCTTCAGATTGACTGTGTATCGCAGCAGGTCATGGACAATGGTTTGCCCATTCGTGGGGACAATGAGATTGTCGTTGCACCTTTGCCTCTTTATCACATCTACGCATTCACAGTTAATTTAATGTATGGCATGTTTGGCGGAGGTCAGACGCTGTTAATTACCAACCCGCGTGACCCCAACATGTTTATGCGTGCTCTGAAGGGGCATCGTTTTACCTCTTTCTCGGGTTTGAATACGCTGTTTGTATCACTGATGAACCACCCGGAATTTAAAGAGCTGGATTTCTCCGGTTTAAAAATGACGGGTTCAGGTGGTACCGCCTTGAGTCCAGACACGGCTAAGCGCTGGGAGTCGATAACAGGATCCCGTATTGGTGAAGGTTTCGGTCTTACTGAGTGTTCGCCGGTCGTGTGTGCGAGTCCGCTGGGTAAATATATTCAAGAGGGCTGTGTCGGCACACCGGTTCCCGGTACAACACTGAAGGTGATTGATACAGAAGAAAATGAAATGCCGGTCGGCGAGCGCGGTGAACTGTGTGTCAAAGGCCCGCAAGTGATGAAGGGTTATTGGGGGCGTCCCGACGCGACCGAAGAGTGTTTCACTCAGGACGGTTGGTTTAAGACCGGTGACGTTGCCGTGATTCAGGAAGATGGATACATTCGCATTGTTGATCGTGTGAAAGACCTGGTGCTTGTTTCTGGGTTTAATGTTTATCCCAATGAGATTGAGGATGTTGTCACTAATCACCCTCAGGTCGAATACAGTGCAGTTGTTGGCATTCCTGATGATAAAACGGGCGAGGCTGTGAAACTTTATGTAGTTGCCAACGATGAGGCGCTGACTAAAGAAACACTTGTTGCCCATTGCCGCGATAACCTGACGGCGTATAAAGTTCCCCGCCAAATAGAATTCCGCTCTGAGCTGCCCATGTCTGCGGTAGGTAAAATTCTGCGCAAAGAGTTGCGTGCAGAGGCCTTGGCCCAGCACGAAAAGTCCGCGTAAGACGTTGCATTGCTACCTCCACCCGGGGGTAGCAATGCATTGAATTATCTCTCGGTGTTCTGAGTTACCACATTAAGTCATCGGGTATCTGATAATCCGCATAAGGATCGTTTTCGTCGACCTCATCCACTTTTGTTGCCTGGGATAACACGTAGTCGCTGTTTCGCTGACTGATCTTGTCGGCCACAATGGCTGGAACCAATTCGAATTTGTCGCCAAGTTTAACAATTGCCAGGCGGCCTTTTAAAATGTCTTCCTGAATGTTCGCGGAAACAAGCATTTTTTTAATCTGCTTGCCGTCCGTGAAATTGTGGGCAATTAAGTCGCCGCCTTCACCTTTGTTCTGGCGATTTACTTCGATCAGTTGTTTAATTTGTGCGTTGATCGCTTTGCGTTCGGCCTTGGCTTTTTGTTCTTCATTGAGTGCACGGTCGCGCTCAGTTTTTTCGGCGCGGGTTTTGGCGGCGGCAAGTTTGTTTTCATCAATTGCCGTGTCTTTGCTTTTGTGTTGCACCTTTTTGGCTTTGCGTTTGTCTTTGTCGGCTTGCTTGGCGGTTTTTTTATCGACCAAACCCGCTTTCAGTAACTGGTCTTGCAGGGAGCTCATGGTTTACCTCTGTCGGTGTTCTAAAAGGCCGCCATTAGGCGGCCGGATTTGTATGTGCGCGAGTGTTAGCGAGTTGCCTCGCGCATGGTTACGAACTCTTCTGCCGCTGTTGGGTGGATGCCAATGGTGCGATCAAAGACCGCCTTGGTTGCACCGGCCTTTATGGCAATAGCAATGCCTTGAATGATCTCGCCGGCGTCTGGTCCTACCATGTGCACGCCAATGACGCGATCGCTGCTTTTGTCGACGATTAATTTCATCAGGGTTTTTTCTTCGCTGCCGCTAATAGTGTTTTTCAGCGCGCGAAAGCTGGATGAAAAGACACTGATGTCGCCATATTTTTCTTTGGCTTGTTCTTCCGTAAGGCCCACAGTGCCGATATTCGGCTGGCAGAAGACTGCGGTGGGTATACTTTCGTAATCCATGTCGCAGGGTTGCCCTTTGTGTTCGGGGCTGTAGAGATGTCGGGCAAGGGCCATGCCCTCTGCCAGAGCCACTGGGGTGAGTTCAGCCCCGCCGATCACGTCGCCAACGGCGTAAACACCGTTCTCGCTTGTATGGAAGTTTTCATCCACTTTAATGGCGCCACTTTTTCCCAGCTCGACGTTGAGGTTTTCAAGCCCAAGGCCCTGAAGATTAGGTTTGCGGCCTGTGGCATATAAAATCATATCGGCCTCGACTGTGCTGCCGTCAGTCAGCTGTGCAAGTAGTGACCCATCTGCTTGTTTTTCGATGGTCTCAATATTGGTATTAAACGTTAAGTCCACGCCTTTGCGCGCAACTTCTGTGGCAACAAATTCTCGGACTTCCTGGTCAAAATTCCGTAAAAATAATGGGCCGCGATAAAGTAGCTTTGTCTCTGCGCCCAGACCTTGAAAGATGCCGGCAAATTCAACCGCAATGTAACCACCGCCCACCACCATGACCCGTTTAGGAAATTGGGCAAGATCAAAGACTTCATTTGAGGTAATGGCGTGTTCATTGCCCGGAAACTCAGGGATGAAGGGCCAGCCGCCGGTGGCAATCAAAATGCGTTCTGCGGTCACAGTTTCAGTGCCAACTTGAACCGTATTGGGGCCCAGGATTTTAGCTCTGGCGTCATAGATCTTGGCGCCAGAGTTTTCCAGCAGATTGACATAGATACCATTCAGGCGAGAGATTTCGGCCTTCTTATTGTCGCGTAACACATTCCAGTCAAAGGATGGTTTAACGGTTTCCCAGCCAAATCCAGCACCGTCTCTGTGTGCGTCGCTGAATTGGGAGGCATAAACATAGAGCTTTTTAGGAACGCAGCCAACGTTCACACAGGTGCCTCCCATATATCTGTCTTCGGCGACAGCAACGCTTGCTCCCAGCCCTGCGGCGATACGTGCCGCCCTGACGCCGCCGGAGCCGGCGCCGATAACAAACAGGTCGTAGTCGAATGTGCTCATGTTTCTGGTTCCCAATCGTGATGTATAAATGAGTGAACGCCCTATTGGCGAGCTTCACTAGACCGCTTACCGAAGAAAAAGTGCGGCGCGGATCTATAACGATGAGATTGTAGCTTATATCGAAAAGGAAGTTTATGTGTTGTGGGTTCTCGCCCTGAGTGTCGGTGTGTGTAGAGTGACCATTGACTCTTTTTTTGTCTTTAGTCACGCTCAGGGTCAATGAGTTGATTGGCAGATTGCGGTTTAGTAGGAGCGTCCATCACTACAAAAATAAAGACAGCATGAAGTGGATAGGGGAATTATCGGGGTGTATCACGATCGTGCTTGCTGGGTTTTTGTTCATATAACCAGATCGGGAGGGTGCCAAATTGGAGTTTGATTATATTATTGTCGGGGCGGGGTCGGCAGGTTGTGTCTTGGCTAACAGGCTCTCTGCCAACCCTGAAACGCAAGTGTGTCTTTTGGAGGCGGGACCTAAAGACAGAGACTTCAAAATACAAACCCCTTCCGGCATCAGCTCTTTGGTCAAGGGTGATAAATTTAACTGGTTTTTCAATTCAGCGCCGGAACCGAGTCAGAATGATCGCGAGATATACTGTCCCAGGGGCAAAACGCTGGGCGGCAGCAGCTCCATTAACGCGATGTTATACATTCGAGGGCAGGCTGAAGATTACGATCACTGGGAATCGTTGGGGAATAAGGGGTGGGGGTGGAATAGTTTGCTGCCTTATTTCAAGCGTTCTCAGCACCAGGAGAGGGGGGAGGACCATTTTCACGGAGTGAACGGCCCTCTTAACGTGATGGACGTGAAAGAGCCGCACGCCTTTAATTATCGCTTTCTCGAAGCCGCTGAAGAACAGCAATACCCACTCAACAAAGACTTCAATGGCGCGCAGCAAGAGGGTGTGGGTTTTTACCAGGTAACACAAAAGGCAGGTATGCGCTTTAGTGCGGCAGATGCCTATTTGCACCCCGTTGCAGATCGAAAGAATTTAACGGTGCTCACCGAAGTGCGGGTCACTCAGTTGGAGCTTGCGGACAAGGAGGTGGAGGGAGTCTCATTTCTGGACAAACAAGGGCAGTCTCATACTTACAGGGCTCGCAGGGAAGTTATTTTGTCAGGCGGCACATTTAATACGCCACAGTTATTACTGCTGTCGGGCATTGGGCCGAAAGAGGAGTTGAGTCGTCATGGGATAGATATCAATCACGAGTTGCCGGGTGTCGGGCAAAATCTGCAAGAACATGTTGATGCCGTGGTGGTCAACTATAGCGGAAAGCGAGGCCCGATCGCCTTCCACCCCTATGAAATACCTAATAATATCCTGCAGCTTTGGCGCTATTTGACAAAAAAAGAGGGAATGCTTGCCAGTACTAACATTGAGACGGGTGGCTTTTTTTACTCTTCCGAGGAGGAGGATACACCCGACATGCAATGGGTTTTTGTGCCGGCATTTATGGAGGATCATGGTCGTAATATTGCCGCTGCTATGCGTTATGCCTATTCTGCTCACGTATGTCTGTTGCGTCCCCAGAGTCGCGGCAGTGTCAGTCTGTTTGATGCCAATCCTGAGAGTGACCCCAGAATCCATTTGAATTTGCTCAGTCATCCCGACGACATGTTTAAGATGGTTGAAGGGGTGAAAAAGACCCGAGCCTTATTGAGGGCAAAAGCGTTTGACGAATATCGAACAGAGGAGGTGCGGCCGGGCGAGTCCTGTCAGACAGATGAGGACATTGAAGACTTTTTAAGGGAAAGGGCAAATCACATTTATCACCCGGTTGGAAGTTGCAAAATGGGCTCAGACGACATGGCTGTGGTTGATGTTGATTTGAAGGTTCACGGCCTGAGTCGTTTGAGAATTGTGGATGCCTCCATTATGCCGACACTGATCAGTGGTAATACTAACGCACCGGTGATGGCGATCGCTGAGAAGGCTGCCGATAGTATCCTGAGCGAGCAGGCCTCGTAGTCTGGGCCTCAGCGCGCGGTTCTCCTTTGGTATTGCCGGGCACAAATGACAGGCATAAAAAAACCGGCATAAGCCGGTCTTTTTATGCCTTATGCCCACTCAAATCAGTGAGAAATAAGGCGCGCAATTACCTATCCGGGCAAGCAGTTGTTGCCTGGGGAATGCGGCTATCTATGCAGCCAAAGCTTTAACTTGGCTGTTCAGACGGCTCTTATGGCGTGCAGCTTTATTCTTGTGAATAATGCCTTTGTCAGCCATGCGGTCGATAATTGGTACAGCAGTCGCGTAGGCAGCCTTGGCTGCTTCTGCGTCGCCTGAATCAATGGCGGCAACTACTTTTTTCAAGTAGGTGCGCACCATGGAGCGCAGGCTGGCGTTGTGCAGTCGAGCTTTCTCGTTCTGACGTGCGCGTTTTTTTGCTTGAGGTGAATTGGCCACCGTTTTGCTCCTATAAATATGGGTCTAAATCAAGGACGCGGTATTATCCCGTTTTCCCGTCGATTGTCAACCACCCAGAGCGGCAAATGAAAAATTGGGCCCCAGGCCTTCTTTTGGCAAGGTAATCGTAAATATCACACCGCTCTCATCAGGAAGGTTCTCCGCTCGGGCACTGCCGCCGTGGAACTGCGCTACAAGCCTGACTATATGCAGGCCCAGGCCCATATGTGTGCCACTTTGCTTCGATCCTTCGCGGAGGGAGACTAAGGAGTCAAACAGCTGATCCTGCATGTGTGCCGGCAAAAGTGGGCCTTTATTACTGACGCTGAATTGAAGCTCACTGTCTAATTTTCGAAGTTCTATTTGTATCTGCCCTTCACGAGAGGAAAAGTCGATTGCGTTATCCATCAGCTTATCCAGTAGCTGAGCGATCAAATCGGGGGAGCCAAACAGTAGGAAATCGTCTTTGTTATCCTTATCTGCCAGTGTGAGGTCAATGTGGTAGTCGGGGTGGATATCCCTATAAGCGGCACAAAGATCGAGGATAAGCCCGTCGAGCGGGAAGCGTTTGCACTCCGCCCCCTGAATGCTGCTTTCTACCCGACTGGCTTCACTAATCGCTGTTAACAGGCTGCTCAGCCGTTCTGCACCAGAACGGGCCCTTTCAAGATAGACCCCAGCCTGATTGTCCACCGCTTCCTGTTCGAGATTGTCCAGGGATGAACGGACAACAGCCAACGGCGTTCTAAGCTCGTGAGAGAGCTTGTTAGCGAGGGTTTTAAGATAGTCTGTATGGGCCTGCAGTCGCATTAAAAGGCCGTGATACTGCTGCGAAAGCTCGTCCAGTTCATCCCCAGCGCTTGAGCTGGGCCAATTCCTTGCATTCGTCTGAATTTGGCCGTCATTTGAGACCGATTGTTGGGCCGTTTTACTGATCCTTCGTATCCTCAGAGACAACCAACTGGCATACCCTAGCAGCCCTGCGCCCACGACAATGGCTGCGCCCATAGTCAGCAACAGGAGCTGACTAAAGACACTGTTAGTTAGGGCTGCCAAGACATTGTTGCTGCGCTCGGCAATGACTACGCCAATCACTTCATAACCATTGTTATGGTAATAAATGGGGGCCGCCGCGCTGCCGAGTTGCTGTTGTTCTTGCTGATACCAGTGGGTATCAGCAAGACCGGAAAGGGCTTGTTCAATCTCTGGTCCCGCTAAACTACCGGTAATGTTCTGTGGCCTTGGTGGCCGAACAGAGCTCTGAAGAGCGGCTTTATACAGCGCGGTGAGAACCCAGTTGGCTTGACTTGAACCGGGCGTAAGGGATCTGTCAGGTTTCCCTGTATCGGCCAGTCGCCAGCCATTGTGGTTAATTATTCGAAGGCGAAGGCCAGGTTGTCTGAAAATACCAATGGCGTCAGAGAGTGGGGGCAGTGGTGACATCAAGCTTCCCGCCAGTCCTTGTTCGCCGGTGTGGGCAGGTTGCTCAAAAAACGATAGTCTGCGCCTGAAGTCGCCTGACTGATCAACGACATTTAAAGAAAACCGATTCAGGGTGAGCGAGCGAGGCATTTTGAGCTCGAGTTGATAACCCCTTTTATTTTCGACCCACACCCCCGCAATGCCATGATTGGCCGAACCTGTGTCACTCACCACTGAAACCGGGCCCGGAGCGCTATTGCGAATATAAAACAGCCCGCTGCCCGAGTTGATTAGCAGGTGGTCGCCGTTGGCGATTTCATCACGTCCCGGGTGGTGATATTGAATGTCCCTATCCTCGACTGTGACAAAGAGGTACACGGTGTCTTCGTAGAAGGCAGATTTAGCACTTGCCTTCAGTGCATCGCGACTCGCATCACCTTTCCCAGCTTCAAAATGGCGGGCTTCGATTGCTTGGCTGCGCCACTCGTCGTCATAACCGTCAACGATAATGGTCGCAGGTAAAGACGTAGCATAGAGCTGTTGGCGAGGGTCGTCGTAACGGTGTTTGTCTGCCCGTAACAGTGATGGCTCATCGCCCAGACGGGCCGCGACCGCTTGAGCGGTGGCAAGTAGGGCGCCTGCCTGACCTTTTTGCAGTGATACTTCCATCTGTTGGATTGTTTGACACCCGGCCCAGGGCAAACAGAGGGTGATTAGGCTGACCAGCGCGAGTTGGCGGCGCAGTTTCATGTCGAACTGTCGTCCTGCCAGCGATAACCTAAGCCGTAAGCCGTCTGGATACAGTCGAAGGGTTTCGAGTGGGATTGGCCGGCAAACTTTTTGCGAATGCGTTTAATGTGAGAGGTGATGGTGTTGTCGTCGAGCACGACGTTGGCGGCGTCCATTAATTGCTGACGGTTCTTCACATGACCTGGATGTTGGGCCAGGGCGTGAACAATCCAAAACTCTGTCACGGTGAGATCGATAGCTTGTTGTTGCCAATGAACAGACATGCGGGCGAGATTAATTGTGAGGTCGCCACGTTGGATTAACTCCTCAACAGCCACGGGTTGGCGCAGAGCATCTACACGTCTGAACAGGGCCACAATGCGGGCCATGACATGGGGCAGGCTGATATCCTTGGTCAGGTAATCATCCGCACCCAGACGCAAGCCGGAGATCGCGTCCAGTTCGCTGTCTCTGGCCGTTAGAAATACGATGGGCAGTTCGGGGGCCAGGCTGCGGAGTTCCCGGCAAAGTTCAAAACCTCCCTCCACATCCTCGCCTAGCCCCACATCAATGATGGCCAGGTCAGGTAATATCAATTTACAGTCTGCTAGTGCAGAGCTTCGATCGAGAAAGTGGGATACACGATAACCCTGCCGCTCAAAGGCATCCCGGTAGTTGTCGGCAATGACTTGTTCGTCTTCAACAATGACAATATGTCTGGCCATGTCTGGCTGGTCCCTCAACGGTGAGCTCAGACTTTATCGTCTGGCGCTGAAATTGTCAGTAAACCCATGACAATTGCCACAATTCATCACAATGTTTCCTAAACCTACCCCATTTGTGCCCGAAGATCGCCTACTCCTTTTGATTGAATGATTGTTACTGCGTGCGTTCACCCATTACCCAGGAGTTACATCGTGTTCAAAACCTCCAAAATCCCCTCCCACAGATTGATAAAACCTGCCCAACTTGGATCAAACCAACAGGCCATCTGGAGGAAGAGGAGGCGCTGGATGATTGTCTTGCTCAGTTGTGTTTTTCTGTTGGCCCTATTTGCCTACCAGAAAGCTTATGGCGATGAGCTCGGTAGGCTTAGTTATGAAAGTCTGCCCGACAAACCGGGCTCGGGTGAATTGTTCTTTCGCCAAGAGCGCGGCGAAGATAAGCGCTATCGGCCTGCCGTGCACTTGGCCAGTGAGGTGGAGGTCGTGGTTAACGGTTTAATTGCCTCTGTTAATTTGAGTCAGCAATTCAAAAATGACTCGAAGCATTGGGTGGAGGCGACGTATGTGTTGCCTCTGCCCGAAACCGCGGCGGTAGATGCGATGCAGTTCCGTGTGGGATCCCGATTGATCAAAGGAGAAATTAAAGAAAAAAACCGGGCGCAAAAAATCTATTCACAGGCACGTCGATCCGGCAAAAAGGCTGCACTGATTGTTCAGCAAAGGCCCAACCTTTTCACCCAAAAGGTGGCTAATATTGCGCCAGGAGAAACCATCGAGCTTGAGCTCCACTATCAGCAAAAAGTTGACTATCAAAAGGGGGAGTTTATTTGGCGAATGCCACTGACGCTGACACCTCGGTTTATTCCCGGTCGTGCGCTGTCGTCTTTGAAAACTGTAGGAGGTGGTTGGGCCGTGCCTACTGACCAGGTGCCCGACGCGGATAAAATAACGCCACCGATGACAACCTTAGCCGGACTACACGCCGAGCGGAAAAATCCCATCAAGATAGACGTGAAGTTGCGGGCAGGGCTTCCTCTTGAGGGCGTTGTTAGTGGATATCATAAAGTGCTCATTAAAAAAGATGCAGGCCAGCATCATATTACCCTGGCTGCGGGCTCGGTGCCGATGGATCGGGATTTTGAGTTGCGCTGGAAGCCGGTTGCCAATCAGCAACCGGCGGGAGCAGTGTTTACTGAAGAGTTTGATGGGGAGCACTTCGCTTTGCTTATGATAGTTCCGCCGGAAATACGCAATGATGGGGATCAAGATCCGATGCGTTTGTCCCGCGAGTTGATGTTTATTATTGATACTTCCGGCTCAATGGGGGGCGATTCCATTCGGCAGGCGAAAAGCAGTCTGAAGCTGGCCTTGAGTCGGCTGAAGCCCAGCGATAGGTTTAACATTATTGAGTTTAATTCCCGCCACCAAACACTCTTTCCTTCGTTGGAGTTTGCCAGTGAAGTTGCCATAACAAAAGCCAATAAATTTGTGGGAGCCCTGAAGGCGGGTGGGGGCACTCAAATGGCTCCGGCCTTACATGATGCCTTAGGGCAACTTAGAGGGAGTGACGCAGACAAACACATTCAGCAGCTTGTGTTTATTACGGACGGGAGTGTTGGTAATGAACAGGCATTGTTCAACTTGATTGAGAAAAATCTGGGCCGAGCCCGTTTATTTACGGTTGCTATCGGTTCAGCTCCCAATAGTTATTTTATGCGCAAGGCGGCACAGTTTGGTCGTGGTACTTTCAGTCATATCAGTGTGCTCAGTGAGCTTGAGGAAAGAATGGAAAACCTGTTCTCTCAACTTGAGTCCCCGGTTATGACGGCCTTGGAAATGCACTGGCCCGGTGAGTTGGCAGTTGAGAGTTGGCCGAAACGACTTCCGGACCTCTATGCCGGTGAGCCCTTGGTTGTTAACGTTAAGCTGGATCGAGCGGCCGGCAGCAAACACAAGGTCAGTTTGAGGGGGAAAGTTGCAAACGAGTATTGGCAACGAGAACTGCCTTTGTATCACTCGGTGCAAAGTTCGGGTGTGGCTACCCTGTGGGCGAGGGAGAAGGTCTCAGGTTTGTTGGATCAGAAACATCGGGGGCGAGACTCGGAGTCCATTCGTACAGATGTGCTCAAGCTCGCATTGCGGCACAAAATACTAAGTCCTTACACGAGTTTTGTCGCTGTTGAAGAAATGATAAGCAGGCCAGAGGCAGAAGAGCTGAACCAGAGGAGTATTCCTAATCTGCTTGCAAAAGGGCAGAAGCCAATGAACGTTACTTTGCCAAAAACAGCGACCGGCGCCCCCCTTTCGCTACTGCTTAGTTTGATGTTTCTAGCGCTTGCTTTGTTTATTTGTCACCATTTTCCAGCCAAAGAGGCTTAGCAATGGCCGCCAGGTGTGTCGGCTTGCTCGTGGTCGGATTGTTGATGGCTTCGTTGTGGCAATTTAATCATGCGGCTTATATTTACGCTAAGGCATGGTTGGCGCAGGTTTTGATTGAAAATGCCTGGGAGAAGACCCTAAATAATGAGGGGGCGCCTCAAAAACCCTGGGGCTGGGCAGACACCTGGCCGGTCGCCCGGCTACAGATTTTCTACCGTAATCGGGAGATGCAAACTCTCTATGTACTGAAGGGAAGTGCGGGCAATAGCTTGGCGTTCGGCCCCGGGCACCTATCTGGCAGCACGACGCCAGGCCGACTTGGCACGGTGATTATAGGTGCTCACAGAGATACACACTTTCGCCACATGGCTAAACTGAAGGTGAGCGATCTGATACGAATGCAGGCTGCGAATGGTGAGTGGCGCCAGTATCGATTTGATACCAGCGAGGTAGTTGACGTGTCTAAGGAAGATGTTGCCTTGGACTCAAACACAGACCAACTCATTCTGGTGACTTGCTACCCCTTCAACGGCCTATTGCCATCGGGTACATTGAGGTGGCTGGGGCGAGCTGTCCCCGATGGAAATCCTATTTGACAATGGAATTATTTGACGAGGTAGGGTGAAGGCTCGCTCCGCTTGCGTTATATTGTGGCAACTCCCATCGAAGAAAAGTTAATTTTATGTATCCTCTCGATTACATCGAACCTGTATTTCGCCCGCCCAGTGAAGCGCGGTCACTCATCCTTCAGGTGACTAACGGCTGTTCTCATAATCAGTGCACCTTCTGTGAAATGTATACCGCAGAAAACAAACGCTTTCGTCCCAAGCCCATTAATGAGATTGCTGAAGATCTGAAAGGTTTGGCGGATGCTGGGTATCCCGTGAGGCGTATCTTTTTGGCGGACGGCGATGCGATGGCTTTGTCGACTCGGCGACTGAAGGATATTCTGGTGGCAATTAAGACATATTATCCTGATGTTCAGAGAGTGTCCTCCTACTGTTTGCCCGGCAACTTAAAAAACAAAACCGTCGAAGAATTGACTGAGTTGCAGGGCTTGGGTTTGAGTCTTATGTACGTGGGTTGTGAGACAGGGGATGACGAGTTACTGGAGTTGGTGGGCAAAGGGGAGAGTTTCGAAACCTCCTTGTCAGCCCTTCAAAAGATTAAACAGGCTGGCATGAAGAGTTCTGTCATGATTCTCAATGGCCTGGGTGGCCCCGACTTGAGTGAGCGGCACGCGATCAATTCTGCTCGTTTAATGAATGCGGCGCAGCCAGATTATTTGTCGACACTGGTTGTTGAATTTCCCGGTGGCAGTGAGCGCTTCGAGTGGACTGTCGGGGGCTTTTACTCTGACGACACCATCGACCGGGACCGCGCCTTCGTCTGGGGCTCCGACATAGTATTCACCCCCTTCCCATTGGTACCTGGTC
>CAJWCA010000071.1 GCA_913020395.1 uncultured Cellvibrionales bacterium | reverse complement strand
CAGCGCGTTGAGCAGCGCACAAAAGAATATTCCGATCTCAATCGCCAATTGCGACAGGCAAAATCAGTCGCGGAGCAGGCCAACCAAAGCAAAACTCGATTTTTAGCCGCCGCCGGGCACGATCTCATTCAGCCGCTCAACGCTTCACGCCTGTTTTTAACCGCATTACAGCAGCGGGAGATGCCCGCAGAACACTTAACCCTGGTAGAGCATTTAGCCAATTCACAGCAAACGGCAGAAGCGTTGATACGAGAATTGTTGGAAATAGCTAAAATTGATGCCGGTGCCGTGACCCCCGATGTCGATAATTTTCCGATCAGCGCGATTCTGGATTCTTTAGCAGTGGACTACCGCGCGCTGGCCGAAGAAGAGGGAATTCAGTTCATTAAAAAAGAGTGTAATGTCATCGTGCGAAGCGATCGTGCTTTACTGCATCGTATTGTTCAGAACTTTCTGGCTAACGCCCTGCGTTATACCCAGTCTGGTCGAGTTCTATTGGGCTGTCGAAGGCAGAAGGATTGCCTGAAAATCGAAATTTGGGATACTGGCCCCGGCATACCCGAGCGATTTGTCAGCGAAATTTTTACTGAATTCAAACGCCTGGACACTTCAAAAAATGATGGAGGGCTCGGGCTGGGGCTTGCCACCGTGCAGAGGTTGTGTCAGCTGATGGATCACCCGCTGGAGGTTAGGTCAGAGTTGGGCAAGGGCAGTGTATTCAGCGTCACCGTACCCATGGGTATAGCTTCAAACAAAGCCGTTAAAACGAGTTCGGCTCTGCCTAGGAACAAACAGAGTGAAGGGCTGCTAACCGGACTGAAAGTGCTTTGTATCGATAACGACAGGGCGATCTTAACCGGTATGGAGGCTGTGATCAGCCGATGGGGCTGCGAAGTCACGTGTTGCCAGTCTGAAGCAGAAGTGGAAACCGCCGTGAGACCTGATGAATTACCCGATGTAATATTGATAGATTACCACTTGGATGACGACCTGACCGGCATTACCTTAAGTCGTGACTTATTGGCCCGTTGGCAGGTTACGCGACCCTGCATCGTCATATCAGCAGACCGCTCAGACGACGTTAAAACCGAAGCTCACGGGCACGGTTTTATGTTCATTCAAAAACCCCTGAAAGCGGCGGCACTTCGAGCCGGTCTCGATCGTATTGCCGGGGCAATGAAAAATGGAAAACTGGTTTTGTGATCGAATTCAGGCTCAACTTCTTTAGTCGGACTCTCTCGATAACAGGTCGTCGGGATTTTCCACTTGGAGTGTGTTCGCGAGAATGATCACTTCAGTGCGTTTGCGAACACCCATTTTTTTCAAAATCATTTTAACGTGTGATTTAACCGTCGTTTCAGAGATGTCTAACTCGTAGGCAATTTGTTTATTGAGTAAACCTTCATTGATCATGGTATATACACGAAATTGGTGGGGCGTTAGGCTAGCCACCTTTTCAGCGATATCGGATATTTGGAGATTCAAGGTGGGTTGATCTGAACGGGAAGGGTAACTTGGATACCAATGTTCACCGGACAGCAAGGTTTGTATTGCGCTTACGATAAGATCCGGAGCTGTAGATTTAGGGATGAAACCACTTGCCCCCAAATTGGCAGCCCGCTCAATGATATAACCGGCATCACTGCCGGAGAACATAGCGATCGGCACAAAGGGAAAACACCCGCGCAGGTTTACCAATCCGGAAAAGCCCTGGGCGCCTGGAATGTGCAAATCCAACAACAACAAATCAGTGTCACTGTGTTGTGTGAGCAGTTGATAGGTAGCATCGATGTCTTTGGCTTCTAAAATGTTCAGATCGCGAGCGAATTCGGCCTTGGCGTCGAGCAGGGTTTGTTTGAGTGCTCCTCGGAAAAGGGGGTGATCATCGGCAACAATTATTGTAGTCATGGCGGTACTATAACATCTCTCTTGCGAAAAATAAGGTCTTGGATTCCTTCAGCTTGGAATAGTAGGTTTGGGCACTAGTGGGGGAGTTTATTGGCGTGAGATATTATTAGCGGGTCATTTTTTTGACAAAAACTACAACAAAAAGTGCCATAGTAAAGCCCCCGGTGAAGGCCTCAAGAGCGGCGATGGGGCGGGAGCCGCCAGCCGGGGTGACGTCGCCATAGCCCAAGGTGGTAAAGGTGACAACACTGAAGTACAGGCTCACAAAGAAACCCTTGAGATTCTCGACCACGGTTTTATTTTGGAAGTCCAATTGCAGTCGCTCGCCTTCGAAATATAAACCCAGAGTGGAATAGATACAGGCGCACACAACGATCAAGGCAAGTGAAAAAATCACTACGTTTCCAGGTCGCTCTCCATAACCACAAAACAAATCGATGCACTTGGATTTGAGGCGGCTGAACGACAGTAGCGGTTGACAGTGTCGACGCATAATCAATTCACTGTGGATAAACCGACCACCCAGGCTGAATAGACCCTGTTCTTCTGCCGCTTTTCGCAGAGCGCGATAGATTTCTTCCGCCTGTTCGAAGAGATCAACCGCTTTATCTCTTTCACCCCTGCTGTCAGCTTCATGGGCGAGTTTTTCCTGCCGGATTTTGTTGCCAATTTCGATATGGTCGATCTTGCTGCCCTCGAGCTTAACGCCCAGAAGATTGGTGCCCGCGAAATGGCCGAAGTGCAGATTAGCTTCACGGAGGTCTGCTTTCATCAGTGAGCCGTTCTCCAGGGTGACATTGAAGAAGTGGGCCCCCCTTAGTTTTGCCCGGTAGAAATCGGATCCGGAAATGTCGTAACCCTGTTTTTGTCCGTGATTAACTAAATTGAGGCCATCCAGATTTGCACCCTGCAACTGCAGGCCCTTTGTATATCCGCCTGATGTGACGTAGGACTCCAGCTTTTCTCTGATGTCAGGTGAGGATTTGTCGGCGGTGGAGTCGTGCCAGAAGCACTGCCCGGTTTTTTCCACGGGGTTGTTGCAGCAAGTACCGTCGGTGCACTGATAGTCACAGTGTTTGTCAGTTTGTTTGTCAATTTGTGAGGAGCCTGGCATGTCTTGCCGCCTGCAGTGTAGAGGTTCAAAAACGGGCTCCTTTAAATTTAGTTGATGCGGGCAAAATTTCAAATCCCCCCCCATAGGGGGGATAGGGTTTGCCTTTATTTTATTGTGGGTTTCTCGAGGCCTCCCGAATTAGCTTGAATTCGCTGCCCTCATTCCATTCTGGCCAATCGCGACTGTTGGCCAGTTCGTCACCGATCAGGAAATAGAGCTCTAGATCTTCCGCGGCGCCCTTCAGGTCCATATCGGCACGGTATTCGTCGGCGGGTTTGTGATAGCGTTTATCTTGATAGTCTTTTTGCTGTTGTCGGCCCCATTCCTTGCCATGTGCCAGGGAATCATAACCACCTTCTGCGTAGAGTGCGGGTACCCCAAATTTGGCCAGACTGAAATGATCTGAGCGGAAGTAGAAACCTTTTTGAGGCGCGGGGTCGGGAATCGTTACCCGGTTTTGCTGACGAGCGAATCTTTCCATGTAATCCTGCAGTTGGTTAAAGCCGTGACCAATGACCACCACGTCTTTTACCCGGCCAATCGATCCCAGGGCATCCATGTTAATCGCGCCAACGGTCTGTGCCAGGGGGTAGACCGGGTTTTCGCCGTAATATTTTGACCCCAGCAGGCCCGATTCTTCCGCAGTCACTGCGAGGAAGATCACAGTCCGTTTGGGTGGATGCAATGTAAATTCTTTTGCCAGTGCCAGCAGGGCTGCCGTACCCGTGGCATTGTCGATTGCACCGTTAAATATCTGATCTCCCTCGCGGCTGGGGTCTTTGCCCAGATGGTCCCAGTGGCCCATGTAAACCACATACTCATTTGGGTGCTCTGTGCCGTCAATTTTTGCGATCACATTGTTTGAGGTCGTGCGGCGGAGCTCGTTATTGAAGCTCACTGAAAAGCTATGGTTAAGAGGAATCGCTTTGAAGCCGGGCTTTGCAGCGCTGAGCTTCAGTGTCTCATAGTTTTCTCCTGCTGCGGCTAACAGGGCGGTCGCCTGATCGAGGTTCAGCCAACCCTCCACTTTGAGTTTGCTGGCACCCAGGTCGGGTGATTGCAGGTCGATTTGTGGCCCTGAGAAACTATTGGCAACCACTTCCCAGGGGTAAGACGCCGGTGCAGTATCGTGAACAATCAACGCAGCGGCGGCACCCTGACGGGCGGCTTCTTCATATTTGTATGTCCAGCGACCGTAATAGGTCATGGCGTTGCCGTTGAAATGTTGAGGGTCCTGAGTGGCAAACCCGGGGTCATTCACTAAAATGACAACGGTTTTTCCTTTGACATCCAGGCCTTCATAATCATTCCAGTTGCGTTCGGGGGCATTGATGCCGTACCCCACAAACACCAGCTCACTGTCGCTGACTTCAATGGCTTCCTGTTGTTGTTTGGTGCCTACCATCATATCCACGCCGTAGGTCAGGCGCGCATTCATCGTATCGCCTTTAATATCTACGACCGCACTAGGGTCGATCTTAATCTCAACAATGGGCACCTGCTGGAAAAAGGAATCGCCAAAGCCGGGCGTCAGGCCTGCGGCCAGAAATTGCTGCTTCAGATAGGTGGTGGTTTTTTCTTCGCCGGGTGTCGCAGGTGCTCTACCTTCAAACTCGTCCGATGCCAACACGGCAGTGTGCTGGTGCAAGGCCCGGTCAAATTGTTCCAGGCGGTTTGATTTGGAGGTTTCAGCTTTGGTGATGTCCGTATCAGAGCTACCGCAGCCCTGTAGGCCGAGTGTTGCTAAAAGAAAATAGAGGGTAAAACGACTTCTAGGCATGACACAGTTTCCTTTGTTATTGTGCCCGTATGATGCATAGACTAACGGAAGCTGACAAGCGCTTATCAGAGTTTCTGTTTGTAGTTTGTGGGTTTGTTGTCAGGCCGCGCTACTGTTAATGTCCGGATTTATTTCCTGGGGCAAGGTAAACCAGCGTAGCTTTTCAGCCGCGTTTGGCAGTGTCAGCGTATACTTGTTGCCCCTGCGATTTGGCTCGCAGAGAACCCTTCTGGCAGACTCCAGATAATGCGTTAATGATTCTGGCCCCGGTATCATTTCAGAAGCTTCTGAATTTGTTTCGAAGTCCCATTCATTGAGATTGCTGGGTAGCTCCGTTCGGTGCGCTTGAAAGCGCCATACGCCGACCGCTGGGTCGTAGCAATAATAGGGCAGTAAACGCCATCCGAACTCGGCCACAAGCTCAACTGCACGCACAATGTACTCAAAAGACAGCTCATCGATAAAGTAGTTGAAATTCAGTCTCACCCAGCCGGGGCGTAAAATGGTGTGTCCTGCCAGCAGCTGCGCTTCCAGCGCTTTGCTGTAATCCATATCCATTCCGAGTAAGGCGTGTCCGTAGGGACCTGCACAGGAGCAGCCGCCGCGTACTTGAAGACCAAACAGGTCGTTTAAAAGGGCAACCACAAAACCGTAGTGCAAGTCTTGGCCTTCGTGTTTGATTCGAAAGGAGGTGATAGACAGGCGAGGCACATCTGACTCGGCCAGTACTTCAATATTACTGCAGGCTGACCAGCGTGCTAACGCGCGCGCAACAAAATCTGATTCCCGCTGCTCTATCTTGTCTGTTCCAACAGCTTGCTGCAGTTTGAAAACGAGCCCCGCGCGAATTGATTCAATAATGGCGGGAGTGCCACCTTCTTCACGGCGCTCGGTGTTTTCAATGTAGCGATGATCCTCGGGAGTGACATACATCACCGTGCCACCGCCGGGCATAGCCGGCACACTGTTGTTGAGTATCTCTTTTTTAATGACTAATACACCCGGTGTACCGGGGCCGCCGATAAATTTGTGAGGTGAGATAAAGACCCCGTCGAGGCCTCCCTCTCCCTGGCCGATCATATCAATGCCTACATAGGGCGCCGCGGCAGCATAATCCCAAAATGACAGCGCACCATGTCGGTGTAGTAAACACGCAACCGCCTCGACATCGGTCTGAATACCGGTGACATTAGATGCCGCAGAAAAACTGCCAATCTTGAGCGTGCGGTGGCTGAACATTTTTAGTTTACATTCCAGCGCTTTCAGATCTATTTGACCCTGTTCATTTAAGGGGATTGCCACTACCGTAGCGATGCTTTCGCGCCAGGGTATTTCATTGGAGTGATGTTCGTAGGGGCCGATAAAAACGACGGGCCTTTCAGCTTCAGGAATAAGAGTGTCTAGTTTGTATCGTTCATTGAGGTCTGCCGGTAGACGGATGTTGAGTGTGTCTATGAGTTTATGAATGGCTGCCGTTGCGCCGGAACCACAAAAAATGACTTGATCTTCCGCCCGGGCGTTTACAGCCTGCTTGATCTGTTGCCGCGCTTGTTCTCGAAGAGCGGTTGTTTGTGCGCCTGTAAAAGAGATTTCGGTGTGAGTATTGGCGTAGAAGGGCAGGACTTGTCTCTGTATGTACTCTTCAATAAACGTTAAACCTCGACCGGAGGCCGTATAGTCTGCGTAAATCAGTGGCTTTTTACCGAACTCGGTCTCAATCAGGGTGCCTTCCCCGATAACAGATTGGCGTATTTTATCGATTAGCTGGCTCATGGTTTACACGTTCTCAGGGTGGTCTTGGGGTCGTTGGTGGATAGGAGAAGTGTAAGCGAGTGGCGGCAGAACATTGTTTCTATCTGTTTGTAGGTTTGCTTCTATTTCGGAACAATCTTCCGATATCAGGGTAATATATGGATTTTTGTGCGATTTTGTTCTAATTTAATGCCTTGTTCGTGTGGAGGGTATTGTGGTGGTAGCAATGGATAAGCAGGATGTAGAGCTACTTGGACTGTTACAGCAGGATGCCAGTTTCTCGGTAGGCGAACTGGCAGAGCGGGTGGGCATGTCTAAGTCAGCTTGTTGGAGACGAATACAAAAACTGGAAGAGCAGGGTGTGATAGGGCATCGCGTCACCTTGCTGAATCAAGAAAGTGTCAATCTGCCACTCACCGTCTATGTCTCGATTCGAACCAATGAACACAGCGAACGTTGGGCGAGTGAGTTCCAAAAGGTGGTGAACGCTTTGCCCGAGGTGCTTGAGGTGTATCGCATGAGCGGTGACCTGGACTACCTCATAAAGGCGGTAGTCACCGACATGCCGGGTTATGACAATTTGTATAAGCGATTAATCAAAGCTGAATTGTTTGACGTCAGTTCTAGTTTTGTTATGGAAAAAATGAAACACACCACGGAACTGCCACTGCACTACCTGGAACTAAAAAAATAAGTGGTGGCGCAACCTTTGCGCTAGGCAGCCTGATTTTGCTGGTAATCTTTTGCCATGTCGCCCATGTATGAAGAGCGTTTTGCCAGGAAGTCCATCAGCCTTTCAGCGTAGTCAGACGACACCGCCTTTTGAACAGAATCTCTGCCGGCTAGTCTGTTGCGCCAATGAGTCACCTTGGTGAGCGCTGAGAGTCCACTAAAACTCACTAGCGTTTCAAAGACATCGAAGTAGCGAAACGCTGGAGCAAATGCAGCGTCTACCAGGGAAAACTGATCGCCGGCGAAAAACGGTGAATGTGTGAGTAGCCGATCCAGTTGGTCGAATTTGGCGTTGAGTTGGAGTTCTCTCAGGGAGAAATCGTCTTTGTTTGCCGCGTTGTAGAGTTGGCCAATGTTAGCCAAAATGGCGGAAGAGAACTCTATCCAGGCTCTTTGTTTGGCTTTTTCTGTTATGTCTGTCGATAGCAAGGTTTGCCCTGTCATGTCATTGATAAACTCGGCCACCACTGCCGATTCAAACAGCACTGTTTTATCCTCGGTCACCAACACCGGCACCTTCCCCAATGGGGACAGCTTCAGAAACCAATCGGGTTTGTTGTTCAGGTCTATGTTTATTCGATGATAGGGCAAACCTTTCTCCTCCAGTGCAATGACCGCTCGTTGCACATAGGGGCATAGATGATGGCTAATGAGAGTCAGTGCTTGGGAATTCTTCATGGACATGTTGCACCTCTGTTTTTGTATTGCCGGTGAGCTTGAGACACCAGGGCGATTACGGGAAAGTGGTTTGATACTAGGTTGTTTCCAATTGGGCGTAAATGATCGATATGGCACAGATGCTGTGCAATAATGGGCCGACGAGTATCATGAACTTCCAATGTGAGAAACAAAGATGGACTGGGACGATCTGCGTTATTTTCTGGCGCTTGCCAGATCACATACCGTTAGTGCCGCGGGGAGAAGCCTGGGCGTGAAACACACAACTGTCGGGCGCCGGGTCAAGGCCTTGGAGCACGCACTGAGCAGTCGACTCTTTGATCACACGGGTGATGGGTATGCCTTGACCCAGGCGGGGGAAAACTTGTTTCAACGCGCGCTCATTATCGAAGAGCAGACACAGGCGGTAAAGCGAGAGGTCTTCGGCCTGGATGCTCAGCTTAGCGGGACATTGAACGTGACCGCGGCCCACGATGTTGCCAATCGGCTTGTTATTCCCTATTTGGCTCAATTTAAGACAAGTTATCCTGAGCTGAACCTGCAGCTTTTTAGCTCGGCGGGTTTGATGGACCTTGCCGCACGAGAGGCAGATATTGCATTGAGGCTGACCGCCAATCCACCGGATTATCTGATTGGCAAAAAAGTCCTACCTCTTTCCCACGGTCTTTACGCCAGTGAAAAATACCTGGTTAACGAGCCTAAATCAGATTCTGTGGTGTTGTGGGCGGGGGAGGAGGGGAAGCCGGATTGGGTGCATCAACATTTCCCCAATGCCACTGTAGGCATGCGAAGCGATGACATTACTTCAATTCTGAGTTGCCTTGAAAATCATCTGGGCATTGGCAGGTTGCCCTGTTACATCGGGGATTCGAGTCCTGAGCTCAAGCGCTTGCATATCACTCTTGAACCCTCCGATTGGGGGATATGGGTACTAAGCCATGCGGATTTGAGAACGACGGCAAGAGTCAGGGCCTGCCGAGGGTTTTTAACCGAGCTAATTCTGCAACAAAAAGCCCTTATTGAGGGGGCCCAATCCAGGTATTGGCAGGGGTAGTTGCTGTCGAGCCGTATAAATGTGATGCTTGTCGTCAAATGCTACGGCCCTTATCTTGTAGAATAGCGGGGCCACAGGCTTTTATGTCTATACTTGCCCTATAAGTCACCGGTATTAGACGCCGACAGGTAATTGATGGCTGAATCGCGAAACTACCGCACATTGATCCGGGATAGGGTCTTATCTGCCAATATCCACCTGGTCTCATTGCTGAGAACCTCGGCTCGGCGCTGCCTGATCCTTTTCCTATGTCTATGTTTCAATGTGAGTCATGCAGACACCGATGGCCCGGTGGTCATGGAAAAAGGTAAGTTGAAGTTGCTGGTTCCCATCATGAATCATGTGACATGGCCAGACGAGGCCAGCTCCGAATACTTCACTGTGGGGCTCTATGGCAAAGATGAGAAGCTTGAATCACTGCTGAAACGTGAATTGAAGAAGCTGACCATCCGGGGAAAGCCACTTCGTGTAAGAACCTTCGAAACGACTTTTGAGGCTAGATCTGCCCATGTTTTGATGGTCAGTCGTGCAGAAAACCCAAATGTGCCTGATATCGTCAGGCGACTCAATAAAAACCCGACCCTGGTAGTCACCGATGCCTCTCCCGATAAACGGGAGGTGATGATTAACTTTATCTATAAAGAGGGGTCCCGGCTGTCATTTGAAGTGAATCGGACCAATATTATTTACACCGGCTTACAGCTTTCGAAAGACATTTTGGTCTTTGGGGGTACAAAACTGGATATTGCCGCGCTTCACAAAGAGACTGAAGACGAGCTGAGAAGGGCGGTTAGCGCCGTAAAAAATCAGCAAAAGGTATTGCTGAGTCAAGAAACAAAATTGGCAGATCAACAGAAGGAGCTGTTAAAACAAGGCGAAAGAATTGCCGAGAAAGAGTCAGAGTTGAGAATATTGGAACGCAATATTTTTGCCATTCAGAGTACTTTGCAAAAAAGTGAGCAAGCGCTGGAGCACAACCAGGCATCGCTGTCGGAAAAAGAATCGGTTCTAGCTGAAAAAGAAGAGAGCATTAATCGTTACTCGTCCAACATTGAAAAGAATTTGGCCAGACTTGCGCAGTTGCAAGAGCAGATCAATGAAAGGGAATCACTGATCAATGATAAAGATCGTGTGCTTTCCAAACAAGGCGTAAAAATAAAAAGCCAGCAAACCTTTTTGATGGTGGCGGGCGCGATGTTATCGCTGGTATTAATTCTGATTATCATTATTTTTGCCAGCTACCGCAGTAAACATAAAGCCAACCAGATGCTGGAGCAGAAAACGCTCGATTTGGAGGCCACAATGGAGGAGCTGCACTCTGCTCAGGAAGCGTTAATCAGCTCGAAGCATGTAGTTTCCGATCACTTGAACAGCATCGCGACGTTTGTCGACAACCTGGGTATTGATAGAGAGTATGCCCCTCTAACACTAAGGGCAGAAACCGGAGAAGAATCAACGGATTCTCGCCTAACCTTAATCGTCAACGGCATCAACGAAACAAGTAAGGCCTTAATTTCAGATCACAGAAAACTGTCTAATGCTGAGCATGAGCTGCGGGCAAAAAAAGATCAGTTAGAAGCCTTGGTAAAAGAGATCAACGAGCTCAATACCGAATTGGAATTTAAAGTTAGGGAACGTACCCGAGAACTTGAAGCTGCCAACATACAGTTGCAAAAAATGGCTGAGGCAAAAGGACAGTTTCTGTCATCGATGAGCCATGAAATTCGCACGCCCCTCAATGGTGTGTTGGGCATGGTGGAGTTGCTGAAAGATACCGAGATCAACTCCCAGCAGGAACGTTATTTGGATACTATTCACACATCCGGTGAAGTGTTGCTGGGGGTGATTAACGATATTCTGGACTTCTCTAAAATAGAAGCCGGTAAAATGACCATCGAGAATATTGACTACAATCTCGAGAAACTGGTCTTTGGCTGCGGAAATATCTTTGCAATGCGTTCAGCCGTCGGCATCGCCTTTATTGTGGATGTCAGTGAAAATACCCCCATTCTGGTTAAGGGGGATCCAACAAGAATTCGCCAGGTACTGCTTAATCTATTGAGTAACGCATTCAAGTTTACGGAGCGAGGGCAGATTCGTTTACAGGCAAGTGAAGCTGAACCTACGGGGTCTGCTGATAATCCACAGCGCTGGATTCGTATTAGTGTCAGTGATACTGGCACCGGTTTGAGTGAAGAGCATTGCAGTAACATTTTTGATGCCTTTACACAGGCAGACACCAGTACCACGCGACGTTTTGGCGGTACAGGCCTGGGGCTTGCAATCAGCCAGCGCCTGTCGAGCCTGATGGAAGGGAGCCTGAGTGTTGAGAGTGAGTTGGGTGTGGGGTCTACGTTTTCTCTGACATTACCCCTGATTGAGTCTGACGTGTTTACGACAACTCGAGATCAAACCCTGAAGAACCATTCCATTTTATTTGTCTGTATACCTGATGACCAATTGCCTCTGGTAGATCACGCAAAAACCTGGGGCATGACGGTTCATATGACACACTCAATTGAGGCGAGTCACAAATTTTTAGACTCCTCTCACACAGATATTATCGTTTTACCGGAACATATTGATGAGCATCCGGGTTTAATACTGGCCAGTGAAATTTCCCGCGGAGCAAATGCCGCACCGGTTTTATTACTGAGTAACCACTCGGCGCCGCTACCCAGTGAAGAGATTGCTAAAAGTGATATTGTTGACGTTCTGCAGGTCCCCCTGGCCCCCAGTCTGTTTCGCGATACCTTGATTAAACATGTTTGTGGTCAGTCACCTGATGCCGGAAAAGTTCGGGATGCCGCTAATAAAAAGAAAGACCTTCAGTACAGCAATATGAAGGTGCTGGTCGCTGAAGATAATCCTGTTAATCAGATGGTGATTAAAGGTTTTCTGGCCCGGATGGGCATCACCCCGGAGCTCGCCAATAATGGTATAGAAGCTGTTGATCATTACCGTCAGCAGTTGCAAAACTCAGAAGCCCGCCCACCCTTCGATCTGATTTTGATGGACTGTGAAATGCCTGAATTGGATGGGCTGGAAGCAACTCGTCAAATCAGAACCCTTGAAGCCACCGACAAGATCGAACACACCAATATTGTTGCCCTGACAGCCCATGCAATGGATGAACATAGAAAGAAAGCGATGGCTGCGGGTATGGACGGCCATTTGGCTAAACCTCTGAAGCGGGAAGCGCTGGAAGATTTGTTGTCTCAATTGAATATATTGACTAACGCCAGTTAGCACTTCATCAGCGTTTTTGCGATCGCCCCTACGATTTCAATGGCAGAATCGATTTGTCCCATGGGTTGGCCATAATTGAGTCTGATGTGATGGGAATAGGCCCCACTGGCTGAAAAGATAAGTCCGGGGGCCAGGTTAACGCCCTGCTCTAATGAGAGTCGATAAAGCTCAAGTGCATCGATGACTTCGGGCAATTCAAGCCATAAAAAATACCCTCCTTGAGGGCGGGTGACTTTGGTTCCTGCAGGAAAGTGTTCTGCGATGGCTTTAGCCATCTGAGATTGCTGGTCTTCCAGCAAGTGTCGCAGGCGCCGCAGGTGTCTATCGTAATTCCCGCGCTGCAAATAATCCGCGATGGCCAGCTGTGCGGGAGCACTAGCCGCCAGCGTCGTCATGAGTTTTGCCCGCCTGATCAATTCCTGAAAGCGGCCTGCAAGCACCCAGCCAATACGATAGCCTGGTGCGAGAGACTTGGAAAAAGAGCTGCAGTGAATGACCAGTCCGTCGGTGTCATAGGTTTTTGCGGGTTTGGCGTATTGATTGCCAAAATAAAGCTCACCATAAACGTCATCCTCAATAAGGGGCACCTGATGTGTCGTCAGCATACTCACCAAGGCCTGCTTTTTAGTATCGGGCATTGTTGCGCCCATGGGGTTCTGAAAGTTGGTCATACACCAGCAGGCGCGAATCGGATGTTGTTCAAGGGCTTTTTCCAGGGCTGCCAGATCCATGCCCTCGTTGGGGTGCACAGGGATTTCAATTGCCTTGAGATTTAGACGCTCAACACTTTGTAATACTGCGTAAAATGCGGGTGATTCTATTGCTATCAGATCTCCGGGTTTAGTGATCGCTTGCAGTGAGAGGGTTAATCCTTCCATGGCGCCATTGGTGATCAATACATCATCTGCATTGACGCTAACACCAGCGCTGCGATAACGAAGCGCAATTGAGCGCCTCAGTAACAGGTTCCCGGGGCTCAAGTTAGTACCACTGTCACCGGGTGTCAGGTTTCGGTTGGCTCGGGCCAGTGAGTGAGCGAGTTTCTCCAAAGGGAACAGCTCCGGTGCCGGAAAGGCCGTACCCAGCGGGGCGATATCGGTGGCTTGCATGGCATCTAATACCGAAAAGACTAATTCATTGACTTCGACATTGGTGGATAGCAGGGTCGTAGGAGAAGGCGCGGGTTCGGGCAGTAAATGTTTAACGTTATCGCTGACATAGTAACCGGAGCGCTCGCGGGCGCGGATTAAACCTCGACTTTCAAGCAGGTAATAGGCCTGAAATACGGTTGATGGGCTGACCTTGTACTGGGCGCTGGCCTGGCGTACGGAAGGCGCTTTGTCGCCGGCCACCAGAGTGCCGCTGCGAATCAGGTCTGCCAGGGCATCTGCCAGCATTTCATAGCGTTTCATTGCGGTAGTCCAGGTTCTTAACTGAAAGAATCGTAATCTGATATGGTTTTTTAATCAAATTCTGATGCTGTTCTTTTTTGGCGGGTCGTTTTACTCTGGGTCGGTGATGGTTCTTTGATGGAGCGTAACTCTTTAGAAGAGATAATGCCTTAGAGAAGAGATAACGCCTTAGACAAAAGGTCGACCCTATGAATACCCCAAACAAAACGGACAAACGTTCTCTGGATAGTGTGCTGCCCGCTACCCAATTGAATTTTCTGCAGATGTGTATCAGCGTGCTGGCGTCCTTCCTTGGCGTGCAAAGTGACAAGAATCGTGAGCGCGATTTCCAGCAGGGTAAACCTGTGCACTTTATCGCGGTGGGTGTGGTGATGACGGCTTTGTGGTACCTGGGAATCTATCTGATCGTTCAGATAGTTTTGCGAGTTGTTTGATCTCAGCTGAGCAAAGGTCATTTCCCTGCTCACTGTGTAATCTCTAATGATTACACAGTGATTTGAGGTTCAATGTTATCATGGCGCTCATTTTCCACGGCGTTGAGGTAGTGATGAACAAAGAATCCTTTAATTGGATTATCGATAGCATTGAGAAAGTAGGGGAGCATTTCGAAGTTCGTATACCGCCCTCATGGATGCAGGGTAGAGCGTCATTTGGCGGTTTGGTTGGGGCTGTCGCGGTCGAGGCAATGCAGCGATCGCTGGAATCCCCGCAGGCGCTGCGCTCCATTCAAGTTTTATTTTGTGGCCCGGTCGGCACCGAGACCTTGCACATTGATACGCAGATCCTGCGCCAGGGTCGCAATGTCACATCTATGCGAGCTGACTTGATTCAGGAGGGTAGGATCAACTGTACGGTGCTTGCCACGTTCGGTGCATCCCGAGACTCAAAGGTACCTGTACATAACCTTGAGAGCCGGCCCTCGGTACCTCAGCCCGATACACTCGAGTCATTTCCCTATGTTGAAGGATTGACCCCGCTGTTTACTCAATATTTCGATATGCGTTGGGCCGAGGGCGACAGACCCTTTTCAGAGTGTCAGGACAAAGTTCACGGCATGTGGACCCGTTTCAAAGAATCTGGCCCCGCTTCTAAAAACCACTTGATTGCAATTGCTGACATGCCTCCCCCCATCGTATTGTCGATGTTAGCCCAGCCTGCCAATGGCAGCTCCCTGACCTGGATGCTGGAATTTATTGGTGACGACTGGCAGGCAGATACCTCGGGTTGGTGGTACGTTAAAACTGAATTGTCGCAATCCTCCGAAGGCTATTCTCAGCAGCAATACACCATCTGGGCGCCCGACGGTCGACCCGTGGCCGTCGGCAGGCAAATGATGACGGTATTTGCATAATGTTTGGCTGAGTGCGATATTGAATGTACAGAATCGCACACTGGCGATATTGGCGTAGCATCGGGTGACTCGCGTACTTTTACAAGACGTTACATCGCTCGTGTTCACCAGGGAAAGGTACCATGCAAAAGCGAGACGTAGACGTCGGCAATAGCATCTATCGGTCAATCTTCGAACACTCCGGAGATGCCAGCCTGCTGCTGTCGGATAATAGAATCGCTCTGGCAAACCTGAGTTCTTTGTCCTTGCTGGATTATGCGGATGCAGGCACGCTCCACGCAATGTCGATCCCCGACCTGTTGTTGCCCATTCAGCCCGACGGCCTCAGTTCAGAAAAAAAAATAACGCGACATCGTTTCTCGTGTGAAAAGCCGCGGCACTCATCGTTGCCACTGCCTGCTTCGTTCTGGTTCTGGTAAAGGGCTCTTGCTGGACATTACATTCAGTGCCTTTTCCTTTGCTAACACCGATTACATTCTCGCTACTCTGCATAATCGATCAATTAACTCACCGCTTGAACACCAGCATTATCTGCATAGCCAGGCGATACATCACATCAGTGAAGCGGTGTTAATTTGGGATGACAGCAATGAAATTGTGTATGCCAATCCTGCGTTTTATCAGATTACCAGATTTAACCCAGCCCAGACCATCGGTCAGAGTACTTTGTTTCTACAATCTGATGAGCACGATGCAGATACCTATTTAGGGATTTCGGATGGATTAACTGAAGAGGGTATCTGGCAGGGTGAGGTGTGGATCAAAAAGTCAGATGACAGCAGTTTCCCTATTAGTCTGACCATCACCGCGGTATCAGGTGAAACCGAGGATCGAAAGTATTATCTGGCCGTATTCTCAGATTCCACCAATGAGAGGGCCCGGGAAAACGAACTTAAAAAGCTGGCCTATTACGACTCATTAACGGGTTTGCCAAATCGAGGTTTTTTTAAAGAGCTACTCGAACAGGAAACCAAGCGGGCTAAACGTAAAAGCACGCAATTTTCCCTTTTGTTTATTGATCTGGATGAGTTTAAAAGTACCAATGATACGCTTGGCCATACCGCCGGCGATCTTCTGCTGTCCGAATTTGCCAAACGATTGAAAGCCTGCACTCGGGAGAGTGACGTATCTGCCCGTATGGGAGGGGATGAATTTATTGTATTGCTGCCCAATGTGGGCGATACGCTCACGGCGGAACGAGTGGCGGCGAATTTAATTCGCTACCTGGACGAACCGGTTGAGATTGAAGGGCAACGAATCAAAATTACAGCGAGTATTGGCATCAGTTCTTACCCCAAGGATGGCACCACCACAGAAGAGTTGATTCGCGTTTCCGACCTGGCCATGTATCAAGCAAAGAAAGTGCCTGGCACCTGTTTTCGATTTTACTCTGAGCTTGATAATGCTCGGCAGATGGAAATTTACGAATTGGAAAATGACATTCGCCGGGGCTTGAGAGAGCGAGAATTTGTAGCGCATTATCAGGTGAAGGTTGATATGAATAGCCTGAAACCCGTTGGTTTTGAAGCACTGGTTAGGTGGAATCACCCGGAGCGGGGAGTTGTGCCTCCGGGGGAATTTGTTGACGTGG
>CAJWCA010000070.1 GCA_913020395.1 uncultured Cellvibrionales bacterium | reverse complement strand
CTCAGTGGTTACGATGAGCCAAGAACACTCTCTTATCAAATACCGCTATTTGGACCCATAGGCGCTGACGTCAGACACTCCCGCCCCCTCGACGTTCACGTGTATTCGGAGCATTCAGAGGTTGGGAAAATAGTGGAGCATATCTGGCAGAAAAGCTGTCAGGACTTAGCGTTCTCGAACAAGAAGAAGGGAGGCGCACAGCCCAAGACCAGTTATCGGCAGCAGCTTCGGGTGCTGATATTGGACCTGTATGTCGCTTGGAAGACCGATCCCGATCTTTCGGTTGGGGTTCATCTGTCCAACACGGCCTGGAACACTAGCTCGAGATATAATGCCCTGAATCTCTCTCGGAAGATTCCGGGTCTTGTTCACCGGTTGGCGGACTACGGCTACATTCTGCTGTCCAAGGGGAGTTATGCTGGAACTGGTGCCAAAACCAATAGAACGGCGCGGATCATCGCGGCGGAACCATTGAGGAAGCTGTTCAGGGAGGCGAAATTTGGTCGGGAACACATATTTGTGTTTCCGGGCAAGGAAAGCATCGTGATGCATGACGAGAAGAAGAAAGATGTCGAATACGAAGACACGGACTTCACCCGTCGCTCTAGGGCCAACCTCACGGAGTACAATCAGCTGATTGCTCGGACCTTCATTGATGTACCCGACCAAAAAGGGACTGTCATCGAGAGACCGATTAAATCTGGACCTCGCCAAGGAGAGCAAGCCCGCGTTCCTATTTGTGGGGTAAACAACCATGTGCGCCGGATCTTCAATCGATCGGACTGGAATTGTGGTGGTCGCTACTTTGGTGGCTGGTGGCAGAGTGTTGGATCTGACTTCAGGAAGCGGATCCATATCAATGACGAACCAACAGTCGAGGTGGACTTTCAGGCTTTGCACGTGGCGATGCTTGCTGCAGAAAAGGGTGTCGAGTTGAAAGGCGATCCCTATGAACTGGAGGGTGGACTTGTATCGGATTTGGATGCGTCACAGCAGCGAAAGCTCGTCAAAACGCTTGTCTTGATGGCACTCAATGCTCGGGACCGTAGCACCGCTTGCAAGGCATTTCGGCAAGATGCGCCAACTGGTTCTCTTGGGAAGTCGATGACCAATAAGGAGTTGCTTCGAGTACTGGATGCTCTCACCGCGAAGCATCCTTTCCTGGCCGATGGTTTGTGCACTGATCAGGGTATTCGGTTGATGAACATCGACAGCCGGATTGCCGCTCGGGTGATCAACTACTTCACTCGCCACGAAGTTCCTGTGCTGTGCGTTCATGATAGTTTCCTTATCAACTACCGGGAAGCTGCAAGGCTAAAGACCGTGATGAAGGCGGCTGCCCGACTGGAGCTGGGTCGCACGGTGGCGCTGTCCAACAATTATCTGGGGCTAGCGCAACATCCAGAGGTGACAGAGGCTGCGCGAAAGGGGCTTGATGATTGGGGTTATGGTATGGCCTCGGTCAGATTTATTTGTGGTACCCAAAGTATCCATAAGCAGCTGGAAGAGACTCTGAGCCGTTTTTTGGGAACAGAAGATACCATCCTTTATCCGTCTTGTTTCGATGCCAATGGCGGCCTCTTTGAGACGCTGTTAGGGCCTGAAGATGCGGTCATCTCAGATGCGCTCAACCACGCCAGTATTATTGATGGCGTGAGGTTGTGTAAAGCCAAGCGCTATCGTTATGCCAACAACGACATGACAGATCTTGAAGCGCAATTGAAGGCCGCAAAAAATGCGGGTGCTCGTTTCATTCTGATCACCACTGACGGTGTGTTTTCTATGGATGGTTATGTGGCGCGCTTGGATGAAATTTGCGATCTGGCCGATAAATACGGAGCGCTGGTGCATTTTGATGACTGCCATTCAACGGGGTTTGTTGGAGAGCAGGGGAAGGGCACCCACGAATTCCGCGGTTGTATGGATCGCATTGATATTGTCACAGGCACTCTCGGTAAGGCGCTCGGTGGCGGCAGTGGCGGATTTACCGCGGCGAGTAAAGATGTTGTGGCGCTGCTTCGACAGCGCTCAAGGCCCTATTTGTTTTCCAATACCGTTGCTCCCCCCGTGGTTGCCGGCGCCCTTAAGGCGATGGAGCTGGTGACGGGCTCCAACGCCTTGCGTGAAAAGCTAAAAACCAATACCGCCCGGTTCCGCAACGGGCTTGAATCTCTGGGGTTTGAGTTGTTGCCGGGCGAACACCCGATTGTGCCCGTGATGATGCACGATGCACAAAGGGCGAGTCACTTTGCCAATGAAATGCTGAAGCTGGGGGTGTATGTGGTGGCATTTTCCTACCCGGTGGTGCCCCAGGGCAAGGCGCGCATTCGCACACAAATGTCTGCCGCGTTGAGTCACGATGATATCGATCGGGCACTCGAGGCATTTGGCCGTGTAAAGGCATTGTAAACACGCTGGCAAAGCGGACTATTCATTGGTATTTTAGAGCGCATTCCTCATAAAAATAGTAAAGGAAACGTTCAATGGATTACCGCTTGCCACTCGCACAGTTCCGTCATCAGGCCGCCCAAACACCCAACAACAATTGGCTTCATCAGCCCGTGAATCAAGTTTTTCACAGTTTGACCTGGGGACAGGTCGATGAGCAGGCGAAACGCATCGCTTCGGCGCTTCATGCTCAGGGTTACAAGCCCGGAGATCGCATTGCCATTTTGTCAAAAAACTGCGCCGAATGGTTTATTGCCGATATTGCTATAGCGATGGCGGGAATGGTGAGCGTGCCTATCTATTCCACGGCGGGTGTTGACACCATCGCTCATGTATTAAGCCACAGTGAAAGTAAGGCCATTTTTGTTGGCAAGCTAGACAGTGTTGATGCCGCTAATCAGGCTATTCCTGAAAGTGTACTTAGAGTCGCTTTTCCCTATCCCACCTGTAATAACGATGTCGCCTGGACTCATTGGCTGGAAAACAATGAGCCAATGGAAGATGAACACATTGCTGACCCCAAAGCCGATGCACTCATGACAATTGCTTACACATCCGGCAGCACGGGATTGCCAAAGGGGGTTGCTCTTAATTTCAGTAATATTGGTTCTTCCGGATCCAGTAGCGCACGTTCCTTTGATGTATTGCCGGGCGATCGTTTGATGTCTTATTTACCTCTCGCTCATATTACAGAGCGAGCCTGCATCGAATGGACCTCGGTCTATTGTGCAGTCGAGATATTTTTTGTGGAAAGCCTGGACACCTTTATTGCTGATGTTCGGCATGCGCGGCCCACCGCCTTTATATCTGTGCCGCGTTTGTGGACTAAATTCCAGTCTCAAATTCTCGCTAAAATGCCCAATAAAAAACTACAGCGCCTATTAAAAATACCATTTGTTGGCAAAATTGTGGCAGCAAAAATCCGAGAGGGTTTGGGTTTGGATCAATGCCGTTTGTTTGGCTCGGGCTCCGCCCCGATCTCTCCCGATATCCTGCGCTGGTATGAAAGAATAGGCGTGCCTATTTCTGAAGGTTGGGGCATGACTGAAACGTCCGGGCTCTCCTGCAGTACCATCCCTTTTAATACCGAGCATGTGGGCAGCATTGGCAGTCCAGTGGATTGTGTCAAAATGAAATTGTCGCCCGAGGGCGAGGTGTTAATCAGCGGTGATGCTGTGTTTACTCACTACCACAAAAACCCTGAGGCGACCGCGGAAGCCATTGTTGATGGTTGGTTTCATACGGGAGACCGCGGGGAAATAGATGGCAATGGGTGTTTCCGAATTATTGGTCGAGTGAAAGAGCAATTCAAAACCTCGAAGGGAAAATATGTGGCGCCTGTACCCATCGAGAGCCTGCTCGCGAAAAACGCCACGATTGAACAGGTGTGTGTTCTGGGGTCTGGCCGGAAACAGCCACTGGCCATTGCCGTATTGAACGAGCAAAGTCAGGAATACTCTGACACCTTGAAACAAGAATTAGAGCAGACATTACGAGAGGTCAACGCGGGATTGGAGAGTCATCAGCGGCTTGATCATCTGGTGATCTGTAATGACTTCTGGACCATTGAAAATGACTTGTTAACGCCAACCTTAAAAATTCGTCGCAACAAACTGGAGGAGCGCTATGGCGATTACCTGCATCAAGAATTTTCGAGTGAAGTGATTTGGGAGGCGAGTGCTTGAATGAGTAACTCACCCTCTGCGCTGTGTGGCGCAGAGGGTTAAGGTGTCAACGTTTTATTGCTTTCCCAGTCTACTGATCAGATCGCAAACCCGGTTGGAATATCCCCACTCATTGTCATACCAGTTGAAGGCTTTAACAAAGCGTTTACCGGTCACGGTGGTGAATGCCGAATCGTAGATTGATGAATGGCGATTGCCAATGATATCTGAAGAAACCACAGGGGTATCCATAAACTGCAGAATGTCTTTAAAACGTTCAGAGTCTGCGGCTTCTCTCACGGCGGCATGAATATCATCTACCGTAACATCCACTGCCAATTCCACAAACAAATCGACCACTGATCCATCGGGCACCGGCACTCGTGCGGCAATACCGTCGAGTTTGCCTTTTAATACAGGCAACACTTCTCCCACCGCTTTGGCTGCACCGGTGGATGTGGGAATAATATTTTCTGCCGCAGCACGGGAGCGCCTCCAGTCAGAGTGGGGAACATCGGCCAGCCTTTGGTCGTTGGTGTAGGCGTGTACAGTGTTAATAACCCCTTCTACAATGCCAAAGGAGTCGTTCAATACCTTGGCCATTGGTGCCAGGCAATTGGTGGTGCAACTCGCATTTGAAATGATTTGGTGATCGGCTTGCAGGCCGTCTTCATTTACACCCAATACCACCGTGTAGTCGATGGCGTCTTTAGCCGGCACCGTTAGAATGGCTTTTTTGGCACCTGCGGTAATGTGCATGGCCACTTCATCTCGACCGCGGAATACGCCGGTTGATTCAACCACCACATCAACACCCAGGTCTGCCCAGGGCAGTTTGGATGGGTCTCGTTCTTTAAGTAGTTTTACTTTTGAATTCGGTGTGGTTAAACAATCATCTTCAAGGGTCAGCTCTTTTCCGAAGGGCCCCATCACCGTGTCGTAGTTCAGCAGGTAACGCAACGCTGCGTGATCGCCCAGGTCGTTGATGGCAACCACGTCAATGTCGGTGCGCTCGTCTAATATGCGAAAGACCGAGCGGCCAATGCGTCCAAAACCATTAATAGCTACTCTCATGCTGCACCTCCTTGATCGAGCGCATCGTAATGACGAACTACATCCAGAATTCGGCTGGCGTGACCCAAACTCTCATACCAGGCCAGGGTTTTTATCATGCGTCCACCGCCTTTCAGGGTGCCTTTCATGTCGAATAACAAAGAGTGGCAGTTGCCAATCACATCGGAAGAGACAATGGGGTCTTCGGTCACGTCAATGAGTCCCGGGTAGGCGTCTTTTGCTGCGAGCATGGCGCTGTTAATGTCGTCTGCGCTCACGCCTTTGTCTTTAAAGACAATGTTCAAATCCAGTAGTGAGCCTTTCTGAACGGGTACATTCAATGCATAGGCGCTAAGTTTGCCTTCAAACTCTGGCATCACCTTTTCAACCCAGGGGGCAGACTCAATGGTGTTGGGAATAATGTTTTCTGCGGCAGACCGGCTGCGCCTGAAGTCCTTGCCCGCGTAGTCCTGCAGTGGCTGGTCACTGGTGTAGGCGTGAACCGAGGTCATGCTGGCGTAATCGATGGCAAATTTTTCCCCCAGAATCTTGAGCACCAATGCAAATGCTGTGGTGGTTGCTGAACCGGCAGAGATCATTTGGTCTGAGGCTTTTGCCTGCTCGGTATTAATGCCGGATAGAATTAAGCGGTCAATATAGTCACTTGGCAACGTTGACAGCACCACTCGCTTGGCGCCATTGCCCAGGTGCGCACTCATGTCATCGCGGGATTGGAATTTGCCTGTCGCATCGACCACGCAATCAACACCCGATAAGTCCCATGGCACTTCCGCGGGTGTATCTGCTTGCATCATTCTGGTGCGGAATTTGGGGCTGACCAGATAGTTTCCCTCAAGCGTCAGGGAAGAGGCGAGTTCTTCGTTGCCGGAACTCAGCAGATAGTGAAGAATTTCAGGTTTGCCAATGTCTGAAATGGCAACAATTTCGATGTCATCACTGCTGAGCGCTAATTGATAAAGTTGACGCCCAATCAGGCCAAAGCCCATCAGCCCCAGACGGATTTTTCGTTCACTCATAAACTTTGTCCTTATTTTTGGCGAAACGGTTCTTCAAGACTAGTTGACTCAAGGGAGGGCGACAAGCCAGGCGTTTGCCTGGCGGTGTGCTTCAGCCTTGCCAGCCGGTTTTTTCAACAAAATGTTTGCGACACATTGCAACGTAGCGCTCATTGCCACCAATTTCGATAGATTCGCCTTTAGTGACGGCTTTGCCGTTTTCGTCAATGCGCAGGTTCATGGTGGCTTTGCTGCCACAGTTACAGATCGTCTTTAACTCATTAAGTTCATCGGCGATGGCCAGTAACCACTGGCTGCCTTCAAACAGGTTGGCCTGGAAATCGGTCCGCAGTCCATAACACAGCACGGGCACCTTCAGGGAGTCGGCCACAGCCGCTAACTGGAAAACCTGCTGTTTGCTCAAAAATTGTGCTTCATCTACCAGAACGCAATGCAGCGGGCGGTCTTTCATGTCTGTCGCCACATAGGAGAAAAGGTCCATGTCGCCTTGAAAGGCGACCGCGTTCGAGTCTATGCCCAGGCGACTATTGATCGCCCCGGTTTTATAGCGGTCATCCAGCGCCGCGGTCAGCAGCAGGGTGTTCATGCCGCGTTCCTGATAGTTAAAACTGGACTGTAACAATGTGGTTGATTTGCCCGCATTCATCGCGGAGTAGTAGAAATAAAGTTTGGCCATTGAAGGATCGCTAGTTATTTTGTTGATATTAGACAGGGATCGCCTGAGAAAAGTCGATTATAAGTCGAAAGTCGCTTTATTTGCAGGGGGTTTTGCCTAGATGTCGGTAAATAGCTACAATTTCGGTCGATTAGGCGACTTGGTCCCACTTCAGGGGGCGAGGCGTAGACACGTCAAAATACCAAATGAGGAATACCGGGGTTCAATGATCAAATTTAATCAATGGGTAAGTTCTATCGCCGATGCGGGTCGCGAACTATTGTCTCGGGTTGAAAGCCGTCAAGAAAAAGACGAAGCCATTACCATACTTTGCCGGGAGTTGTGCACCAGCAAAGGGGAGGCGATGGGTACCGCAATTGCACACGGTGTGGTGAAGGCCTACCGAGCATTGAGCGCCGAGGGCAAAAAAGATTTTTTTGAGCTGCTGGTGACTGATTACAGTCCGGACCCGGCGGCCATTATTGAGGCGGCCGAACAATATAAGCAGACGCCGGACCGAGCAAGTTACAAAGCCCTGAGTCATGTTATTGAAGCCCGTCGGCAGAACTTGTTTCGACGAATCAATATGGCGCCGGAGGGCACGGCAACACTGATTCAAATGCGCAAAGACTTGTTGGGTCTTTTGCCGGAAAATGATGCACTACGAGACGTTGACTCCGATCTTAAACACCTGATGTTCTCTTGGTTTAACCGGGGTTTTTTAACCCTTGAGCAAATCAGTTGGAAAACCCCCGCACATATTCTTGAAAAACTCATTGCCTATGAAGCGGTGCACGAAATGGAGGGCTGGGACGACTTGCGTCGTCGTCTGGCCGATGACCGGCGCTGTTTTGCTTTTTTCCATCCTGCTCTGGAAGATGAACCCTTAATTTTTGTGGAAGTGGCGCTGGTTAAAGGTATCGCGAGAAATGTTCAAGTGTTGTTGCAGGCCCGCGATGATGAAAGCGCTGAAGTAACAGAAGAGTTTGATACAGCAATTTTCTATTCAATCAGTAACTGTCAGGAGGGCTTAAAGGGGATATCGTTTGGTAACTTTTTGATCAAGCAGGTGGTCATGGAGCTTCGCAACGAATTCCCGCAGCTCAAGCAGTTTGCCACACTCTCACCCATCCCCGGTTTTATGCGCTGGCTTAAAAAGGCGAGAGCAGATGCCTTGCCAGACTTTGTATCCGAAGAGGGGAAACGTTTGTTGGGCATGCTGGATTCTGCCGCTTGGATTAATGATCCCGCCTGTGTCAATGCACTGGAACCTGTGCTGATGAAACTTTGTGCACACTACCTGTCTCAGGTGAAAAGAAAATCTCTCCCCGCCGATCCGGTCGCACGTTTTCACTTGGGCAATGGCGCCCAGATCGCCCGCTTGAACTGGCAGGGCGATTCCTCGGATAACGGCATTCAGCAATCGGCAGGCATTCTGGTTAACTACGCCTACCAGCTGCAAGATGTGGAACGCAATCACGAGGCCTTTGTTAATCAGGGAGTGGTTGCGGCCAGCTCAGAGTTTCAAAAAATATTGAAATAGACAGGCGGGTCAAGTTGAGGGAAGTGCTAGAACAGCCACTTCTCTATTTCCGCCAGGTTTTTAACCACTATTTGTTGAGCCTCCGGTTTTGCCTCGATCTTGCGCGGGTCAACATTGAGCGCTTGTAGTGCATATTCCACCAGTGAAGCCCGGACGCTGATATTGAGCTGCATGTCGTGCATTCCGTAGTCAGAGGCAATGACCGCTTGCTGGGCTTCTGACAGTCGCGTATCCGGGGTCAGTTGGATGTCGACCCGGGTGTGCCAGCGTTCATCCATATCGGCAGAGGCGAGTGCTTTGTCCATAATCTCCGGCACACCGCGAAACCGACTCAGTACAAAATCCCTGAAGCTGCGGTTTTTTTCACAATAGGCACGTACATGCCAACGCAGACCGGTGAATACCAGTGTGTGGGGGTTAATGATGCGTTCTTCCGCCTCCGGGTTGGTCAGTGACAGGTAGGCAATCTCAAGCCGTTTCTGCTCACGGCACGCTTGAATGATGGCTCGCAGTATTAGGGGATCCACGGTCCTGGTTGGCACTTGGAGAATCTCCGTGTGTGCCGCGCCTAAATCCAGCCCTTCAAAGGTGTGGCTGATATCCTGATTGCGGTCGAGCACATGAAGGTATTCATCGGCAATACCTGAACTGAGCACCGGTTTGAACTGGGCCGTGGGTTTGTAACCCCTGAGTTGCCGATCATATTCCAGATTGCCGGGGCCAATATCCGCGATGTAGGCGTTGATGTCCTTTGATGCCTGCTGGCGGCCAATACCAAAGCTGTTACAGAGGTGGTTGGTTGTCAGTCTACCCTCCCACTGGGCGACGATCTCAATCAAACGATAGCGCAACAGCAGGTCCCAGCGAAAAGGCCATTGTTTGCTCATAGTGGGTCTCCGGTTTTGTGATCTGTGGTCAATTCTCGATTTTTGTCAAAACGCTCTGCGCCTGTGTCTGCTTGAAAAGGCGACATGCGTATGTAGCCAATGACTACATGTATTCGAAATTTACTCTATAGTGATTAAGAAATCCAGCCACATGACTGGCCCATGAACATAGCGACAACACGCTCGACGACAAAAGGCAGCCATTATGAAAACAATCAATGACAGATTTTTTTGGAACGCGGAACATCAAAGTCTATTGGTCGATTGGACCGAGGAGCTTGGTGTCTCTTGCCAGCAAATCATCGGTGGCTGGAGCAAGGGTTTGACGGCACGGGATTACCTATTTGGTAAAGAGGATAATTTGGCCCTGGCCGATACTCGATTGGACCTTCTGGCGGAGCAGGTCCACCCGGCCATTGAGGCCTGGCAAAACACATTCCCGCAAGGGGTACTCGACAGCCTCCGTGGCCTTCAGAGCCGCCAGCTTGAAATCATGGCTTTATGTGCCAGTAATGAATCGGCTCTTTCACTGCTGTTGGTGAATGCTAACTTACTTCACATGTGGCTTGATTACTGTGACGTCAAAGGGCTTTCTGCCTGCCAGATGCGCAGAGGCCTGAGGGCCACGCCGGCTGACCTTATGGCGATGATGGGGCTGGACAACAGTCGACTGGCCCTGAGAATGGTGCGCGTATTGGCGGCTGATGCGCTGGCAGTGAATAGTCGTGGCTCACTTCGCCAGCTGTTCTCGAGACCACACATACTGCGTCGCCTGATGCCTGCTGGTCGATTGAATGCCAATCTACTGGACGCCTTGGAGCGCTGGCCCTGGATTGCGGGCCACCCGATTCAGGTGTTGTTGAGCCAGGATTATAACAAAGCACTGCGTAGATCCGTTGGGCGTGTATTGGAGGCAGACCGGGCCGAATTGGGCATGGAGGCCATTGAGCAATTACGAAAATGTTATTCCTACGGCCAGGTCATGCGTGTGGAGGCGAGCTGGCAGTCGAGAATTAACTTGCATGAAGTGCTGGCGACCCTGGATGCTGCGCCTGCACCCAGAACCCTTGCCATAAAAAATCGTCTTCCTATACTTCAGATACCACTGGCGAAACTGGCTTCTGCGCAGGGTGACTGTTTGAAAACACGACATACCCTACAAGTGTCTCGTCACCATTGACCTGAAGTGGTTCGAAAGAACCGCAGGTTTGGCCAGAAAGGGTATGATTCAGGCCTTGGTATAAACCCAAGGCTCTGAAAAATTCAAGTAACAGGAAAGGACCCTTCTGTGCGCAAAGTTGAACTTAACCCTACAGGCTCGATGAACCTTTTATCTCAACAAGAGGTGAGCCTGTTAAAACAGTCCTCGTCGAGTCCCTTGTATCAATTATTTCGTCAGTGTGCCCTGGCCGTTTTAAGCTCGGGAAGTAATACCGATGACGTCGAGGCAATATTGAGTCAGCACCGGTCTTTTGAGGTGGAGGTGTTACAAAGGGAGCGTGGCGTCAAACTGCGCTTAATCAATCCACCCGATCAGGCCTTTGTAGATGGTGAACTGATACAGGGTATCCGAGAGCATTTGTTTGCGGTATTGCGAGATATTTTATTTGTTGCGGTTAAATATGACGATACCTTGTTGCGTGGTAGCTCAGGCCCGGAAGCCACAAACCTGGTATTCGATCTGGTTCGCAATGCCCAGGTGATTGATCCGGAAGAAGAGCCTTGCCTGTTGGTTTGTTGGGGCGGCCATTCTATTGTTGGGCCTGAATACGATTACACCAAATTGGTGGGTTATCGCCTGGGGCTCAGGGGAATGAATATCTGCACCGGCTGTGGGCCCGGGGCAATGAAGGGTCCCATGAAAGGGGCCACGATAGGGCACGCCAAACAGCGTACCTATCGAAAGAATTATATTGGCTTGACTGAGCCCGGCATTATTGCGGCCGAGCCGCCCAATGCGATTGTGAATCAATTGATTATTTTGCCCGACATCGAGAAGCGCCTGGAAGCGTTTGTCCGTTTGTCTCACGGCATTATCATTTTCCCGGGGGGCGCGGGTACTGCCGAAGAGCTTTTGTACATACTGGGCGTTAAGTTAGACAAGCGGAACAAAGATCAGGTGTTGCCTATCGTGTTAACGGGGCCGCAATCGGCCGCGGATTATTTTAATGTGCTGGATGATTTTATTGGTGCAACCCTGGGGCCTGAAGCGCAGGCGTGTTACGAAATTGTGATTGATGATCCGGTCAAAGTCGCCAAAATCATGCGTGCAGGTGTGGCGAGTGTGCGTGATTTTAGGAAAAGTGTCGGTGATGCCTATCATTATAATTGGTCGATTAATATCGATGAAAGCCTACAGCTTCCCTTTGAGCCAACACATGAAAGCATGGGCGCGTTGCGTCTTTTTCACGATGCAGAGCAAGGGGAGCTGGCCGCAGATTTACGGCGTGCCTTCTCCGGCATTGTCGCGGGCAATATAAAACCCGAAGCCATGGCGGCGGTGGCCAAGCTAGGGCCATTTTTACTCTCCGGCGAGCCGGAGTTGATGGAGAGAATGGATAAATTGCTGGAACAGTTTGTGGATCAGGGGCGAATGAAGCTGCCTGGCACCGCTTATTCCCCGTGTTATCGAATTCAAACCGCTCCAGCACCTGGCGGCTAGAGCGAGCTGAAGGGGCGGGCGTTATTTTCCAAAGAGCGACTTTAGTTTGTCTAGTTTTTGATTGTCTTCATCAGACAGCTTTTCAGCTAGTTTCTCTTTGAGACGATTTGTCGCTTCTGCTTTTAAAGCCTTATTGACCTGTTTCCTGGCCTGATCAACGATGGGTTTGATCAGCGCCTGTGACAGCTGTTCGGGGGTAAGCCCTTGTGTTTTGTCGCCGATATCTTTCAAGTCAATATCGGGTAGTGTCAGTGTTTTTTCTCCCTCTTGCGCAAGAATAATGCGCGCAGACGTATTGAGTATGCGCACACGCTCTGCCATGAGTCTGACGTCACTGCCTTCGTAAGTTGAGTTGGCGTCCGTGTTGGACTGGTTTGCAGATCCCGCTTTGAGCGTATCGAGTATTTCCTGCAGATTGCTGTCGGTGTTTTCCTTGATTTCTGCAATTAAGGCGGCGCCATCAATGGTAATGTCACGAATGACCAATACATTTTCAGTGACCGAACTTGTGTCAATCTCGATGGCGACCCGATCCATCGAAAAAACGTAATCGCTGTTATAACCTTCAGGGTTAGCTACCGTCAGGCCGAGTAACTCTCCTTTTCCTTCGCTGAGAGTAATGTCGGCTTTGTTGAGTGTGACTGCCGTTTGGGTCGCCTCGCTGCCTGCTGTTTCAACGGCCACTTTGATCAACTGATTAAGATTGTTTAAACCAATGGTGGCAAATACGGCAATGATAACAACTAGGGCCACTAGCAGGCCGAGTAAAGGTTTCGCAATTTTCATATTGATTTCCTGGTTGGGTCGATAGCTGAAAAATTTTAACGATTATTTTTAATGGTTATTTGGCAGCCAAAAGCTGAATGTACTGCCTTGCTGCCAGACGCTGTCAACGGTAACCATTCCCTTATGTAATTCCACCAGTTCTTTTACCATCACCAGTCCCAGTCCGGTACCCTCAATGTTTGAGCCCGTCTCTTTATCAATCTGACTGAATTTCTGGAACAGCTTGGGTATGTCTTCGGCTTTAATACCGTTACCGTGATCTTCAACGATAAATTGTATGCCGGGGCGACCTTTCCAGCTTTCGGCGTCAATTGTTAAGGTGATTGCGCCTTCCTTACTGTATTTAATCGCGTTAGACAGTAGATTAATCAGAATCTGCAAGAGTCGCTTCCGGTCTGCAAAACAAGCTTCCGTGTTCAGGTTTATGATGATTTCCTGATCCTTGTCTACAGGAATGAGCGTCGAGAGTTGTTGATTTAATTGCTGTGTCACATCTTCAAGGGAGACAACATCGCAATGAATCTCCATCTTCCCGGCTTCGATTTTCGATAAGTCGAGAATGTCAGTAATGAGAGACAATAAGTGCAAACCATTTTGATGAACAATTTCCAGGGCATCCCGGGTGCGTGGGTCAAAGTCTTCACCCGCTCTGGTGAGAATGCGTTTGGTAAAACCAATGATGGAGTTTAAGGGGGTGCGCAATTCATGAGACATGCTGGCCAGAAAATTACTTTTGGCGCGATTGGCAGATTCAGCGCTGTTCTTGGCAACCTTGAGTTCCCGGGTCTTGTTTATGACTTGTCGGCGTATCGCGGTGGACTTGCCATGTACCGTTAATAAGTAGACCCCTGTGAGGCTGAGCAACAGCAAACCACCAATAAGCCCTAACCAGATCCCCCAATGTTGTTCGGCAACCAGCAGGCTGTGAGGAGGTTTTATTTTTAAGGCCCATGTTCGAGACCCGATCTCGATCTCTTGCTGGTAAACAACGTCATCCAGAGTCTGCTCGGATCGGCCGTAGAGCCATTCGGGATTGTCGGGATGGGTGATATCAACCAATTCAACCTCGTAAGAGCCACTGTTCAGCCCTTTTAGTGCACCTTCCACGAGAGTGTCTATGTCGAATACACCTAATACAAACCCTTTGGTGACTGATACTTGATCGACCGTACTGTAAACAGGTTTCATTAGTAAAAAGCCGTAGCGTTTATTACCTTCCTGTTCTTGTACCAGTTGAATCCTGCCTGTAGCTATGGCTTTTCCTGTTTGTGCCGCGGTGGTCAAGGCAGCTTTGCGAGTGGCCTGAGAGGCGAGATCATAACCCAGCGCTTGTTTGTTGCTCTCTAAAGGGCTGACAAAAACGACCGGCAAATATTCCTCGCGCATGTCGGCGGGCACTAGCTGCCCGCGATGGTTGCGCTCTGTAATACCAATTGATGCCTGATCTATTGCTCTTAGCTGGTCTTCAACCATAGCACGCCCGTTGAGTTCAACACGGGGTATCCATTCTAAAGCCCGTAAGCTCGGATAGGCGGGGGCGATGCCTTCCGCGTATAACTTGAACTCCCGATATTGAAGTTTGTCACGCGTCTGGGTAAGGGCGTGTAAGCCCTGCACGCTGTTCGCCATATTTTTGATATGTGTGTTAATGGCTAGCGTGAACAGTTTACTTTGTTGAACGATTCGTCTTTCACTTTTTTCAAACTCTATTGATCGGGCGAAGTCAAACATCGCCATGATGAGTAAAAACAAGAAAAAGTAAGGCCCCACAATACGCAGGGATTGAACCGCCTTGTATTTATTGCCGCTGTAGAGAAGTAACAAGTAGAGGGGCAGTATGATAAGTACGCCGATGCTATCGCCGACCCACCAGGTGAACCAGTGCCTTGGAGCGTCTTCAAGCGACAACATAGAGATGCCACCGAAAGTGAGAGTGGCGACACTGGCTGATATCAAACAACTAATGGGCCCAGCCCACATTAACAAGCGGAAAATGTCACGCTCTCGAAGCAGTACTTGGGTTTTAGCAAGGAAAGGGAAGATCAATTTCCGGCTGACATAGACCTGAAGGCAAATTCCCAGGGAAACCAATAGGGCGGAGATCATGGCCGTGGCGTCAATGCCATAGTCCAGGCTCGCATACAAGCTGTAACCCATGGCCCCGAGAAAAACGCCGGGAAGAGCCCGGTTGCCATATCCCAGAGCGTAAACGAGTGCCACTCCTGCCGAGGGCCAGATGGGGTTGGTAAAACCCGGAGGTATAGAGAGGTATTCACTGGATACGGCTACGACGAAATAGCTGACCGCCACCAAAAGGCTCAATAAAATCAGGTGCTTAGATAGCTGACCCAAGATCCGTGCGGAATTCACTTCAGGCTCCGTGTGAAAGTGCTCAAATTCAATATCTCTCGCCGTTTTGTATGTCTGGAGAATATCACTGTTTGCCAGCGTAATGGGATTCCACTTTGCCCAAGCTGCCCGTTCATCGGAAATTATAACCGCTTATCAGGATCTGGAAGCATCAATTTTCTTTCTTTCGTAAAGTGTCGTTCATAGGTTCGATTTTAACAATAGCCAGGCAAGAGTGTAGGGCCCTAAGAATCTTGCGTTGAAAGGAGTTGTGGGGTGATGGCAGTCATGGAGTTGATACGGGTGGGCTCTCGCAAGCGGCAAAAGGGCTTCACTTTGCTGGAAGTCTTGGTCGCAATGGCAATTGTAGCCGTAGGGTATTTGGGTTTGTTGTCAGTGCAGGTCAATGCATTACGATTTCTTCAAATCGCATCCAGTGAAGGGCGGGCAGCACTGCTAGGCCACAATTTGGCCGAGCGAATCAATGCGAACCCTGGGGGAGCCCACTACATCAGTACCGACGAGTTTGGTCCGGGGGAGCCCGATCAATGGCATGCCGCTCCCGTTTGTCAGACTCAGGCATGCACTGTTGAGCAGCGGGCTTATGAAGACATGGCTGAGTGGATCACGCTCAGTCGAGAGTCTCTACCGGGCTTCGCGGGCGGAACGCTGAGGCGTGTGACGCCTGGCGGAAAAACCTCGTCCGACCTGCGTGAGTTCATCATTACTCTTTACTGGCATGTAGACCGCCCTCATGAACAATTATTGGCCTGTTCTATCAGTGGATTTGAGCGTTATGCCTGCTGGCAAATGCGCTTGGGGGTTCGTTAAATGAAACGCTGGAATACTTTTGGATATAGCTTGATCGAATTGATGATTGCGCTGACTTTGGGTTTGATTCTCGCCGCCTCCATTGTTCAGGCGGTTTTGGCAGCGGGTCAACATTATCGTGTCTCTCAAACCTTAGCGCGAATCATGGAAGGCGGGCATTTTGCTCTGGATTTAATTGCCTCGGATATTCGGCGCGCAGGCTATTGGGGTCTTTTTACCGCGTCTTCAGGAGAAGGCACAGGGCTTGGGGTAGGAGGAACCTTAAGTACGGTCGAGCCAAACCCTCGTTGTGAATTAAATGTGGCGAGCTGGGCTAAGATGATAGATCGCCCTTTATTGGGATTTAATGATTCAGCTGTCGACTATAACTGTATCTCAGGGTCAGATTATCTTCGGGGGGATATATTACTGAGTCGTCATGTGACATCGCTGCCAATCGGCATTGCTGGAAAGGCTGTTGCGGGCCGGCAATATCGTGATGGGGGTATTTACTTGCGTGGGGGGATGTCTGAGGCGAAGCTATTCCGCGGTCGCGATAAATTGGCAGATAGAAATGAGCTGGATGTGTTCACCGCACTGGATTACCCATTAAAGATTCATGCCTATTATGTCGGTTTAACTAATCGTCGGTGTCAGGGAGAGAGGATTCCCGCCCTGTTTCGTAAAAGACTCACCGCGACGGGCAAGCGCAGGCGCGAGGAGTTAATTGCAGGCATAGAGAATATACAATTCCAATATCTTATCGATGGGCAGTATTTCGATGCCTCGCCAGCGATCAACTGGTCATCGGTTAGTGCGGTCAAGGTTTGGGTTTTATCAAGAGCTATCTGCCC
>CAJWCA010000069.1 GCA_913020395.1 uncultured Cellvibrionales bacterium | reverse complement strand
CGCGTGCCGATGCCCTGAGCTCAACTCGGGAGTCTTTTGAATTTCGCAGTGAGCTGCAACAAAGACAGCGTGGCAATGCCATACTGGAGAAAAAGCTAATTGTATCGGGTGATCATGTGGCCGACGCAAAAAGCAGCTTTGATCCTGAAACCAGCCAGCCCCAAGTTAACATTACCTTGGATGGTCCGGGCGGCACAAAAATGCACCGCGCCACTCGCAATAATATTAAACGCGGCATGGGCATTTTGTTCATCGAATACAAAACTCGCCTGCGAGAGCAGCAGGATGAAAACGGCGAAATTATACGTGTGCCTGTTCAGACTGTTGAAAAGAAAGTGATCAGCCTGGCCACTATTCAAAGTGCCCTGGGTGTTTCGTTCCGCATTACGGGTTTAGACAACCCGGCGGAAGCCTCGGAGCTGGCCCTGTTGTTAAGAGCCGGTGCCCTTGCAGCCCCCATGTACTTTGTTGAAGAGCGAACGATTGGCCCATCTTTGGGTGCTGAAAATATTGAATTGGGGGTGTTCTCGGTTCAGGTCGGTTTGGCTTTGGTACTGATTTTCATGGTGCTGTTTTATAAGGTTTTTGGTTTATTGGCCAATGTCGCCCTGTGTTTAAACTTGATTTTGTTGACCGGTGCAATGTCGATCCTGGGTGCAACACTCACCTTGCCGGGTATTGCCGGTATCGTCTTGACGGTCGGCATGGCGGTGGACGCCAACGTACTTATTTTCTCGCGCATTAAAGAAGAGCTGGCTAATGGTCTGCCACCGCAGTCGGCCATTAATGCCGGCTTCGAGCGCGCGTTCACAACGATTCTGGATGCCAACTTAACCACCCTGATTGTTGCCGTGATTCTTTATGGCATTGGTTCTGGGCCGGTTCAGGGTTTTGCCGTGACGCTGTCTATCGGTATTTTGACCTCTATGTTTACGGCCATTGTGGGCACACGATCATTGGCTAACCTGGTCTACGGCGGCCGTAAAATTACAAAAGTCTGGATTTGATGGCAACAGGATCAACGAGATAACTATCATGACAAAAGAAATAAAAATCATTAATTTTATGGGCCAGCGCAAAGTGGCGGCAATGTTTTCTCTGCTGCTTTTGTTGGGCTCTATTGCGTCCCTGGCGATCAATGGCCTGCAGTTTGGCCTCGATTTTACCGGCGGCACTCAGGTTGAAGTCGGTTACGAGCAGCCAGCGGATTTAAATGCAGTCCGGCGTGTGCTGAAAGAAGAAGGGCTAGAAAACTCTGTGGCGGTCTTCTTTGGCTCCGATACAGATGTCTTGGTGCGCACCCAAGGTTCGTTGCAGGACATTGCTTTTACAGCGATAACTGCTGAGATTACACGTCAAGCCCCCGGCGCGATTGTTACGATTGAGAAAACCGTTGATAAAGACAAGGGCGATTTCTCAACACAGTTAAACGTGGAGAATGCCGCCGGTGCAAATTTAGCCGCTTTGTTTCCCGCCAGCATTTACGGTGCAGTCAAGCTGGAGCAAGAAGGCAATACTTCGCTGGTACTGACTGAAAATAGTTTGGGTGAAGCCTTTACGGCAAACCTGGTACAGGCGCTGGCTGCGGATGCAAACACCGGTGTTGAACTGCGTCGCAGTGAATTTGTGGGTCCTCAGGTGGGTGAGGAGTTACGTGATGATGGTGGTTTGGGCATGTTGTTCGCCCTTGCGGTTGTCATGGTCTATGTTGCAATGCGTTTCCAGATGAAGTTTTCAGTGGGTGCGGTGGCGGCTTTGGCGCACGACGTTGTTATTGTGCTGGGTGCCTTTTCGATTCTGAAACTGGACTTCGACCTAACCGTGCTGGCCGCCGTGCTGGCGGTGATCGGTTACTCTTTGAATGACACCATTGTTGTATCGGATCGCATTCGGGAGAACTTCCGTAAGTTGCGTAAAGCCGATGCACTCGAGGTGATTAACATGTCTTTGAGTCAAACACTCGGTCGAACCATGGTCACATCGTTTACGACGATGTTAGTGTTGTTGGCGCTGTTTTTTGTGGGTGGCGAACTCATTCACGGGTTCGCAACTGCGTTGATCATTGGTATCGTGGTGGGTACTTATTCTTCGATTTATGTTGCAGCCAACGTACTGCTATTAATGGGTGTGACTAAAGAAGATTTGATGGAGCCAGTGAAAGAAGGTGCCGAGCTTGACGATATGCCATAGGCACAGAAATTTTCTACTGGGCTGAATTCGAAAAGGGTCACTCGCGTTAACGAGTGGCCCTTTTTATATTTGATTGAGTGAGGTTTTCAAAACATGGAGCCAATTGTATTTATCGCCGATACAAGCGAGGGAACCGAGCGACAGCGGGAGTGGCTGGCTCTTTTAAACGAGTTAATGCCGGGTGAGCTGATCCTTAAGCCCGAAGAGTTGAGCGACCAACAGGCGGCGGAGCTCGAAATCGCCATAGTAGAAAATCCGGACCCAAAGGCCCTGACGCGATACCCCAAGCTCCGCTGGGTTCAGAGTGTGTGGGCGGGTGTCGAGGGCTTGGCAAGTCAGCTGCCTCTGGAGCATATCAAGCTGGTGAGATTGATCGATCCACAGCTCACTAAAACGATGGCGGAAGCGGTATTGGCCTGGACCCTGTATCTACACAGACGAATGCCGGAATACGCACGACTTCAGGAAAAAGGGCAGTGGCAGCAACTGGTGTGTCCCAGCGCTGAGGAGCTACGTGTTAGTGTGCTTGGGGCGGGCACACTAGGAATGGCGGCAGCTAATGCATTGCACCAGCACGGCTATCGCGTGTGTTGTTGGAGCCGTACGGCCAAAGATGTCAGCGGTTTTGAAAGTAGCCACGGCCAGAAGGTCTGGCGGCTTTGTTGCCAAAAACAGATATTTTGGTAAACCTGCTGCCACTGACGAGCGATACTCGACACCTTTTGGACAAAACAATGCTAGGCCTGCTTCCTCGGGAGGGGCGCTTAATCAATTTTTCCCGGGGCGCGGTGGTTGAAAACAAAGGTTTGTTGGAACTACTCGATAACGGTCACCTGGCACATGCTGTATTGGATGTGTTTGAGCAAGAGCCTTTGCCCACGGAGAGTAGCTTGTGGAGCCACCCAAAAATTACGGTTTTGCCTCATATTTCGGCGCCCACCACGATCAGTAGTTCGGCCCGTGTTGTGGCTCGGAATGTGCGCTTGTTTCGTGAAGAAGGAGAGGTGCCGCTTTCAGTAGATCCTGTTCAGGGCTACTGATTCAGAACGCTTGAGGCTCTAATACGCCAGGTTCACCTCAGCATGTTGCGCCAAAAAACTCACCTGTGGCCAGTTTGTCCAGCTGGTCATGGGCGTTCGTCGTTCGATATAGATATGTTCGATTCTGCCGGTGAGGGGGTGATGTTGGTGGCGGAAGTTGTGGTGATCTCTGTTAGAGCCCATGTATTCCCAGCGATGGTGTTTGTGCAGGCAAATATGGTCTCCTTGATTGACTGCGCTACAAGCCAATTCCTTCCACATGCCAATCCATTCTGAGTGTCTCGAATCGAGGTATTCCACGTCCAGATCCTTGTTTTATGGGCGTTAAACTTCCTTCCAATTTGTTACTTATTGTCGTTTTTTAATTTCGTTTGTCAAGACCCTATTGTATCTCATTGTTTTTAAAGGATTTATAGCGATGTTTCAGCGCGCAAGTCCAACTCTGCCCTTGTGACTCTCCCCTAGAGTTTATCGGCGCTGTGGGGTAAAATCCGCGGCTTTTAGGCGCATAGTGAAACCATTCGATGGAAATCAATCCAATTGTGAACAAACTCAAAGACCTGCAAGAGCGCACAGACGTTCTTAGGGGGTATCTTTGACTACGATCTTAAATGTGAACGCCTGACCGAAGTTGAGCTGGAGCTCGGAGAGCCCAGTGTTTGGGACACCCCAGAAAAAGCCCAACAGCTGGGACGAGAGCGATCCTCACTCGAGGCGGTTGTTAACACGATCAACAACCTCGATCAGGGGGTAAGTGATTCCCGTGAATTACTCGATATGGCTGTCGAAGAAGATGACGAAGAAAGCGTTGGCGAAGTTGAAACCGAAATTGCGGCGCTCGACAAACAATTGGCTAAACTGGAGTTTCGCCGGATGTTCTCCGGAGAGACAGATCCCAACAATGCCTATCTTGGCATTCAGTCTGGCAGTGGTGGCACTGAAGCCCAGGATTGGGCGGAAATGGTGTTGCGCATGTATTTGCGTTGGGGGGAAGCCAAGGGCTTCAAAACTACCCTGGAAGAAGCTTCCTCTGGCGAAGTAGCGGGTATCAAGAGTGCTACCATTCGTTTTGAAGGTGAATATGCCTTTGGCTGGTTGCGTACAGAAACCGGCGTTCATCGGCTTGTGCGCAAGTCGCCTTTTGATTCGGGCAGTCGTCGACATACATCATTTTGTTCAGTGTTTGTCTCCCCTGAAATTGATGACAATATCGAAATTGATATCAACCCTTCTGATGTGCGAACAGATACCTATCGTGCCTCGGGTGCGGGTGGACAACACGTTAACAAAACAGACTCTGCTGTGCGCTTAACACACGTGCCCACGGGTATTGTGGCCGAGTGTCAAAGCGAGCGATCTCAGCATCAAAACCGCGACAACGCCTGGAAAATGCTTCGCGCGCGTTTGTATGAACAGGAAATGCAAAAACGCAAAGCAGAACAACAAAGTCTTGAAGACAGTAAGGCCGACATTGGCTGGGGCAGTCAGATTCGCTCCTACGTGCTCGATGACCAGCGTATTAAAGATCTGCGCACCAGTGTGCAAACCAGCAATTGCCAGAATGTACTCGATGGCGATCTCGATCAATTTATTGAAGCCAGCCTGAAGGCCGGCCTGTAATTCCCCTTGGAACCCGAACTATGAGCAAGCAAGAGCAGCAGGACCAACCTCAAGATGAAAACAAGTTAATCGCTGAGCGCCGCGCCAAGCTGGCCGCACTGCGAGAAGAGGGGCAAGCGTTCCCCAACAGCTTCCGTCCTGACAGTAAAGCGCAGGAACTGCAGGATGCCCATGGCGAGAAGAGCAAAGAAGAGTTGGAAGAGGCAGGTCTGGTCTACGCAGTGGCTGGTCGTGTCATTCGCGACCGACGTGCGTTCATTGAGTTGCAAGACGGCAGTGGTCGCATTCAGCTCTATGTGACCAAAGAGGCCCGCGCCTTTGCCAAGTCTCTGGATTTGGGTGATATTGTTGGCGTAAAAGGCCAGCTGCACAAATCCGGCAAAGGTGATTTATATGTCAGCATGGACGAATATCAGTTGCTGACAAAATCGCTTCGCCCCCTCCCGGATAAACATCACGGTCTGGCCGATCAGGAAATCCGTTATCGCCAGCGTTATGTGGACCTGATTGCCAACCCCGAAGTGCGCGACACATTTAAGCTGCGTTCCGATGTGATCACCTTCATTCGCGCCTACATGAACGGGTTGTCGTTCATGGAAGTTGAAACACCCATGTTGCAAGTGATTCCCGGCGGTGCAACGGCTCGCCCGTTTGTCACTCACCACAATGCGCTCGACATCGACATGTATCTGCGTATTGCCCCTGAACTTTATTTGAAGCGGCTGATTGTTGGCGGTTTTGAACGGGTTTATGAAATTAACAGAAACTTCCGTAACGAAGGTTTGTCTACCCGTCACAACCCTGAATTCACCATGCTGGAATTCTATCAGTCCTATGCCGACTATCGTGACCTGATGGATCTCACGGAAGATATGCTGCGGAAATTAACCGATGAACTGCTGGGCAGTTCGCTGGTTAGCTATCAGGGCAGTGAGTTTGATTTTGGCAAACCCTTCCAGCGCATGAGTGTGTTTGATTCAATTCTGCACTTTAACCCTTCGTTGAAAGCGGAAAATATCGACACCCTTGAGGCGGCAACTCAAGTAGCGGAAGACCTGGGAATTCCACTTAAAGATTTTTATGGCTTGGGTAAAATTCAGATTGAGATCTTTGAAAAAACGGTTGAACACCGTCTGGATCAGCCCACGTTTATTACCGAATACCCCACCGAAGTTTCGCCGCTGGCAAGACGCAATGACAACAACCCTTTTGTCACAGACCGGTTTGAATTTTTTGTCGGCGGGCGTGAAATTGCCAACGGCTTTTCTGAGCTGAACGATGCGGAAGATCAGGCTGAGCGTTTTCAGGCTCAGGTGGCCGAGAAAGACGCGGGCGACGACGAGGCGATGCACTATGATGCCGACTACGTTCGTGCACTGGAGTACGGCATGCCTCCAACGGCGGGAGAGGGCATCGGGATTGATCGCCTGGTGATGTTGTTTGCCGATGCGCCGTCTATTCGCGACGTATTACTGTTCCCTCATATGCGACCAGAAGTGTAAGCTGAAACCCAAATTGAATTGACTGAGAAAAGATGATGAATCCGCATATTGTAGAAGTGACCCAGGAAAATGCGCAGCAGGTCCTTGTTGAGGAGTCTGGTACCAGACCCGTAGTGGTGGATTTCTGGGCGGACTGGAGTGAGCCTTGCAAAGAGATGATGCCGCTGCTCGATGCCCTGGCCACAGAATACAACGGTCAATTTCTCCTGGCCCGTGTCAATGTCGACGCGAATCAAGGGATCGCACAGCAGTTAGGTGTGCGTGGTCTTCCCACGGTAATGATCTTTAAAGACGGCCAGCCTGTTGATGGTTTTTCGGGCCCGCAAACAGAAGAGGCCGTGCGGGAGCTGCTGAATAAGTATCTACCCAAACCCTGGGACATACTGTTTGTCAAAGCGCAGGAGCTTTTGGCTGAAGATAAAATGGCTGATGCCATTGCACCGTTGTGTGAAGCTTACGAAGGTTCATCTCAGCGGGCAGACATTGCCTTTGTGCTCGCGCATTGTTATATCGAATTGAATCGCTGTGACGATGCAGATGGTGTTTTGGCTAATGTCAAAATGGCGGATCAGGATGCACAATACAGCCAGCTGATGTCTCAGTTGGAATTAAAGCGTGAAGCGGCAAAGTCTCCAGAGATAATGGCGTTGGAAGCCCAGCTGGAAGGCAATCCGGATGATGTTGATGCGGCCTATCAATTGGCGTTGCAGTACAGTCAGACGGGCCAAAACAGAGAGGCTCTGGAATTGCTGTTAGGTCTGTTGCGCAAAGATCTGAATTTTTCAGAGGGCGCGGCGAAAAAAACCTATCAGGATGTGCTTGCGACATTGGGCAAGGGCGATTCACTTGCCGTTGAATTCCAGCGCAAATTATACAATTTGTTGTATTGATTTTTATTTCTCATACACCGCTGAACTTCGGTTGAGATAAGCGTTGTTCCGCTCGCTCGACTCTGAATTGATAACAATTAGTTTGGGCAAGCCGGATGTGGACGTATGCCACTTCCTCGTCCGTCAGTAGAGTCTGACATTGCGCTTCTAGTTGATTTGCCGGCGCCACCGCGGTCGCTTCGTAGCGAATACGATCGTCTTTGTTGTAGCCCTTGGCGATCATCATTACCTCCCCCCAGTGGTCTAACATATCCGGCAAACGGTCGTTTTTGCTGTAGGCCGTACAATCTTTGGCGTGAAGAAAAACAGGCCCCGATTCAGCGTAGGGTTGAAGCGCCTCAAAGGGGCGGTAGGAAAGAACGAGCATTTCCTCGTCCTCTATTCGTTTCAGGCAGTGACGGCAGGGGCCGAAGCCGTGGCGCACGCGTTCAGCGGGTTGTTGGTTGGCGTCCAATTGGCCCTTGCGAAAACCGCGGGCTTGTTCTGTAGGCATGGGTAGTACTGTGAATGCTGGCATAGTCAGGTCTCGTCTGTGGCTGTCAAAATGTATTGGCAACTACTCTAAACGAAATTCAGAACCACTCTGGCCAGATCCGGCCCTGTAACCGTGGGGGAAATCCCGGGCTATTGATAGCCCGCTGCCTGAAGCCTGAACAGGTGTGCATAACGTCCGTCCAGGGCAAGTAATGTTTCGTGGTCGCCCTGTTCAACAATTTCACCCTCGTCAACAACAACGATATGATCGGCCATTCTGACCGTAGAAAAGCGATGAGAGATGACAATCGCCATTTTGTCTTTTGCGTGCTGGCGAAAATGCTCAAAGACCAAGGCCTCCGCCTGTGCATCCATTGCCGCCGTCGGTTCATCCAGCACCAGAATGTCGGCCTGGCTGCGCATAAATGCTCGTGCAAGAGCAATTTTCTGCCATTGTCCGCCCGACAGTTCCTGGCCACCTTTGAACCAGCGGCCCAACTGGCTGTTATACTTTTTATCCATGGCTTCAATAAAGGGGGCGGCCATTCCCTGTTCTGCGGCCTGCTGCCAGCGCATTTCGTCGTTGAAGTGTTCTACATCGCCGGCACCGATATTTTCACCCACTTGCATTTGAAAACGCACGAAGTCCTGAAAGATCACACCAATGCGTTTGCGCAAGGTGTTGGGGTCCCAGTGCTCAATGTCGTCACCGTCCAGAAGTATTTGTCCCTGAGAGGGTTTATAAATCCGAGACAGGAGTTTAATGAGAGTGGTTTTGCCCGATCCATTTTCACCGACAAGTGCAAGGCTATGGCCTGGCTTTAGATGCAGGCTCACTTGTTTTATTGCCGGGGTTTTTGCCCCTTCATATTGAAAACTGACATTTTCAAAACGAATGCCGTCACCTGGCCGGCTGCCCGTTTGAATATGCCCGCGAACTTCATTTACGGGTTGTTCCAGGTATTCATAGAGGTTGGACAGGTAGAGGTTGTCTTCGTACATGCCACTGATTGCACCGAGTATATCGCTTACAGCTGATTGGCCCTGTTTAAAAATTAACAGGTACATCGTCATCTGCCCGAGCGTTATGGTGCCTTCAACGGTTGTTAATACAATCCAGACATAGGCTCCATAAAATGCGGCCGTACCAATCAGGCCCAGGCCAAACCCCCAGCTGTCTCGTCTTAAAGTAAGCGCTCTGTCGGCCTTATAGAGGCGAGAAAAAATGTCTTTATAACGCTGGAGCAGGTGGGGCCCTAGCTGAAACAGCTGTACCTCTTTGGCGCTGTCCTCTCTGGCGAGAACCGTCTCCAAATATATCTGCATGCGGGTTTCCGGTGAGCGCCAGCGAAATAGGCGAAAGGCATCGCCGGAGAATTTGGTTTCCGCCAAAAACACTGGCAGGGCACCCAGCACCAGAACCACTAAGGTCCAGGGTGAGAACTGCCAGAGCAGAACGGCGAAGCTGGTGAGCGCGATGGTGTTTCGCACGAGATCGAATGTGCGTTTTACCAGGCTCAGGGGTCTGGAAGAAGCCTCTCTTCGAGCCCGGGTGAGTTTGTCATAAAACTCCGAATCCTCAAATTGTGCCAGTTCGAGGGTTAGTGCTTTTTCCAGAATGATGACGTTCACTCTCTGGCCCAGCAGGGCGCGTAAAAGTGATTGAACAACAGAGGTGCCTCTCTGAACCGCGGCAATGGCCGCGATAATGAGGGCTTCCAACATAAGGAACTCCAGCACCAGGTCTGTATTGGCTTTGCCCAGCTCTTGTCTTTCCGCCATCGCGGCGACAACCCCGTCAACAATTAACTGGCCCACATAGGCTGCGCCGGCGGGAAGCACTCCCGCCAGTAGAGTCAGGGCCGCCAGTGCAAGGGTGAGGGGCTTTGACGTTTGCCAAACCAGCTCTATAGCCCGACGGCTGTAACGAAAAACACCAAGAAATCGATTGGACTGCGAATCTTCGGGAGAATGCCAGGATTGTGCGTGAGACATAGTGTGCCAGAATTTTATGATTGTAAGATGAAGTATACAGGCTAAAGCCTCGGTGTCCTTTGAATGGCGCGGAGACCGCATTTGCTGTATCCTGCACGCCCCCCAAAGTTGCGCTCTCTAGAAGTTGCCCTGTCTAGCTGATTGAGCCGCTGGGACACCCTACACAGAAGACAATGATATGAGTTTTGATTCCCTGGGTTTATCTGCCCCCATTCTCGCCGCGGTTAAAGAGAAGGGTTATGAAACCCCGTCACCCATTCAGGCCCAGGCCATTCCCGCCGTGATCGAAGGCAGAGATGTGATGGCCGCCGCCCAGACGGGCACCGGCAAGACGGCTGGGTTTACCCTGCCTCTGCTGGAGTTGCTCTCAAAAGGCCCGCGTGCACCTTCCAATCAGGCCAGAGCGTTGGTGCTGACACCCACCCGTGAGCTTGCGGCCCAGGTTGCCGAAAGCGTTGAAACCTATGGCAAAAACCTGTCTTTGAATTCCACAGTTGTCTTTGGCGGCGTAAAGATCAATCCGCAGATGATGAAATTGCGTCGTGGTGCCGACATCCTGGTGGCAACACCGGGTCGTTTAATGGATCTTTATAATCAAAAAGCCGTGCGTTTTGACAAGCTGGAAGTGCTGATTCTGGATGAAGCCGATCGCATGTTGGATATGGGGTTTATCCGCGATATTCGTAAAATATTGGCGTTACTGCCGAAGCGCCGTCAAAACCTGATGTTCTCAGCGACTTTCTCCGATGATATTCGCAGTCTGGCGAAGGGCTTGGTAAATGATCCCGTTGAGATTTCCGTTAGCCCGAGGAACGCGACCGCCAGAACCGTCACACAATGGGTAAGCCCAGTTGATAAAAATCAAAAACCCGCGTTGTTGGCCCATTTAATTTGGGAAGAAAAGTGGGAGCAGGTGCTGGTTTTTTCACGTACCAAACACGGCGCCAATAAGCTGACTAAATTTCTTGAAAACAACGGCATCAAAGCGGCGGCAATTCACGGAAATAAAAGCCAGGGAGCACGAACGCGGGCGCTGGCCGATTTTAAGAGTGGGTCCATTCGCGCGCTGGTCGCGACCGACATTGCGGCGCGGGGTTTGGATATTGATCAACTGCCCCAGGTTGTGAACTTTGATTTGCCCAATGTGCCCGAGGATTACGTGCACCGCATTGGTCGTACCGGCCGGGCGGGTTCCACCGGGCAGGCGGTATCGCTGGTGGCCGCTGAAGAGTTCAAGTTATTGTCTGACATCGAGAGACTGATCAAACAAGTACTTGATCGCAAGGTGACAGAGGGTTTTGAGCCGGTACACAAGCTGCCACCTTCACGCTTGAATACGCGACCTGTGCGAGCGAAAAAACCTAAAAAACCCCGTGTGGATCACCGGGACGGACAGCGCTCGGGCGACAATGCCAGGGGGCACAAACCCAAGGCAAGGCGCTGAGTGGTCTGTTTGTCAGTGTAAGTTACGGCGGCGTTTGCTCCACCAGGGCAGCAGGGCCAGTGCCATGTTGGCGCCAATGATGAGTGCGGCGCCTAATATCATTTTGGATGTTATCTGTTCATCCAAAAAGACAAAACTTAGAATCATGGCAATAGGGATGTAAAAGTAATAGGCCGTGCTCGTCACAACCGCGGGTAGTTCGGTGCTGGCCTTCACCCAGAGTGAATGACCGATCAGTGTGCTGACCACGCCCATCACGGCCAGGCGCCACCAATCCCCATTGGCACTGGGCCATTCAAATTGCTGCCACAGCGCCAAAAAGAAAACACCGGTAAAGGCAAATTGCCCCCAGCTTCGGGTCATGGTGGGAATGTGCGCGATACGCTGGTGCAAAAGTGGCAACATTGCGTATAACACACCACTAATCACGCCAACTGAAAATCCCCAGGTCATCTGATTATCAAAATTTAATTCGGGCGCAACAAGAATGCAGCCTAAAACACTCGTGCCCACCGCGATTGTATCCAGTCGAGAGATTCTTTGAGCGTTAAATACCCAGTTGAGCAACAACAGATGAATGCCATAAGTGGACAGTGCAATGGCACCCATGGCGGCACTTGATTGTTTGATGGCGTAAAAATAGGTCCACCAGTGTGAACCAAAAATCAGCCCGACAATGGCCAAACCTAACCAGTCTTTGAAAGATAAACCTTTCAGGGTTCCACTAAAAATGAGTACAGGTGTGAGAAAAATCAGTGCAAATGAGATTCGGATTGCGCCAATAGTCACTACATTGGCGTTTACGGATTTGACTAAAACCGGTACCAACGACATGGCGCAGACGGCGGCAAAGGCGATAAACAGAAGTCGAGGATTGAGGTTCAATACGTGGGTCCGAATAGCGGAAGTCTGGGGGTAGACTATTTGTGTGTGTTCGACATTTTACACCAATTTTGCTGTGTCGTGCGGAGTTATTTTATTATTGTGTCTCATAGTAAACGTCTCTTTCTTATTGGAAACTCTGCGGCTTGGCGCTATGACACGCACCGCATTGCTGGCATAATCACGGCCCCAATTTAATTCCCTGACGCCGAGGACGGTTATGCAACCTGAGCTAAAACCCGCCAATCCCAACTTTTCTTCTGGTCCCTGTAGCAAACGCCCGGGCTACGATGTGTCATCTTTGGACCTGAGCACACTCGGTCGATCTCATCGTTCCGCCGTAGGTAAAGCGGCTCTTGAGCGTACTTGTGTCGACACGGCTGCACTGCTGGGTTTGCCCGAGGGTTACCGCGTGGGTGTTGTGCCCGCCTCTGATACCGGCGCTGTTGAAATGGCATTGTGGTCTCTGCTGGGTCAACGTCCTGTCGATGTTCTGGCATGGGAATCGTTTGGTAAAGGTTGGCTGACTGATATTACTAAGCAGTTGAAGTTAGAGAATGTCACCTCACTTGAGGCTGACTATGGCTTGCTGCCAGACTTCTCAAAAACCAATAGCAATCACGATATTGTTTTTACCTGGAACGGTACGACATCCGGCGTAAAAGTAAAAAATGCTGATTGGATTGCCGACGACCGTGAAGGTCTCACCATTTGTGATGCAACATCTGCCGTTTTTGCTATGGAATTGCCCTGGGAAAAATTAGATGTTGTCACGTTCAGTTGGCAAAAAGTGCTGGGTGGCGAAGGCGCACATGGCATGCTTATTTTAAGCCCCCGAGCCGTTGAACGTTTGGAAAGCTACACGCCTGCCTGGCCCTTGCCTAAAATTTTCAGAATGACAAAAGGCGGCAAGTTGGTTGAAGGTATTTTTAAAGGCGCAACCATTAACACACCTTCAATGCTGGCCGTTGCCGACTATCTGGACGCCCTCGATTGGGTGAGTGGCCTGGGTGGTGTCAACGCGGCTATCGCAAAGTCAGAGGCGAACCTTGAGGTATTGAAGTCTTTTGTTGCCGAGAACAGCTGGATTAACTTTCTGGCGCAAGACCCCGACACCTGCTCAAACACTAGTGTGTGTTTTACACTCGATGCGAGTGCCGAACAGGTTAAGGCAATGACAAAGTTATTAGAGAGCGAAGGCGTTGCTTACGATATTGGGGCCTACCGGGACGCGCCAGCCGGCTTGCGAATCTGGTGTGGTGCCACGGTTGAACAGGCCGATCTGGAAGCACTCTTGCCCTGGTTGACGTGGGCTTATGAGCAAGTAGTTGCCTAAACAGAAAGTGAGTGCCCCTTAATCTGACAGAGACCAGGATGAATTATGTTTAATATCAAAACTTACAATGCCATTTCTATTAAAGGGCTGGAACGCTTTTCCCGTGAGCACTACGAAGTTGCCAGCGAAATTGGACACCCCGATGCGTATTTGTTGCGCAGCCAAAAATTACACGGCGAAGAGGTGCCCGAGACTCTTCGCGCCGTTGCGAGAGCAGGTGCGGGTGTCAATAACGTGCCGGTTGAAGACTTCAGTAAACGCGGCGTGGTGGTTTTTAACACCCCCGGCGCTAATGCTAATGCGGTAAAAGAATTGGTGCTCGCGGCCTTGCTGCTCGGCTCCAGAGACATTAGTGGCGGAATGGCCTATGTTCAAGGCTTAACCGAAATGACCGACGCGGCAGAAATGTCGAAGCTGCTGGAAAAAGAGAAGAAACGTTTTGCGGGTAACGAGCTCAAAGGTCGCACATTGGGCGTGGTAGGTCTGGGAGCCATCGGTTCAATGGTGGCAGAAATGGCCCTGGCCTTGGGCATGAATGTTCTGGGTTACGATCCCGCGTTGTCTGTTGATGCCGCCTGGAGATTGCCCAGTCAGGTTGAACGTAAAGAAAACCTGCAGGCATTGTTGGCCCATGCTGATTTTGTGAGTTTACACGTGCCTGCCATTGCGCCTACCCACCACATGATCAACGATGAAAGTTTGCAGTCCGCTAAAAAGGGAATGGTACTGGTTAACTTCGCTCGTGACGCCATTGTTGATCCTGAGGCCATTGTGCGCAGTTTGGATGCGGGTCAGTTGTCACAATATATTTGTGATTTTCCGGAGCCATGCCTATTGGCACGTAATGACGTCATCGCGATGCCACACATCGGCGCAAGTACTGCAGAGGCAGAAGAGAATTGCGCCGTGATGGCCGCCGATCAATTGATGGATTTTCTCGAAAACGGCAACATCAAAAACTCCGTTAATTTTCCTGCGGTATCAATGCCGCGCGCCAGTGGCGGTTGTTGTCGAGTGACCTTTGCCAATGAAAATGTTTCGGGTGTCTTGGGTAATGTGTTGTCTGTGTTGGCTGACAACAACATCAACGTGGTCGACATGGTGAACAAAAGCCGTGGCGACATCGCCTATAACATTATCGATGTAGAAAGCTGCCCGATTGATGAAGTTGCAGAGGCTATTTGCCGGGTTGAACATGTGATTAATGCACGCGTGTTGAAATAGACTGATCTCTTCACTCGGCCGCCTTTCGCCTGCAAGAGGGAGTGAGGTGGCCGAGCTTGATCAGGGTTTGTTTTGGCCTTCCAGTCGGGGGTATATCAGATCTTCGCTCCTAAAAGGGAAGTGGTCGTTTGTCCTATCTGAGAAGTAATGTTTCAGGGTTTTTTTCACCACGGGAAAAGCCAGCTCCTTCCAGGGGATTTCCTCTTCTGCAAACAGTGCAACCTCCAGCGACTCCAGGCCGGGGGCAAATTTCAAATCGCTCAGTGTTCCCCTGTAAAACATGTAGACCTGATTGATTTGCGGCAAATTAAACAGCGTGTAGAGCCCCTGGCTCTCAATGCTTGCCTCAGCCTCCTCCCAGCTCTCTCTGAGCGCCCCTTGCTCGGTGGTCTCTCCGTTCTCCATAAAGCCCGCAGGCAGGGTCCAGAAGCCGTGTCGGGGCTCGATGGCCCGGCGACACAATAATACCCGGTCCTCATGGATGGGCAGGCAGCCGGTGATAATGTTCGGGTTCTGGTAGTGAATGGTTTCGCAGCCATCACACACATGACGTTTTCTGTCGTCACCCTCGGGGATCATCAGTGAAACGGACTGGCCACAATGACTGCAAAATTTCATAGTTGTGCTCATTTCAATAGAGTTGTGCTTATTTTAATAGCGCTGTGCTTATTTCAATCGCGATGGCAGGAGTATATCCTTTTTTTAAAGGCTTAGCCTGTGGACGTAGGCCTTGGATTAGGGTAGTTTTTCCGCTGCAATTGTAGAGGTGTTGATGTTAAAACAATTAAGAGGGCGTGCCGAGTTGTTCGGCCCTAGTCAGGAGGTCTTGCCCAGTGCGCCTACCTGGCCTCTCGCCGCCGTATTGCTGGCAGTTACCGATGACCGCAACAACCCTGAAGTGATCCTGACCCAGCGCGCCGACCACCTGAGCACTCACAGCGGAGAAGTGTCTTTTCCCGGAGGCAAAGTGGACGCTATTGATCTCTCTCTTCGGGAGACCGCACTGCGTGAAAGTCACGAAGAAATTGGGCTGGACCCCGCACGGGTGACCGTGCTTGGCAGTATGCCCGCAGTGCTCACTCGCTGGAAAATTGAAGTGACGCCGATCGTGGGCATTGTGCCAGCCGACATTGATCTAACACCTAACTTCGATGAAATTGACAGTATCTTTCGTGTGCCACTGGAGTACCTCTTGCGTGACGAGCGAGTGCGTACGGACATTTTTCGGCGCAAGCACATTGAATTCTGGGCGCCGGTCTACCACTACGAGGGTTATGAAATCTGGGGGTTTACTGCAGGTATTCTGGTCGAGTTCCTCAACCGAGTGTTTGATGCAGGCATCCGGGTCGACAGTAGTGACGCACCTCAAAAACTATTTACCTGAAAGCATTAATAAACGAGTGACAAAATCATGATTTATCAATTGGGTGATAAAAAACCGCAACTTCGCGGTAGTGGCCATTTTGTAGCAGCAGATGCCAGTTTGATTGGCGACGTTGTATTGGAAGACAAAAGCAGTGTTTGGTTTAGCGCGGTGATTCGCGGCGACAATGCCACTATTACCATTGGTGAGCAAAGCAATGTGCAAGATGGTGCGGTGCTGCACACTGACCCGGGCATTCCCCTGACATTGGGCAAGGGTGTCATTGTTGGGCACAACGTCATGTTGCACGGTTGCACCGTTGGAGACAATACCTTGATTGGTATTGGTGCCGTTGTGTTGAACCACGTTTCAATCGGGAAAAACTGTATTGTTGGCGCTAACGCTCTGATCACTGAGCGAACAACTATTCCAGACAATTCCATGGTGCTTGGCTCACCCGCAAAGGTGGTGAAGCAGCTCGATCCAGAAACCCATGAAATGTTGAAGTTGAATGCGGAGGTTTATGTTAAACACGCGGAGCGCTACGGTAGTGAGCTGCAAGAGGTGGAACTCAGCGAATGTCAGAAGTAGCTGCAGAAAAACCGGTGCCTTCGCCCTGTATTTCGGTTTGCGTGCTCAATGAGGAAGATGTCTGTATAGGATGCTTTCGCAGCAGTGCGGAAATTACTGACTGGAGCCAATATTCCAATGGCGAGCGCAGGGCCTGTAATGCCCGGGCGCTCGAGCGAGAGAAGCGGGTTAACCCCTTTTTATAACGTAGGCTTTCACGCGCATCTTTTCGATGCGTTTGCCCGAGATATCTTCTGTCACAAATTG
>CAJWCA010000068.1 GCA_913020395.1 uncultured Cellvibrionales bacterium | reverse complement strand
ATATTTCGACACCATAACGAAGAGTCGAGAGAGTGGGAATCGCTGCAAGGTCAACGCTACTTAGCGCCTGTCTCGCCGACAACAAGTCCTGTGAAATTTGTTTATAGATCGCTTGAAAAGGTTCGGTTCGTTTTCGTTCACCCTCCACATCCGGGGTTTCCGCCAGCCCTGAATATTGTTTGTTAAGCCAGGTTCTGCCCGCGCTATCTTCAACTCGGACGTGAAGCGTGAGAGCCTGGCCATCGGATCGAAAAATCTCTCCCCGTACCAGAACATCTGCACTGGCAGAGTGTTTGGGCATTATTCGAACCACACCCCACTGATCACTTTCGATCAAGGTCTGGCGCAATAAAAACGGCAGGTAGCGGGCCTCAGCTTTTCGAATATTCGGGAAAACATTTTCTCGTCGATGGCTGGCGGTATCCTCAGAGATACCCGGATCAAACTCCACAATACCTACATTCAAGCGGGGGGTAGATTGGAGGGTAGATTGAGCGGTTTCAGCGCCTGCTACGGTCCCCATTAGACCCGCCACGACAACAACAATGAAACGCAGACACAAAATTCTGAACAAACCGCAAATCACGACGGGTCCTCCACGGCACTAGAGGACAATGTGCAAACCTTGCCTTTTGTCACTGTCTGCTGACACTGGAAATCACTCGGCAAACGATCAAAACGCATGTAAACACGGTTTAGCGTGAACGGTCGGGTGACCTGATCGCTGTAGATTGTGGTTGCGATATTGAGTTTTTGTTTTTCTGGCCCCAACGTCAGCCTGTGCTGAATGCCCACCCCACCCGGCAGATTCAAATAAAACACCATCTGGTGCCCGTCCCAACCACACACCTCTTTGCCAAAAGGGTTTTCATAGGGCGCAAAGTCGTTACGTGCAAAATCACAGGTCAACGAAAAACTATCGTCCCGCTCAATATTCACATTGTTGTAGGTTTGTTCAATGTCCAGGGTGGAGGTCCGGGTAATCTGATCGGCGAAACGAGCCATCGATATAATGTCATTAGCATTGGGCAACTGACGATATCCCTGCCCCTGTCGTCGCTCCAGCTCAGTTTGATTCCCACGGCGCTGTAGTTCACGACGAACCTGGTAGAAATATTGATCCAGCTTGGCCTCCAGACTGTCGTTCAGGCTGTAGTCCATCTCCCAGGCGCCCGTAAAATCGGCCCTGTCGGGCGGACGGGCATCAATGATTTGCCCGGATTTACAAGCAACCAACATCCCCCCCATTGCCACCAGCAATAAGGTCAGAGCACTACCCTTCATCTTTTAACTCCGAAGACACAAGCCTCAGATGCTACACAATACTTGCGTGTTCGGAAAGAAGTGAGGGGGATTGTCTATCCGTCAGTTGTTGTACGTTTTGGTATTGTGATACTGATCAGGGTTGAAATCGGGGTAGGCATGACTTCGCATCACAGTCGCCATGACTTGATAAACCTCCACCCAGGCATCTTTCAATTCAGGCGTAAAGGCAGGTCCCAAACCCGTTTTAAGAGTATGAATCAAGGCGTTGCCTACTGGCGTATAATCGTCAACCTTCACCCCATATTCGACATGTTTGGCGGCCATGTTTTGCAGCACGGGCACCAGGCTATCAAGATCATCCAGACCTCTGACGGCCAGCTTCAATGCCGCCATCAACTTGCGTCCCTGGCTCTTTATATCCCCTTTAAATAGAGGTTTCAGTGCCGGGTCAAACTCAAACAACTTATTATAGAAAATCTCAGCGGCCTGCTCGGCTATAGGTTCAACCTTCGCAAAGCTGTCTTGGATTAGGTTCTTTTGATGTGCAGTCAGTGACATAGTCTGGATTCCATTCTTGTGGTTTGTAAATGACAACTCCCTAAGCCTATATCCAGATAGTAAAAAAGCAAATTCGCCTCTTACCTCAAACAGCGGAAGGCCCCAGTTTATTGGCTTGGCTGAACATTGAGCCAAGCGGCGATACAAGCCGAGAAAACCAGCAAAATCCGTGTTTGCTTTTATGTCAGTTTATTTATACTATAAATACTATCTTTATACGAGGCTCACACGATTATGTCCCTTTGCAACTACTCCGACCTGGAAGGTTCTTCTGTATTCATCACAGGTGGAGGCTCCGGTATTGGAGCGGCATTTGTCCGTGCTTTCATAAAACAGGGGGCAAAAGTCGCTTTTGTCTCTCTTGACGCCGAGAATGCCGGCGCGCTGTGTGATGACATTGAAAACGAGACTGGTCAGCGGCCGCTCTTCCAACAGTGCGACATCAATAATATAAAAACACTTAAAACGTGTATCGAGACGGCCTCCGAGCAACTTGGCGGCATAGACGTATTAATCAACAATGCCGCCAGAGACACCCGGCATACCTTGGATGACCTCAGCGAAGACGACTGGGATCAATCGCTTAACACCAACCTTAGACCTCACTTTTTCACGGCCCAGGCGGTGGTTGAGTCCATGAGAAGTAAGGGGCACGGCAGTATTATCAATGTGGGATCAAATTCATCCATGCTGGGACTGAGCGGCTACCCAGCTTACGTAGCGGCGAAGGCGGCGATCATTGGTCTTAGCAAGGCCCTGGCCCGGGAACTGGGGCCAGACAATATCAGGGTGAATACCCTGATTCCCGGCTGGGTCATGACTGAGCGCCAAAAACGCCTCTGGGTAACTCCCGAAGCACTGGAAGAATGTCTCGCGCAGCAATGCCTGAAATCGACGATTTCAGAAGAGGACTGCGCTAATTCAGCCCTGTTTCTCGCATCAAAAGCCTCAGCCATGATAACGGGCCAGGCGCTCATCATTGATGCCGGGCGCGTTTAATGAAATTTGTTGCTGTCGACTGGGGTTCCAGCTCATTTAGGGCCTGGTTACTGGGTAATGCCGGTGAAATCATCGCTAGTGTCGAAACGCCACAAGGCGTTTTATCCCACGAGGGGACTGGATTTGAACAGACTCTGGAACAGGCATGTGGCGATTGGCTAAAAGAAGAAAGTCACTTACCGGTGATCATGGCAGGCATGGTAGGCAGCCGAAATGGTTGGCTTGAAACCCAGTACAAAACCTGTCCATTGAAAGCGATTGACTTGGCAGATCAATTACAGGCAGTTGACAATCAACGCGGCTGGAACCTGTTTATTGTGCCCGGCGTCTGTTCACTCGGTGCAACACTCGGTGTAAACAATGCCGCCGATGTGATGCGAGGCGAAGAAGTACAAATGTTTGGCGCTCTGTCAAACCATCAACAGGACAGCTCTCTGGTCTGTCTACCCGGCACCCACAGCAAATGGGCCCAGAGCCAGGGAGAGTCACTGCAGTCATTTTCGACGTTTTTTACCGGGGAAATGTTTTCCTTACTAAAAGAAAAAAGTTCGATCGGTGCTGTTCTAAGCGACAACAACCCGGACCCTCAAGCCTTTGTCGAAGGCCTGCAATTCAGCCGTCAACCCGGTGGTTTTTTGAACCACATATTCTCAGTACGCGCTCGCCCGCTGACCAACACTTGGAGTGGCGGCTCTCTCGCGGCTTACCTTTCGGGTATCGCTATCGGACATGAATTTGTAGGCGCGATGACACTTTTTCCCGAGCAGAGGCAACTGTCTATTTTGGGAAAACCAGAACTGCAATCACTCTACCAACTGGCTGCCGAAGAATTCGGTTTTGAATCGAGCACCATCGACGCCGCCGACGCATTTATTAAAGGCATAAACATCATTGCCAACAAGGTGATCAATGAACACTCAGAATAATTTATTAGAAAAGTATTTAAATCAAACACCCCTGGTCGCCATTCTCAGAGGTATAACACCCGAAGAAGTGGTGTCAGTGACAAGCTGTTTGATCGATGCGGGTTACACTATTATCGAAGTCCCCCTTAACTCCCCGCAGGCATTGGAATCAATTGCGCTCATTGCCGATAAATTTGGCGCTCAGGCTCTAATTGGTGCGGGCACCGTGACACAAGTTCACGAAGTTGAAGAGGTACACCGCGCGGGTGGCAGACTCGTTTTCTCGCCAAATTGTGACACTGATGTTATTAGAAAAACCAAGCAGCTAGAGATGGTCTCTATGCCCGGCTGTTGTACACCCAGTGAGGTGTTTTCGGCTCTCAATGCGGGCGCAGACGCAATCAAATTCTTCCCCGCCAACATTGTTACACCGGATGTTGTTAAGGCAATGGCAGCCGTTTTACCTCCCTGCCCTCTGCTCGCCGTCGGTGGAATCAACAATAGCAATATGAAAGCCTATCTGGACGCAGGAGTCACTGGTTTCGGTCTGGGCACGGCGCTTTACAAACCAGGTAAGTCTTTGGCGGACATTGACTCCAGCGCCAAAGACATTATTGCAGCCTTTAAGACAGCAAGTGACTGATTTCAACAAGCGATTGAGATTTCCTTTTTTAGAATTTGAAAGATACTGAGCAAACAATGGCCAAGAAAAAAAGCGAGTTACGCAGCAGAGAATGGTTCAACAACCCCAGTGACCCGGGCATGACAGCACTTTATTTAGAGCGCTATCTAAACTACGGTTTCACCCAGGAAGAGCTGCAATCCGACCGTCCCATTATTGGCATTGCCCAAACGGGCTCAGATCTTGTGCCTTGTAATCGAATCCACATCGAGCTTGCTGAGCGCGTTAAACAAGGCATTCGTGATGCCGGTGGCATTCCCATGGAATTTCCGGTGCACCCCATTCAGGAGACCGGTCGCCGCCCCACCGCGGCACTCGATCGCAACCTGCAATGCCTGTCTCTGATAGAGGTTATTCACGGTTACCCGCTAGATGGCGTTGTCTTAACAACCGGGTGCGATAAAACAACCCCAGCGCTGCTCATGGGAGCCGCGAGCACTAACCTGCCCTCAATTGCCCTGTCGGGTGGCCCGATGCTTAATGGTAATTACCTTGGCCAATGTGTTGGGTCCGGAACAGTGATCTGGGAGGCCCGCTCGAAATTATCAAAAGGTGAAATTAACACTGAGGAGTTTATGGCATTAGCGGCCGGTTCAGCACCTTCCGCGGGGCACTGCAATACCATGGGCACGGCCTTGTCGATGAACTCTCTGGCTGAATCCCTGGGCATGATGCTGCCTGGTTGTGCGTCAATCCCCGCCCCTTATCGGGAACGCGCACAAATGGCCTATCGCACTGGCAAGCGAATTGTAGAGATGGTGTGGGAAGATCTCACCCCGGAAAAAATTCTGCGCAAAGAAGCGTTTGAAAACGCGATTGTTATGTGTTCCGCCATCGGTGGATCCACCAACGCCCCGATTCACATCAATGCGATTGCCGCACATGCAGGCGTTGAACTAAGCCTTGATGATTGGCAGCGCTGCGGCCAAAAAGTCCCGCAGCTAGTTAACTGCCAACCTGTGGGAGAGTATCTAAGTGAAGAATTCCACAAGGCAGGCGGTGTGCCCGCCACTTTGTCTGAGCTGATCAAAGCAGACCTCCTGCATGAACAGGCGATGACAGTGACCGGGAAAACCCTTGGCGAAAACTGCGCCCCTGCCACCGTTATCGATAGCCGGGTGATCAAAACGGTTGAAGAACCCGTCTGTGAAGAGGCTGGGCTCATGGTACTTTCTGGTAATCTATTTGATTCCGCCGTTATGAAAGTGTCCGCAATCAACGAAGAGTTCAATACCCGTTATTTATCAAACCCTGACGACCCCAGGGCGTTCACCGGCCGCGCTATCGTGTTTGATGGTCCGGAGCATTATCACGCCGCAATTGATGACCCCACGTTGGATATCGATGAGTCCTGCATATTGGTGATGCGCGGGGTAGGCCCCAAGGGTTATCCTGGTTCGGCTGAGGTTGTGAACATGCAGCCCCCCCGTCGACTGCTGGAAAGAGGTATTAACTCTTTACCCACGATGGGTGATGGGCGTCAAAGCGGAACCTCGGGCTCCCCCTCCATTCTTAACGCCTCCCCAGAAGCGGCAGACGGCGGCGGTTTGGCCTACCTGAAAATGGGAGACTCCATTCGAGTGGATTTGGAAAACCGCAGTGTGATGGCTTTGGTTGATGAAGACGAATGGGCAGAACGGAAAGCAACGGTGAACTTCGGGATTCCTGAGAACCAGACTTTTTGGCAGGAAACGTACCGGAATAATGTCGGCAATATGGATACCGGCGCGGTGTTTGATGACATGGTGAAATATAAAAACATCATTGCCAAAACACCCAGACACTCTCACTAAATCCATCATTAGCCAGATAGATTCAGCCGAAAGTTAAAAATCTGCGCCTCCACTTTGGAGGCGCAGCATTGTCACCTTAGCGTGCTAACGCATCGAGATACCAAGCCACAAACTGCATAGAAATCTCTTCAAACTCGGGGTGATAAGGCCCTGGTTCGAAGAAACGTGAATTTACCCCTGCGCTGTTTCGCATGATAATAAATTCATCTTCCAATGTTGTGTGGTGCCAAAGCCAGGATACTTTCTCTGGATTGTAATCCGCTCCCTCTTCTGCATCACCATTAACAAACCAGATAATTTCCATGTCTGTTTCTGTTAGCCCTCGAGGCACAAAACGATACAAGACACAGTGATCGGGGTAATTCAACATAAAGGTCAGCGGCCCCATCTGGTAGTCGCCCACGCCTCCGTCATAACCTTTAAAATCTCCCATCAAAGGAGCAACAGGCTGGCCGTCCTGACTACCGGTTTTGAAGCCATCGTATAACGCATAGCGACTGGTATAGACACAGCCGCCAAAATGCGGTGCATCGTCATATATCGCCCACACCTCATTTGCCACGCCATCAATGCCGGTCGCTTCTGCGGAACGTTCATGCATTGCTTGGTTAAGCGAATCCGTATTACAAGCCAAGTCTTTGAGTGTGTGCATCTTGGCATACTGTCGGTGCGAGGTAGCGCAGTGATAACATTCAAGATAATTTTCCAGCACCAGCTTCCAGTTAGCGTCAACTTTATAAGTTTTCTTTTGCGCTATTTTGGCATTTTCCATGTGATAGCCGGAAAAAGGAATGTCCAATTTCTGCAATGAAGGCAAAAATTCTTCCGCGTTAATGTCGCAGTTGATAAAGATCATGCCCTTATAAACATTCACCTTTACCTTTTTAAGGTTGTAGTCACTGCAGTCAAAACCCTCGAGCGCGTCCATATGGCGAGCCGCTTTTAATGATCCATCGGTATTGTAGACCCAGCCGTGATAGGGACAGACAAAGGTCTTTCTATTTCCGCTGGGCTCTTCGCAAACACGAGCGCCGCGATGGCGACAGATATTATGCTGGCTCTGGATTTCGCCATTTTGATCGCGGCTGACGATAATGGAGTCTTCGCCAATATCCATCAGAAAATAGTCACCATTATTGGGAACTTGACTGATATGCCCAGCGTACAGCCAACTTTTAAAGATGATATTGCTAAGTTCTTGTTCATAAGTCACATGGGAGCGGTAAAAATAGGGGTCAGCTGCCACGCCCGACTTTTTTTGTTGCTCCGCAACCATCTCTTTCATTCTGGCGACGTTGTCATTGACGTCTGTTGCGATCACTTTCATAGTTTTCTCTCTCAAATCAGTTGATGTGCGTCTGCCGCTATACGGCGCGCAAGTACCAGGCGTAATCGATGTCGCTCACCGCGGCATAAAATTGATCACATTCACTCCTGCGTACTCTTTCATATAAATTGCAATATTCTTCACCAAAATACTGCGCGAGGACTTTACCCTCTTTGAAGCTGTCTAGCGCCGAGTCCCAGCGGTATGGCACGGTAATGGATTCATCTTCAAACAAATCACCCGCCTGTATCATTTCGCCGTGAGGTTCGCACTTCGCCTCTATTCCATAATGCATACCCGCCAAAACGGAGGCCAACACCAGATAAGGATTGGCGTCTGCGCCAGCAACCCGATGCTCAATGCGCATATTTTTGCCATCACAGGCCGGAATACGTAAAGCAACACTGCGGTGGTTGTGCCCCCAATTTGGAGTTAAGGGCACATAATTACCCGGCTGGATTCGGCGATATGAATTTGCATTGGGTGCAAAAATCGCCATGCTGTCGGCCATCGTATCTGCCAGACCACCGATCGCATGGCGGAAGACATCTGAGATCGGAGGATTTCCTACATTGTCGGCATCCAGAAAGATATTTTGTTTGTGACCGTCATACATACTGATATGCATGTGCAGGCCATTGCCCGCCAAATCCGCAAATGGCTTGGCCATAAAACAGGCCGTCATGCCAAACTGACGAGCCACCCCTTTAATGACACGTTTCAACAGAACCGCGTGATCACAGGCCAATAAAGGGTCTTCAACATGATGTAAGTTTATTTCATATTGCCCCGGCGAAAATTCGGTATGCACGGTCGTGGCAGGGATATTTTGCTGCTCACAGGCTATGCGAATGGCCTCCAGAAATTCGTCGTTATCCCAAAGCTCTTCAGGCATGGCGTATTGAATTCCCGGCTGGGGCTGTTGCGTGCCGGGCACTCGACTTAACTTCACCTGTGGTCGCGAAGGGTTATCAGATCCCTCTACCAGGTAAAACTCCAGCTCGCAGGCAACAGTAGGATGCATATCGTCGCTCTTTAAGCGCCCAACCACTTTGTTCAATATTTGCCGGGGATCCCAGAGGTGCGGCTCGCCATCCAGATCAAACCAGGTTGCGACCACCTGGGCGGTTTCTGACTTGAGCCAGGGAATTAGTGACAGGCTGTTTTTAACCGGTCGCAGAATTTTATCCGGGTCGCCATCGCTATGACCAATACCCACATCCTCTGATAAATCGCCAAGCGAGTTGAGCAAGGGTGTACTTCCCGGGCCTTGCACCCCCTTCTTGAAAAAGGTTTCAAATTCAACTCTCGGGATACGCTTGCCACGCAAAACGCCCACCATATCCGGGGCCACAATTTCCAGCGTTCGAACGCCTGGGTGCAAAGCCAGAAAAGCGTTTAGTTCTTCAATATTCGCCGTTAATGTTTCTGTCATGTCAGTCCCGTTTTACAATCAGTGCGTCCAAACCCATGCAGCCGTCATTGGTGAGTTTGAGTGGATTAATATCAATTTCTTTTATAAGGTCGCCAAACGCCAGCGCAAAGGCCGATAGATTGGCCGCTGCCTCACAGTAGCTATCCACCGCCATGGGCGGTTCTCCGCGTGCGCCATCAAGCAAAGCACGCATTTTTAGTTTGTCGACGTAGCCCTTGGCTGCCTCTGCATCGAAGGGCGGAACGGCAATAATGGCGTCCCCCAGTATTTCAGTATAGATGCCCCCCATGCCCATCACGACCATAGGACCAAATTGTTCATCGTGAGCAATACCCAAAATCATTTCGATCCCGCTCTGATGCAACATGGGTGCAACCATCACCCGATCTCCCAAACGTCCAGAAACGTCGTCATAGGCTGCCAACAGTGCCTCTGGTGTCTGAAGGTCCAGCTTAACCCCATTCACATCTGATTTATGATCAATGCCGGGTTCAGCCGTTTTTAGCACCACCGGGAAACTCACTGAATCACTCAAGGTCATCAGGGCCTCTCTGGAGTCTATCCGTGTTGAGCGAACCATCGGTATACCAAAATCAGCTAGTAAATCACTGGCTTCAGTTTCTCCAAGCTCCAGATCAGAGGCAAGTATCTCGCGCCAATGGGATAGTCGTTCTGCATTTAATACTGGAGGCACAATCGGTGCAGCACCAAGGAAGTTGCGGTGATTGATCATGCAACGGGCGCCAATTAAGAATTGGCTCACACCATCTATCACCGGCAGGCCTGCATCCGTTGAGCTGATAACCAGATCATCAGAACCCGTGCCTTGCCTCGCCGCGACCAGGAAAACGGGTTTGCCCGATGATTGCTGCCCCGCTTTCAGGTATTCAATATAGTCGGGGTAAATCTGACCGTGGGGAGCCCTCGCGTGAATGACTGCGCCCAGTGCCGCTTGAGGGTCCTTCAGTAGAGCTGAAAAACAGTTTTGCATTTGCTGGGCAGCATCGATGCCTCCGGCACCCCACGCGTCTAAAGGATTAACCGCTGGCAAGCCAGGATCAAGTAAACCCTCAAGCGACGCTACTGCCTCACTACCCAGTTGCGTAAGAGGCACACCCAGCTGATCTGCCAAATCGATAGTCAGCTGCCGCTCTCCTCCCGAGTCGTGAAGCGAAACAACACCGCCCTCACCGAGAGCACTGGGCTGTGCAAACATAATCAAGGCGGTTGCCAATTGATCCATATCGTCTACACGCTGCACGCCATAACGTTCAAAGATTGCGTTGTAGCTGTCGTCACTGCCCGCCAATGCACCCGAATGGGAAACTGCCATCTTGGCTGCCAGGGCCGTTCTCCCCACTTTGACCACCACAATGGGAATGCCTTTGGCCTGCGCTTTTTTTAACGCGGCAATAAATTTCTCGGGCTGTCGACTGGTTTCCATAAACATGCCCACCACGCGAGTACTGGTTTGTTCAAGAAAGTAATCCAGATAGTCTTCCATCGAGACGGTCAGCTCTTGGCCAGAGGACACCGCAAAATTAAAATGAATGCGCTCGTCACTGTCTAAGATGCTGCACATGCCGGCACCCGACTGACTGATTAAACTGACATTGCCATGTTGGCGATGGTGACGGGTATCAAAGCCGGAGGCCCACAGACCGCGCTCAAAATTATAGAACCCCATGCAATTGCCGCCGCAAGACAGCACATTGGCTTTTTTTAGTTTTTGTTCAATTCGCTCCCTCAATGGAGGGTGGGTATCGTCCTCCAGAATTAATGAAGAAAACAGCGTGCAAGACTTAATACCGTGAGCTATTGCTTCATCTACTGCCGCTTCAATACGACTGTCACTCAATGCAAAAACAACATGATCAACCGTTTCAGGCAAATCACTCAGGGCTGGAACACAAGGTACACCATCAATCTCATCGTAAGCGGGATTGATTGCATAAAGGCCACCGGAAAACTGCCCTTCCAGACAATTCTCCAACACCAACTTGCCGACCGAACCAGCACGTCGGCTTGCGCCGACGATGGCCAGAGATTTGGGATTAAAAAGACGGTCAAGTGGGTGTAATTGCATAGGTCGCTCTAACAATCGCCCGCTGGGGTTATTCGACGACGGGCCGGGTCATAGGTCGGCTTATTGGACACGGTGCAGGGTGCCAATACCCGGGTCCACTCCAGCTCTCGCTGATAATATATTTCAGCAAACAGTTGATCGGTATCCTTACCCCACGGCATCTCGAGGCTGGCAAAGGCGACATTGGATTTTGCCGTTGGACACCAGGCCGCTGATGTTACGGTCCCCACCTTGTCCCCACTCTTATTAAAAATAAATGAGTTGCTGGCGGGTTTATTGCCATCGATATCCAATTTTACAAAACGATAACGTGAACCTTCAGCCTTCTCCTTGAGCAAGGCTTTTCGACCATTAAACATCGGCTTCTTCAGATCGACCAGCCAATCCAGCCCCAACTCAAAGGGTGACCGAGTACGACCGGGGCGAATAACCACTTCTGCCGGCATGAAGTCAACGCCTGCCTGAACAAAACCCGCTTCGATACGGGCGATATCCAAGGCGTCTGCTCCCATAGGGTGGATCATGTAATCCTTCCCTACTTCCAGCAACTTGCTCCAGAGTGGCATCGCTTTATCATTAGTTGTCCACAATTCGTAACCTAAATCGCCGGTGAACCCCGTTCGAGAAACAGCCAACTCCGTGCCTTCAAAGGTGAAATACGCGATACCAAATGGCTTGAGGTTTTCAACACCATCACAGCCCAGTGCACGCAGCACTGAGCAGGAAGTGGGCCCCTGTAGTGATAATGCCGCAACATCTGCGGTCTCGTCAGTAATCTCAACGTCAAACCCCATGGCAGACCAGCGCATCCAGTCAAGACACCGCTCCTGGGAACAGAGACGCCACACATTCTCCTCCAAATGGAACAAGGTGCCGTCGTCCATAATCTGGCCGTCATCGTTACACCACACGGCATAAGCGACGCGGTTGACGGCAACTTTGCTCATATTGCGAGTCACTAAACGGTTTAAATAATCGGTCGCATCTGGGCCTTCAATCCGGTATTTGGTCATAGGCGTCAGATCAAACAAGGCGGCACTCGATCGAATAGCAAAATATTCAAATTCAACTTCTGTATAGCTGTGCGGGGTGGTATACCCCTTCCAGTCGAACCAGTGATTGGTTTTGCAGGCTTTTGCCACACCTTCGTGAAAGGGCGTGCGCAAGACCTGCTCTTCGATATGCGGTTCAGTTGATAAGTTGGTATTGGTGAAACCTAGTCGGTTTTTATCGGCGATCATGCGGCAGCCCCCCTCTTAATCACTTCTTTTGCAGCGTTTCGACCAGCCAGACCCATTACATTACCGCCAGGGTGCGCACCTGCACCGCAGAGATAGAGTCCGTCAACGGGTGTGCCATATTGCGTTGAGCCGTAGGCGCCTCGCATCATCAAAATTTGGTCAAAACTGATTTCACCGTGGTGCCAGTGGCCTCCACTGATATGAAATTCACTTTCAATATCTTCGGGCGTGAGCAGCTCAGATGCGACAACCTTAGATTGAATTCCCGGAGCGTATTGCTCCAATAAATCAATCACAATTTGTTTGAAATGCTCTTTTTCATTTTCCCAGCCCGCCTTTAAGGTGTAAGGCGCGTACTGAACCACTGCCGACAATACATGTTTTCCATCAGGCGCCAGGGAGCGATCGTGAATCGAAGGAATAACAATTTCCATCACCGGTGTTGTGCATAACTCTCCGTATTTAGTCGGATTAAACGCTCTTTCCACATAGTCCATATCCGGCGCTATCACGAGTCGTTGCCCCAACTCGGAGCTCGACACGCCTTTAAACTCCGGCAAGCTGTCAAGCGCAAGGTGGAATTTGGCAACGTTGCCCTTCATACGAATGTTTTCTACTCGCCGGGCGAAGTCGGTTTCAATATTGCGAATCCCCACCAGCTTTTGAAAGGTGTTTTTTGGGTCGGCATTGGAAATAATTATCCGAGCCTCAATAACTTCGCCACTGGCCAGAGTAACACCCGTCGCACGGCCCGCATCGGTATTGATGCTAACAACGGCGCTGTTGGTACGGATATCAACACCCATCGATTTAGCTGCGCTTGCAATCGCCTCACCCACGGCGCCCATGCCACCTTCTGGTAGCGAAGGTCCACGATAACCCCAGAGATCGCCAAGGCGTCGATAGAGATAACCCAAGACCGTATTCGGCGAACGTGGTGCCATGTGAGAGCCCAGCAAGCCGTCGAGAGACAAGGCGCCCTTTAGCAACTCGCTGTCAAAACGCTCGTGCAATACATCATACACATTGATCAACCCCACTCGCATGAGCTCTCGCATGTCTTCCCGGCCAAGCATTCTCATACCCAGGCCCAGCTTCATCAGGTTAATCCTGTCGTGCCAGTCACCTTCCACCAATTTCGGCGGACGATTGCGAAAAGCGGAGGCCAGCAACTTGGTAAAACGCATCATCGTTTTATGAAAGTTTTTCATCGTTGCCTGATCTTTGGCACTGATGTCGCCACCACTGATTGAGTCACCGTCAATGGTGATATTGTTACCATCTGCTGCCAGTGCAATGGTCTTTAAATCTTTTGCCGCCATTTTTAAACCGTGCTCATCCAGCCGCAAATCCTTGCGCACCTCCGGATTTAACATAGTTAACAAATGGGCACCCGCGGAAACCTTAAAACCCTCACTGAATTCCCGGGTTTTAGATGCACCGCCGAGGTGACTCTCGGCCTCTACTACAAGTACTTTGCGTCCATTACGCCCAAGATAAGCTCCACAGACCAATCCATTGTGACCGCCGCCGATCACTACCACATCATATTGCTTAGTCATCGGCATAACCTCCTGGTACCGTACTGGGTCGCTTCAAATCCATCAGGATCTCTCTCGCCGCATTGGCCCCGGGTGCAGCCATTACGCCACCTCCCGGATGTGTGCCTGAGCCACACATATACATGCCTTTCATCGGCCCGCGGTACTGGGCGTAACCCGGGAACGGTCTATTAAAGAGCAGCTGATCCATGGTCAACTCACCCTGGAATATATTGCCTTCTGTCAGACCCACTTCATTCTCAATTTCCCTGGGTGTGCGTACTTCTGCGTGCACAATCAAATCCCGTAAATCCGGACTGAATTTACACATTTGATCAATGACTGTTTTACCAAAAGCCTCCTGATCCGCATCGGTCCAGTCGCCGGTTGCGAGTTTGGGCGGGCAATACTGCACAAACACCGTCATCATGTGTTTACCCGGTGGCGCCATTGTGGGGTCAACCTGTGTGGGAATTAACATGTCGACATAGGGGTCCTTAGACCAGGTACCACTCTTCCAGTCGTCGTAGGCACGCTCCATGCGATCCAGCGAGTCGATAAAGTGGAAATCACCTTTCATCAAATCACTGTTTTTGTCGACGCCATTAAAAGTAGGCAATCCGTCGAGTGCAATATTCACCTTGCCCGAAGAACCACGAATTTTAAATCCTTCTGCTTTTTTGACGACATCATCAGGCAAGTCATTTTTATCGATGATATTGAGAAAAGTACGTTTGGGATCCAGATTAGACACAACGATGTCTGCGTGGATTTCGTCACCGTTAGCAAGGGCAACGCCCTTCACCTCATTATTTTTCACAATCACCTGCTGCACATCGGCATCGGTAATAATCTCACCACCAAAACTCTGAAGAGACGCCGCCAGAGCGCTGGCAACAGAACCCATGCCGCCACGGGTAAATCCCCACGCGCCTACACTGCCGTCAACATCACCCATCAGATGGTGTAACAATACATAAGCCGTGCCTGGGGAATACACACCCAAGGAGGTACCAATAATTCCGCCACCGGCGAAATGACATTTAATAACATCGGTCTCAAAATACTGATCGAGATAATCACCGATACTCATGGTCCAGAAGCGCAAAGTATCGTGCAGGTCTTTTTCACCCAGCTTGTGGAAACTTTGCATCAGATACATCAGCTCAGACAAGTCGCGAAACTTAAACGAAGTGGGATCTGCAGGAGTGCGCAGCAAAAAAGGACGAATGAGGCGAGTTTGTTTCATCAAGTCCGCCGAAAAGCGCTCATAGGCATTGGCGTCGCGTTTTGAAAAACGGGCGATCTCCCGATACTGGCGCTCGTGGTCGTAGTGATTGCCGTAGAAATCGCCGTCGCGCTGATAGGTGATGCCACCGCCATAAGGTACGACTTGCAAACCGTGTTTCGACAGCTCGAGGTCTCGGTGGATTTCGGGCCTAAGCAAACTGCACACATAGGAACAGTTTGTATAGTTCCAACCCTCGTGCAACTGCCGGGTCACCGTGGCTCCACCAATGTAGGGGTTGCGCTCCAAGATGGCGACTTTCAATCCCGATTTGGCGAGGTAAGCGGCGTTGGTCAGGCCATTGTGTCCGGCCCCAACGACGATCGCATCGTATTTTTTCACTCTATTACTCCGTCGACTTATTGTTCTTTAAGGGTAAAACAACCCTAGCAGCTTAGCCCTGCCATGCAGGCCTCAAAGCGGATTATTCACCCCACAGGCCAATAGGCCGGCATACAATACGGGTGATTGCGCCCGATAATGGCAGAGAAACCACCACCTGTCTATGGATTTATGAATGAATGATCATTCATAAATATTGCACTTAATCGATGACTGTATTAAGGTTGGACACATCTATATCATAGTGCTTCCGCTGCCTAGAGCAGCTTTTAAGAAGGCTCGCCAAGAATGACTCAAACTGCCGAAGTGACCGCCCAAGCTGTAAAAAAGAGAGCGGTCTCAAAAGAAATGCGCCGCGCCCAACTGATTAAGGCCACCATCAAATGTGTTGCCAGAAAAGGGCTGTCCGGCACCACCATGGCAGACATCACTAAAGAGGCCGGCCTCAGCCTGGGCATTGTTAACCTGCACTTTCAAAGTAAAGATAAACTGCTGGTTGAGACTCTCAGGTATATGTCCGAGGAATATGGCGAGGGCGTACGCAAAGCCCTGGACGCCAAAGGCGGCCCAGCTGAGAAACTGCAGGCCCTGCTGGAGATGGACTTCAGCGCAAAGGTCTGCCAGCGCAATAAACTGGCCGTTTGGTTCGCCTTCTGGGGAGAATCCAAATCCCGACCGACCTACCAAAAGCTGTGCGCCAAGATTGATGCCGACGCCAGCGCTGCCGTTCACAAACTCTTTCACGCTATTAACGACGAAGGCCAATATCAGCACGTGGACCCGGGCAATTTTGCCAGCGTGTGGAACGCGCTCACCGAAGGCCTGTGGCTCGACATTCTCATTAGCCCCAATGAAGTTAACCGGGAGAAAGCCCTCAACATATGCCAGGGTTACTTGGCCAGCATTTTTCCAAACCATTTTAACCGCCCCACGCACACACCATAATAAAATAATCTAGGGAGCCCCAATGGATATACAACTCAACGCCAGCGCCAAATCCTGGCAACAAAAAACACGGGAATTTGCCGACAAAGAACTGATTCCCTGGGAAGTTGAAGCAGAACTTAATCAGGGAGTGCTCCCCCCTGAAGTGAGTCAACGCATGCAAGAACTCGCGGTCGAACTGGGCCTTAGCCGCATGGATGCCCCCAAAGAGCACGGCGGCCTTGCCCTGGGCATGGTTGAACAAATGGCCATCTGGGAACAGCTGGGTCGCGTCACCAACGCCCTTTGCTGGTGTTTTTCTGAGGCTCAACATTGGATGTATGAAGCCTGCACACAAGATCAAATCGACCGCTACATTACCCCCATGGCAAAAGGCGAAAAACGCGAGTGTTACGCCATCACCGAAGCCGAATCTGGCTCTTACGAAACCGTAGACGCCACTGCCACGCCCTGTGAAGGCGGCTATAAACTCAACGGTGAAAAGTGGTTTGTCACCAGCGCCAATCTCGCTCATTTTTTCTTCTTTCAAGCCAAAATGCCCAAC
>CAJWCA010000067.1 GCA_913020395.1 uncultured Cellvibrionales bacterium | reverse complement strand
AACCCAGTCCCCACCGTACCGCCTACCAAAATAGCGACCCAAATAGTCAACCCGTGCTTAGTCCCCGCATCCGTAATCAACACCTCAGGTAAACTCCTCAGAGAATCCGCCTCAAAAACAATTGCCGCCGCCAGACTCAGCACCGTAACCGTCACCAACTGAACCTGAGTCAAAGACAGAGGGTTGACCTCAGCCACATAAACCCCCGTGTAAACAATATGAATCGCAAAAGCCAAAGCACAGCCCAGAATCCACAACTCACCAACATTAAAACCGCCAACACCTCCCGTTAACAACAGAGTGCCAAGAGTTGCCATAGCCACCCCCAACCAAACAAACCACTGCTGCCTCTGTTTCAACCATGCCCAGGCAATAACGGGTACCAGCACCACATTCAGACCGGTAATAAAACCTGCATTGCTAGCCGTGGTGTACTGCAAGCCCACAGTCTGACTCGCAAAACCGGTGAATAACAATGCCCCCAGCACAACGCCGTGATGCAGAGTCGCCCTGTCCAAGTGTTTAAGTAAACGAAACCCACTCAAGGAAAAATAAACCATCAGGGTGACAACAGCCACAGCAAACCGAATAGCGTTGAACGTATTGGGCCCCAACGAGTCCAGCGCCTGATGGACCAGAGAGAACTCGATTCCCCAAACAAAACTCACAAAGAGTAAAACCCAACCCCAGAAATGTGCATTTGCCTTCATAGTGCGCGACCCAGCCATCAAAAAGTGGGGGATTGTACCTACTTCTTCCCTAGCTTTACATTTCCTTAATGCAAATGCCGATTGGCGTATTGTGTCAGTGGAGGGTTTATGGTCCCATTAGCGCTATCGATGCTTACAAGGCAACCCATATCCCAGCCCCAAAAAGGAAATTGGCCATGACGGAAGAATCTGCAGTCAACAGCGAACAAGCTCCCTCCGCACTTGCACTACTCCCCGAACTACTCTCTTCCCCCAGCAGTGCACTGGATAAAATTTGGCGTTTTGGCGCTCCCTGGTGGCTTCCTCTGATTATTGTGTGTGGCATAACATCGCTGACCTGGGTCTTGTATTACGCCCAGCTCGACTATGAATGGTTTATGGATTACAACACCTCGAGCCTGAGTGGCGATGAAAAAGCCCAGGCAATGGAAGGCATGCAAAAAATGTCCAGCAATACCCTCGCGGGCATCACCGTTGGCAGCATTGTGATTATGGTGTTCATTTACAGCCTCATCAGTGCCGGTTATTTGCTGCTGGTCAATCGTGTGTCAGGCACGCAACCCAGGGATTTCAAAGAGTGGCTGACCATATCCACCTGGGTGGGCCTACCAACAGTTTTCATCGCAGTGGGCGGAATGTTGGTATTGATGATGTCTGGCTCTGGTGAACTTGCCCCGGAAGCACTCTCCCTCACCAATCTCAATAATCTGGTGTTTCACGCCACTAAAACGGATGCCTTGTTTGCGTTTTACAATACTCTGGATGTCATCAGCTTTTGGAGCATCGCCCTGCTGGCCTTTGCGCTGATTAAAAACGGGCAAAGCAAAATTGCAGCGGGCATCATTGCCATCGCGCCCCAGCTTATTATCTCGGGCCTTGCGCTCCTGTGAAATATAGAAGCAATTTAAACACAGCTCGAATCATCCACTCAGAAGGAAATGTTGAATGAAACAGGCGGGTTTAATACTGGCGGTGCTGGTAGGCCTGGTCGTCCTGGCGGCGATGCGGAATCAATCAACGAGCAGTGAAACAGAAGTCACCGTCGAGTCTGTTACAACGGGTGTACTACGCTCCAGCGTTATCGCCTCTGGCTCCTTGAATTTCAGGCGTGAAGTGCAGCTGCGTTCGGAAGTGATCGGCAAGGTTATGGAACTGGCCGTCAACGAAGGGGATGCGGTGAGCCAGGGTCAATTGCTGTTACAACTTGACCCGGAATCCTATCGGGCTGAGGTGAAACAAACCCAGGCCAACGTCAGCCTGCAGGAAATTGCGATTGCCAAACAGCAACAGGAAATCGCCAATATTGAAAAGCGCTGGGCCCGCCAGCAGGCATTGCGAAAGACCGGCAGTATTGGCGAGGAAGCGTTTGAAGCCATCGATCATAGCCTTAAACTTGCCCGCATAGACCTGACATCCCGCCTGCACTCCCTCGATCAGGCAAAAGCCCTGCGCGACAAAGCCGAAGACCTGCTTAGCAAAACCCGCATTGAGTCGCCTCTCGCGGGAATTGTTACGGCGCTGGACGTAAAGGTAGGCGAAACCGTCATCACCGGCACCACCAATATCGTTGGCTCATCGCTGATGACAATTGCCGCACCTGAGGACATTATCGCAATGGTCTATGTCAATGAGGCCGACATCGCCAACCTCGAACTTGCCCAGGATGCTGAAATATTTGCAGTCGCCTATCCAAACACCGCCATCAAAGGCACAGTGGAAGCCATTGGTTCAACCGCTCGCCAATACCCCGGCAGGGACGGCCGCAGCTTCGAAGTGAAGGTGCGCCTGGATGCCAGACCCGATGTCAATCTGTTTTCCGGCATGAGCTGTCGAGCCGAGATTTTTCGCGAAAGCAGTGCCAACCTTATTGCGGTACCAATCGAAGCGGTCTTATTTGAAGAAACCGATGAAGAGAGTGAACTGAAAGAACAAGCCTATGTTTTTCTAAGCGACAATGGCGACGCCAAAAAAACCCTGGTTGAGCTCGGTGCGTCATCTGACGACAGGCAAGTCATAAGTGCCGGCCTTGCCATTGGCCAATCACTTATTACAGGTCCCTATAGAAAACTCAAGAAATTGGAAGAGGGCGACAAGGTTATCAGCGATGAGTGAGATGGTTTTATCACTCCGCAATATAGTCAAACACTATGCTCTGGGGCTAGAAAAACTGACGGTACTACACGACTTGAACCTGGATATTCAGCGCAATGATTTTGTCGCGCTCACAGGGCCTTCGGGCTCTGGAAAATCTACCCTGATGAACATTCTAGGATGCCTCGACAAACCAAGCAGTGGCGAATATTTTCTCGGCGGACGAGACGTCAGCCAATTGAGCGAAGACGAACTGTCAGCGGTTAGAAATCGGCGTATCGGTTTTATCTTCCAGAGTTTTAATCTATTGCCGAGGCATTCGGCTCTGGACAATGTGGCACACCCTCTTATTTTTCGAGGAGAGAAACTACAACAACGCCGAGCGATGGCTCGACAAGCACTGGAGGATGTAGGGCTGGGCGATCGCGTCGACCACTACCCCAACCAATTGTCTGGCGGTCAGAAGCAGCGAGTCGCCGTTGCCAGGGCTCTGGTGGGCCAACCGGATATTTTGCTGGCGGACGAACCTACCGGCAACCTCGATAGTAAAACCACTGAGACCATGATGCAGTTATTTGAAAACTTGCATCACCAAGGCCAAACCCTGGTGATTGTCAGCCACGAAAGTGATATTGCCGCTCGCTGTAAACGTCAGATCATTCTTCGAGACGGCGTCATCGAGTCAGACACTAACCAAGCCACTCATGGGGGAGCACTCGCCCATGAGCTTTGAGATTTTCCGCGCCGCAATATTGGCTGTTCGCGCCAATGCGCTTCGCTCGATGTTAACTACCCTTGGCATTATTGTCGGCGTGGCCTCGACCATTGCCGTGGTGAGCGTGGTTCAGGGCTTAAGTTATAGCGTCAGCAACCAGTTTCAGTCTCTGGGTAGCAATGCACTCACGATTGAAGCCTATACCCCTCTGAACGAAAGAATTCAGGGAAAATTTTCGCACCTGACCCACAGCGACCTGGCGCTCATCAGGCAAAGAGTAGAGGGGATCTCAGACGTCACACCCATTCTTGTGGTGCCGGGAAGTCAGGGCGGTGGTACACGTCATCGCAATGCCGTAAGCCTGGCGACGATATTGGGCACCAATAAAAATTATATTAATTTAGATGACTGGATGCCCGAGCAGGGTCGTTTCATTCTCAATCAGGACGATCAAACCCGACGCAAGGTGGCGGTACTGGGCAAAAAAGTCGTCGAGGACCTGGAGCTTCCCGAGGACCCGAGAGGGGAGTTCATCACCATCGCCGGCGAATGGTTCAAAATAATCGGCGTAATGGAAGAGCGTGGTGAGTTACTCGGTTTCAATCAAGACGATATCATTTTTATTCCCTACAGTGCCGCCGGGGCACTGATTGGACACCACCGCTTGCCCAACCTTCAGATTCGCCTGCGAGTGAGAGATATCACAGCTCTGGACAGCGTACGTCAAAAAATTGAACGCCTGCTTCGCACCCACCGTAAGCTCGGCCGGGATCAAGCTAACGACTTCAAAATTCAAACGTCAGACCAACTGCTGGAGTCCTTTGAAAAAGTCACCGATACCGTCACCGCTGTATTGGGCGGTATCGTTGCCATATCACTGTTGGTCGGCGGCATCGGCATCATGAACATCATGTTGGTATCGGTGACAGAGAGAACCCGTGAAATCGGCATCAATAAAGCCCTTGGCGCCACACGGAATTTCATTCTGCTGCAATTTTTGGCAGAAGCCGTTCTGTTATGCCTGATTGGCGGATTAATCGGGCTGGGGCTGGGTTATGGACTAGGCGCCGCCGTTGCCGCCGTGCTGCCCGGTTTCCCGCCAGCTCAGGTGCCGGCCTGGGCGATAATGCTGGCCCTGGGGTTTTCTGCCTCCGTCGGTATTATTTTTGGCATTGTGCCTGCCGCCAAAGCCGCCAACCTCAACCCCATCGACGCCTTGCGTTACGAATAAGCTCAACATTGTGGCCGCAGATCCCCCGGGAATGTCGGGCTTAACTACCCCTATTGGTCAGGCTGCACTACTCCCCCTAGATCAAGCATTCTCCCCAATTTGCTGATAGAATGCTTGGCTATGTATTTACTCATTATTCACGTTTAGAAGCAGTCTTTTGCCATGCCATTAATTGACAAATTCGGTAGAGAAATCAACTACATACGCGTCTCGGTTACGGATCGCTGTGATTTTCGCTGTGTCTACTGCATGAGCGAGGATATGACCTTCTTGCCCCGGGCTGCGCTATTGACTCTCGAAGAGCTTTGCACCGTGACTCGCTGCTTCACTGAACTTGGGGTCAACAAGGTTCGGGTCACGGGCGGGGAGCCTCTGATCCGCAAAGACATCGGCCTGTTATTCAAACAAATTGGTGCCTTGCCCGGACTCGACGAACTCAATTTATCCAGCAATGGCTCCAGGCTCGACCGCTATTCAGAACAGCTCGTTGAAGCCGGTGTTAAGCGGCTGAACATCAGCCTGGATACTCTGAAAGCCGATCGATTTAAAGCCCTGACCCGCACCGGTGATTTGCATCAGGTACTCAAGGGAATTCAAGCAGCCAAAACCGCCGGGTTTAAACGGATAAAGTTGAATGCGGTGATTATGAAAAACCGCAATGCCGACGAGGTGGTCGACCTGGTTGACTACGCGCTGGAAAACGAACTAGACATCAGTTTCATTGAAGAAATGCCCCTTGGCAATATCAGTGAACACGACCTCAAAGAAGAGTTTTGTTCGAGCTCAGAATTGCGTCAATTGATTAGTGCTAAACACACCTTATCGCCAATGGGCCACTCGGAAGACGAAAGTTCGCCATCGGGACCTTCCCGCTACTGGACCACGGGGAAACACAGCACACGCATTGGTTTCATCTCCCCCCACAGTGAAAACTTCTGTGCCACTTGCAACCGAGTTCGACTGACCGCCGAGGGCCGCCTGTTGCTCTGTTTAGGCAATGAACATTCGGTCGATTTAAAATCGGTAATGCGGGCCAACCCCGGTAACGACGAGATTCTTAAACAAGCGATCGTTGCCGCCATGGATATCAAACCCGAACGCCATTATTTTAATCATGACGATGAACCACAAATAGTCCGTTTCATGAATGCCACAGGGGGTTAAGTGGCAAAATGAACGATTTCTCCACCTCCTTTTTCCAGGCACTCGGCCTGCTGTTTCACCTCGACAGTGATCTTTGGGAAATTGTAGGTTTATCTTTCAAGGTCAGTCTTAGCGCCGTTATGCTGGCGACCTTTATCGGTCTGCCGCTCGGCGCAGCGCTGGCTATCAAAAAATTTCCCGGCCACACGGCCGTGCGCATTATCGTTGATACATTCATGGCCATGCCGCCGGTTGTCATTGGATTGATCGCCTACCTATTATTATCCAGAGCGGGTCCGCTCGGCGTCTTTGGTTTGCTCTATACACCCACCGCCATGATCATCGCCCAGACTCTGCTAATCACTCCGATTATTGTAGCGCTTAGCCAGCAGGTTTTTGGCCCACTCTGGCTCAAGTTTGGCGAGCAACTTCGCCTGTTGAATACCAGCACGGGGCGAACCCTAAACACCCTGCTGCTAGAGGGCAGGCAACAGTTAATCACAGTTTGGCTGGCAGGTTTCGGTCGGGCCATTGCGGAAATTGGGGCGGTCATGATGGTAGGGGGCAACATCGACCACTACACACGAGTCATGACCACGGCCATTGCCCTGGAAACCAGTAAGGGCAACCTGGAAATGGCCATGGCGCTCGGTATTATTCTAATGTTAATGGCGTTGCTCATTAATATACTGGCCCACACCTTTAGCCGACTGCAGAGGGGGCTGACATAATGGCAAATGCATCAATACTGCCTCTGACACTAAAGTCCGTCGACTACCATGTTCAGCAGCACCACCTGATTAAGCAGATGGATATCACCTTTGATCACAAAGCCCTCACTCTGATACTAGGGGCCAATGGTGCCGGCAAAACCCTGTTACTCAAATTGTGCTGCGGTTTGATCAAAAACACTGGTGGAAGCTTGCAGTGGGCGGAAGACGTATCTCGGAAAAAAGGTAAACCCCTGCCATTTTCATTGGTCTTCCACAAACCTGTACTTTTACAGCGCTCCGTTATGGACAACATTTGTTTCGCCCTCCAGGATCTACCTAAACTCAGCGCGATTAGCCGGGCAGAAGCCGCTCTCAAGTGGGCGGGAATAGAAACACTCGCAGAAAAAAATGCCACCCTACTCTCCACGGGGCAACAACAATTAGTGGCCATTGCTCGCGCATGGGCCACAGCCCCCCAAGTACTTTTTTTGGATGAACCGACAGCCAACCTCGACCCCGACGCCACCGAGCGCATGGAATCGCTGATTGCTGCCCTGCATCAACAGGGCACAAAAATCATTATGAGCACCCACAACTTAGGACAGGCCCGTCGCTTGGCCGATGAAATTATTTTTGTCGATCGGGGGCGCATCAGCGAACAGCGCGACGCCAAGCAGTTTTTTGCCAAACCTCAAAGTCATGTTGCCCAACGTTTTCTGGCTACAGAGGGGTTTCTCTGATGGCTCTGTGTCTTCGCCTGTTGCTGTTAATACTGCTTGTAGGATCAGCGTCCCAGGCACAGACCCAAAACGTTCTGCACTTGGGCACCACCACATCGATACGAGATTCAGGTTTACTCGATGAAATCCAATCGGCTTTTTTTAAACGTCACCACATTGTATTGCGCACATTGGTTGCCGGAAGCGAACAAGTCTTAAGCGCGGCACGAAGAGGTGATCTCGACATCGTGCTCACACACTCTCCGAACGCTGAAGCGACCTTTGTCGCCGAAGGTTTTGGCCTGCAACGAAAACCGGTTTTTTATAGCCACTTTTTATTGGTCGGCCCGAAGGGCAATGAAGCTGGATTGAATAGCCAAGAAGATCTTGAGAAAAAACTGCGGGCCATTATTCAAACTGGCCTCCCTTTTATTTCCAGAGATGACCTCAGTGGTACCCATATGCTGGAAAAAGGCATTTTGGACAAACTGCAACTCAAACCCGAGGGGAAGAGTTATATTAAAAGTGGCCGGGGAATGGGCGCCACTTTACAGCTCGCCGATCAATTACAGGCACATACACTGACGGATACCGGCACATGGCACAATTTGCAATCGCGTTTATCGCTGAAGGTTCTGGCCGGAGAAGACCGTGAAACCGTCAATCAATATAGCCTAATTGCCCTAAACCCTGAACGCCTTCCCCACTCTCCCGACGCAGGTGCAGCGGTGTTTGACCAATGGTTAAGTGGCGCGGAAGGACAGCGAGTTATCAACCAATTTCGACTGAATGAACAGCAGGTTTTTCATTCGGGCGTGGCAAAGAAGGAGAGCTGAAATGCAAAAAGTATTTGGCATTACCGGCTGGAAAAACAGTGGCAAAACCAGTCTGGTCGTCAAGTTAATTAAAACCCTGAGCTATCGGGGATACAAAGTCTCTACACTAAAACACGCCCACCACCACTTCGACATCGACAAACCGGGCACCGACAGCTACCAACATCGCGACGCCGGTGCACGGGAGGTATTAATCGCCTCGGGCAATCGCTGGGCGCTGATGCACGAGTTAATTGCCGAACAGGAAACCGATATGGACAATTTGCTGGCGCGAATGGCGCCTGTAGATCTGGTCATTATCGAAGGGTATAAATTGGGGAAACACCCAAAACTGCAAGTTATTCGCGGCGCCAACAATACAGACACGCTGCCGGAAAGCGCCAGTAATCTGGTCGCCGTTGTGTCAGACACCGACATCAATGCGGAAGACTATGGTTGCGATGGTCCGTTATTTTCACTCGACGATGTCGACGGTGTGGCAGACTTTATCATCGAACACTGCCAATTAACCCCCAGCATCGCCGTAACAAAAGAACCTTAGTCATGCAGCCTACTCTCAACGATTGTTTTGCGGCACATCACCAATTGATGCCAGCAGAGGATGCCCTCGCGCAACTGCGTAAACACGTGCGGGTCTCTGCGGGCACTGAAGACTGTGAATTGTCTTCGGCAAAAGGCCGAATTTTGGCGGAAGATCTAATCAGCCCATCGGCCATTCCACCGTTTAACAATGCCGCGGTGGACGGCTATGCATTTGATGCCAATGCACTTAAGAACAATCAGGATACAACCCTGCCCATTAGTGCTTACATCACCGCAGGCGATCCCCTGCCCGCCAGTTTACTGGCCGGTACAGCTGTCAGAATATTCACAGGTGCGCCCCTTCCAGAGGGCGCCAACACTGTCATCATGCAGGAAGATGTTGAAACTCCCGCGGGCGACAATACAAATGTAGTCACCATTCCTTCGGGCCTAAAAACAGGCACAAACTGGCGCCCAGCCGGTGAAGACATGCAGGCGGGTCAGTGCGTGCTGCCCAAGGGCCATCGTTTACGCCCCCAGGATATTGGCTGCGCCGCTGCGATGGGCCACGCCAGTCTCCGCGTATATAAAACACTGAAAGTGGCCATATTCTCAACCGGCAATGAAATTCAAAACCCGGGCACGGCTTTGTGCGAGGGCGGCATCTACGACGTCAATCGGTTCATGTTAGCAACACAAGTTCGCCAGACAGGTGCCACCGTTACCGACCTGGGCATTTTGCCCGACGACCTGGAAAGCACCGTTGACGCACTGAGCCTGGCCGCGACAACACACGACATCATACTCACCTCGGGAGGTGTCTCGACGGGAGACAAGGACCACATATCGACCGCGATTGAGCAATTGGGTGAAATCAGTTTCTGGCGACTGGCCATTAAACCGGGCCGCCCGCTAGCCTTTGGCAATATCCAAGGTTGCCCCCTGATTGGTTTTCCCGGCAACCCTGTGGCAACAGGTGTGTGTTTCATGCGCTTTGGTTTTCCGCTGGTGTGCGCACTCGCCGGCCAGACCTGGCCAGAACCCATTCAGCTCACCCTGCCCGCGGCATTCAGCCTGAACAAAAAACCCGGGCGTACCGAGTGGCTGCGCGCAAAACTCAAAACTGATCACAATGGGCAAACCCTTGTTGATCGACACGCGAAACAGGGCTCGGGCATTCTCACCTCTCTGGTTGAGGCCGACGGCCTGATAGAGTTGGGTGAGAGTGTTGAACACATCGAAACCGGTGATCCCGTTCTGTTTTTACCTTTTTCACAATTTAACGTGGCCTGAGGCCGTGATAAACCGCGACGACATTTGAGATAAACATTATGAAAAAAGAATTCACCCCCCTGAATATTGCTGTGCTGACCGTTTCAGATACTCGCAATGAAGAGACCGACAAGTCGGGGCAAACTCTACGGGACAGAGCTATTGAGGCGGGCCACCACTTCTGTGAAAAGAAGATTGTAAAAGACGATATTTACCAAATTCGTGCGCAGGTTTCCAAGTGGATCGCCGACAGTGAAATACACGCTGTTTTAATTACCGGCGGCACTGGTTTTGCCGGGCGAGATAGCACACCTGAAGCGGTTATTCCGCTATTAGACAAGCAGGTATTGGGTTTTGGCGAACTATTTCGCCAGGTCTCTTATGACGATATTGGCAGCTCCACCATTCAATCCCGCGCCGTGGGCGGGCTCGCCAATAAAACCGTGATTTTTTGTATGCCGGGCAGCACAAACGCCTGTCGCACCGCCTGGGACAAAATCCTGGTTGAGCAACTCGACAATCGTCACCGCCCCTGCAATTTCGTAGAACTGTTGGTGTAGCCCATTGATTAGCATCGAGCAGGCTTTAAACAGTATTCTCGCCGAGGTAAGCCCCGTCGAGACTATCGATACACTGCCTCTGGCAGAGGCTCTCGGTCGCGTTCTGGCAACAGATCAACACTCGGACCTGGACGTTCCCCCTGCCGACAACAGCGCAATGGATGGCTACGCGTTTAAGTCTTCCAGCCTCAAGCAGGACCAGGACAATTGGTTACCCTTGCACCAACGTGTTGCCGCCGGCCACTCCCCTGCAGCTCTCCCGGAAGGCAGTGCTGCGCGCATCTTTACGGGCGGCGAAATTCCGTCAGGCGCAGACACGGTTGTGATGCAAGAGCAGTGTCAGGAAAAAGACGGGCTGGTTTTAGTGCCATCGACAAAACCTGTTGGCAATAATGTTCGGCCACGAGGCCAGGATATCCAACGTGGTGACAAGGTGTTAAGCCGGGGGAAAAAATTAGCGCCTCAGGACTTGGGTCTGCTGGCCTCAATCGGTAAAGCCGAGGTCGGTGTGAGTCGACGATTGAAGGTCGCCATTGTGTCCACCGGTGATGAACTGGTCAATCCGGGCGAGGCGCTCGGTCCCGGGAAAATTTACAACTCCAATCGTTTTACCTTAACCGGCCTGCTCTCCTCAATGGGTATCGATGTGGTTGAAACCCACCTTGTAGAGGACACACTCGACGCCACTGAACAAGCGCTGTCTCACGCCGCCGCACACGCGGACTGCGTCATTAGCACCGGCGGCGTGTCGGTGGGTGATGAAGACCATGTTAAACCCGCGATTGAAAAGCTCGGCCAACTTGCGCTCTGGAAAATTGCCATCAAACCGGGCAAACCCTTGGCTTTTGGCGATATTAAGGGCACGCCATTTTTCGGCTTGCCCGGCAATCCCGTCTCCGTATTTATCACCTTTGCGATTCTTGTTCGACCTTATTTACAGGCGCGACAGGGGCAAACAGTGGGCAAGCTCAGAACCTTGCCTTTGCAGAGCAACTTCAGCAGTACCGCCAACCCTAAACGCCAGGAATACATCAGGGTCAAAATTGACGACGACGGTCGAGTAGATTCCTATCGCACTCAGAGTTCTGGCGCGCTATCATCCACAGCCTGGGCCGACGCTCTGGCGATAATTCCCGCTGGCACTGCTGTAAACGTTGGCGATACACTAGCGGTTATTCCTTTTTCTGAATTATTTAACTAGGAGGGTCCACGATGGACGCTAAACAAAAAACTGAATTAGAAGCTGCGGCTTTTAGGCGCTTACTACAGCACTTGGATGAAAATAAGGATGTTCAGAATATTGAGCTGATGAACTTGGCGAGTTTCTGTCGCAATTGTTTGAGCAAGTGGTATATGGCCGCTGCGGATGATCGTGGGATTGAAGTTAACTACGATGAGGCGCGAGAGGCGATTTATGGAATGCCTTATAGCGAGTGGAAAGACAAATACCAAACGCCCGCGACTGCGGAGCAAATGGAAAAGTTTAACGCTAAGCATTAGTCAGCCGTAGATTGTTGTTTCTTGTTTTAATTTCCACTCAGTCAGTTTTGCGAATGCCAGCCCTAATAATAGGGCTTCGGCTATGACTATTGCGGCTGCCTGAGGGCTGGGAAGCACGCCTCCAAACAAATCGACTAATACCAGTTGTGGACCAAGCAAGGGAATGGCGGCTTGCCAGAGCTCGTAGTCGCCTGGGTTCATTAACACGTAAATTCCTGGCACCATTGGCACCATGACCAATAGCCCCATGTAAGTTTGTGCATCTTTGAACGAACGGGCAAAGATGGCGACAAATAATTGTATGGCACTACCCATAAAGACGACGGGAATGATGATGACTAACATCATTAGAATTTCGCTTATTCCCAAATCGAAACGAACCCCCAACTCTGACAAGGGAAGTGTGCGAGCAACTATTAGCTGAAGCGCAAGGGTTATCAATGTGACTATCAATGCAAAAAGTTGGGTGGCGGCCCACTTGCCATAAATAACGACTCGTCGTGAGACGGGGTTAATCAGCAGGGGCTCGAAAGAGCGCCGCTCTCGTTCGCCCGCAGTAACATCGGCGGCGAGGCCTATGCTGCCGGCAAACATAACCATCAATACAACCAGTGGCATGCCGCCAAGAATTTTACTGGCGACTTTCTGACTATTGGCGACATTGACGTCTTGCAGGACAACCGCTTGTGAGACCTGTGGGCTAACGCCCCGGGCGAGTAACCTCAAGCCTCCGACCTGGCTCGACCAGGCCTGCACCAAGCGTTTGATGGTATACACTTTTTGCATGAGGTCCTGACGACTGGCGTCAAGAACTAACCACAGGTCTGCAGGTTCGCCGGCTCTTATGTCGTCGGGCAGGTGCTCGGGTATTATCAATGCATAATCTAGTTGCTGGGCAGCTACGGCGGCCACGGGGTCCTCTGGGGCGGCTTTGATGACCACGCCATTTTCTTGCAGCCACTGTATGAGGGGCTGTGCGTGTTCTGCGCCAACAACCGGCAACTCCACGTCACTGGCTTCATCAACATTTTTGATTAGCAGTAATACGCCGGCGCTGGTGGTCATGGCCATGAATACGGGCAGGAACAGTGCCGCCATCAAGGCTTTTCGATCGCGAATGGCATCACTGACTTCTTTGCGGAAGATAACCCAGAGTTGTTTTAGCTCAAACATGGCTCGCCTCCCCTTCACAGGCAAGCGTGACAAAAGCTTCTTCCATTGTGCGGGCTCGGGCTGTTTCTATGACCTCGCGGACACTGCCGTCGGCGATGATATTTCCCCTGGCGATTATAATTACCCGGTCACACAAATTTTCCACTTCGTGCATAAGATGGCTGGAGAATAAAATACACCGACCTTGATCCCGCAAGCGATGCAGGAGCTCGCGAACAGCCCTTGTTGTCATAACGTCTAAGCCGTTGGTGGGTTCGTCTAGCAAGACGTGTTTAGGTTGATGCACAATCGCTCTGGCCAAAGCGACTTTGGTTCTTTCGCCCAATGAAAAACCATCGGTTCTGCGTTGGGCGATAGTGTGCATATCCAATAGCTCTATCAACTCATCGGTGTGTGTTTTCAAAGATGATTCGCTCATGCCGTGGAGTCGACCAAAGTATTCGATATTTTCCCTGGCGGTCAGTCGCTCGTAAACTCCGCCATCATCCGGCAATACACCCATTATTTTTTGGACTTCCTGTGGCTGGGAGACAACGTCAATGCCGTCGACACTGATGTTGCCTCCGCTTGGGCGCATCAAGCCGTAAAGCATTCTCAGTGTGGAGGTTTTACCTGCACCATTGGGCCCCAGAAGACCGGTAATTTTTCCGTCTTCAATGGAGAGGTCGATACCGTTGACCGCTGTGATAGAACCGAACTGTTTTTCCAAACGCTCAATATTAATCATGTGTGTCCACCCCCTGTGCCTTTTTTGCCGGAATTCCCTGCATATCCGGTCCCATCACGTCGACAAATGCCGAGGGGATTTTAATCATGTCTATACAAGCTGTATCAAGTTGCTCATGCCCGCCCTCGTCTATAAAAGTCGCCATCAGATCGGGCACACACCCCAAGCCGCTTATTCCGTGATGACCACCCTGGGCAATCAGGTGTTTGGCATTACTCAAAGACTTAAATACTGTCTCACCCCAACGAGGTGGTGTGGCCGGGTCAACTTCGCCGGACAAAATCAAGGTAGGCACCGAACTGGCTACCGGTTCAAAATAAGCTGCATCTATTTCTGCAGTGGGTATCCATTGACAGGCGTTTTGCATAAACTCGAGCGCACCGGTTTTGAACATCTCACTGCTCGCAAGCCCCAGCTCACCGTTCGCACGGGTTTGCCGCAACAGTTCGAGATCTTCGTTACACAATACCGCCAGGTGCATGCCCTGACTAATGCCCTCTTCCATACCACCTGCAGCCATTAGAACAATGGATAAAAATAGTTGGTAATTGTCTTGGGCCGCCTGTTTTACCGCCAGTGGAATCAAGGGCCCCAATTCCCTGGAATAAAGAGCCATGCGAACAAACCCCGCAAAACGTTTTGCGGTAACCAAGATCTCCGTTGACTCTTGTGTGACAGGGTGTGCTACCGATACTGTCGCGGGTTGTTGGCTCAGTTGTTCGGTCACCCGGATGAAATTCTCTTTTAAACTTCCAAGGCTGTCCACACAGGACGGATTATTTTGACAATGGTTTTCCAGAGCCAATAGCGCGTTGTCAGCATCAATTTCCATTGAGTGGGGAATCATCATTTCTACGGGTGCCGTCGCATCGAGAATAATAGTACGAACGGATTCCGGATAGAGCCTGGCGTAAACCAAAGCCGCCCTCGTGCCGTAAGACACACCCCAGAGGTTGATGTGCTGGTATCCCAGTGCCCGGCGCACCTGATCAAGGTCATCCATCGCATAGGGTGTGGTATAAAACCGAAGATCTGCGTCATAAGTGTCGAGGCAGGCTTTCAGCAATTCAATTCCTTCTGCCTGCTCCTGCTCGTCGCTTAAAGTCCAGTTATCCGTTTCATCGCGCTCACAATCCAAAGGGTTTGATCGGCCCGTGCCACGCTGGTCCAGCAAAATAATATCGCGTTTTTTGCGCACATCGTTGAACAGAGGAGCCACATAGGTGGAAAACTCTGTTGCCGCCTGCCCCGGCCCACCCACCAAGATAAACAGTGGATCTTCCGCTGGAATTGCGCGAATAGCGGGCAGCCTCCGGATGTTCAACTCAATTGTGCGCCCTTCTGTGTCGGCGGGGTTTTCCAACACACTCAAGGTTCCACATTCGGCGTTTGCCACTGCCGCCACTTCTCCACTTTCACTAAAGCTCGGGCAGGGTTTTAGCAGCGAAAGTTCGCTCTGGTCATTTGCCGCCTGTTCGACCGGAAGACAAGCGGTCAGTGTCAGGCAGACAAACGAGAACACGCCCAGCCCGGAAATTCGCAGAGCACTTTTACTTCTGATCATTAAATTGCATTCCTTTCGATAAAATCCATTGAGAAAAGTGTTGGGCAATGCCCCCCTCTTCCGCAAGTGGTCGCACAAGATAATAGGCTTGTTCACAGATCAAGTTTTCATCGCAAGCACTAACCAGAGTGCCTTCAGTCATTTCTTTCTGGACGAAATACTGTGGCAAGATCGCGACTCCCAGCCCCTGAACAGCCGCATCGCGCAGCATTGGAAAATTCTCATAACGCTGCCCGGGCATTGCCTCAATCGTTTTATCGTCATAACCCAGGCTGTGCCACCAGATTTCACTGGCCGACAGTGAGGATCGCTGATGCAGGAGAGGCCAACGCTCGATCTCTGCCTTGTTTTTAACCGCAATGTCTTTCAGAGGGGGTGCACACACCGCCACCAGCGTTTCATTCATCAGCCGCGTTGCCTTGAACCCGGACCACTGTCCATCGCCAAATAAAATACCCACCTCAAAACCACTCTGATGCTGATAAAGCTGGGACAAATCTGTCACCATTTCAATATCGACATCAGGAAAGCTGTCTGTAAATTCATTGAGCACCGGCATTAACCAACGTGTCACCAGAGCTGATTCAGCGCCCACTTTCAACCGTGTGGGGGATGATTTAGCCGCAACCGCAGCCCCCGCTCGGCGAAGCTGTGCAAGCACAGCCGTCACTTCTGCCGCATAGGCCTTGCCGGCCGACGTTAATTCCAGCCGCTGTTTTACCCGATCAAACAAAACAACACCCAGGTTTTGCTCCAGTGTTTTAATCTGCCGACTCACCGCACTTTGCGTCAGGTTCAGGGCCTCACCCGCCTGGGTGAAACTTAAACTGCCAGCCGCCGCCTCAAAACATTGAAGGGCAATAATAGAAGGCAGGTGCCGGGGGTTTGTTGTAGCCATCGTGGCGTCAGTCACTCATGAGTTTTTGGAATGATCTCAGCAGCATAAATTGTTATTCACCAACTGAAAACCCCAGTAGGCTAATTAACTACAGACAATTGCCTGCTAACCTTAATCTCAGGTCATAAACAGCAGCTAATTCAAGCAATCAGCAAAAAGGGTCCACCCATGGCAACACTCACCTGCGGCGAAGTTTTGGCACAACTCATGGATGCCTATGGCATCGACACCGCCTTTGGCATTCCCGGCACCCATACCATTGAGCTCTATCGGGGTTTGCCCGCCACTCAAATTCGCCATGTGACACCCCGCCACGAGCAGGGGGCAGGTTTTATGGCCGACGGCTATGCTCGGCTCACGGGAAAGCCCGCTGCCTGTATGACCGTTTCAGGCCCTGGTGCGTTTAACGTAGCAACGGCAATGGGCCAGGCATTACAAGACTCGGTTCCCATGCTGGTAATCTCTGCAGACAACAATACCTTCGAAAAAGGCCTTGGTGAAGGACGCCTACACGAAACTCGTAACCTTCAGGCCGCCATGGCTGAATGCAGTGTTTGGAGCCACACCCTCGCACGCGCCGACGAGCTGCCAAAAGTAATGGCCCGTGCCTTTGCCATTTTTCACAGCGAGCGCCCAGGCCCCGTTCAC
>CAJWCA010000066.1 GCA_913020395.1 uncultured Cellvibrionales bacterium | reverse complement strand
CTGGATCCACTGATCATCGGTCAGGAACACTACGATATTGCTCGTGGCGTGCAAACTGTTTTACAGCGTTATAAAGAGCTGAAAGACATTATTGCAATCCTGGGTATGGATGAATTGTCTGAAGAAGACAAACAAACCGTAACCCGCGCCCGTAAGATTGAACGTTTCTTGTCACAGCCTTTCCACGTGGCTGAGGTCTTTACAGGTGCACCGGGTAAATATGTTTCTCTGAAAGATACTATTTCAGGTTTCACAGGTATTTTGGCCGGTGAATACGATGATCTGCCAGAGCAAGCGTTTTACATGGTCGGCACGATCGAAGAAGCGGTAGAGCGCGCTAAGGGCATGAAGTAAGACCCTTCGGGGTCTTCTTAAGTCGCAAACGAGGCTAACACTATGACTATGACTGTCCACTGTGACATTGTCAGCGCCGAAGCAGAGATTTTTTCTGGCTTGGTTGAAATGGTAATCGCCGCCGGCACCGAAGGTGACGTGGGTATTGCCTATGGCCACGCCCCACTGATGACGGGCTTGCAGCCCGGTCCTGTGCGTATTATCCGCCAGGGCGGTGAAGAAGAAATCTATTATGTTTCCGGTGGTTATCTGGAAGTGCAGCCCTATCACGTTACGATTTTGGCAGATACTGCCCTGCGTGCCGACGATATGGATGAAGCTGCAGCACTAGAAGCGAAGAAACACGCTGAACAAGAATTGACTAACCAATCGGGTGAAATTGACTACTCTCGTGCGGCAGTTCAATTGGCTGAAGCGTCAGCGCAGTTGAGAACCTTACAAGCTATTCGAAAGAATCTGGGCAAGTAACACGTTTTCAATCGCGTAGAAGAAAGGGTAGCATTAGCTACCCTTTTTTTTATCCAAAATTTAGTACCGAGACGGAAAAACTAAATATGTTAGATATTGTTGTGTTGGCAGCGGGTAAAGGTACCCGTATGAAATCCTCGCTTCCCAAAGTGTTACATCCTCTGGCTGGCAAACCCCTGCTCTCACATGTGCTGGATACCGCTCAATTGCTAGGGGAAAAGGATCAGGGGCAGTGTGAATTACACGTTGTGATCGGTCACGGTGCTGAGCTGATTCAACAGTCCATTGACAACAACAAATTCCATTATAGCTTGCAGACGGAACAACTCGGCACGGGACATGCCGTTCAGCAGGTTATGGAGAACCTCCGGTCGGACGCTATTACCTTGATACTCTATGGTGATGTTCCCCTTATCCAGGAAGAGACCCTCGAAAAACTGATCACTCTGGTTGATGATGAGACCATGGGTCTATTGACGATTGAGCTGGATGACCCGAGTGGTTATGGTCGTATCATTAAAGACGCTCAAGGTAGCGTAAGGGCAATTGTAGAACAAAAAGACGCCACAGCTGATCAGCTTGCGGTGTGTGAAGTGAATACCGGTGTTATGGCCGTTAAAGGTAGTCACCTCAAAGAGTGGTTGCCACAATTGAGTAATGACAACGCTCAAAATGAATATTACCTGACCGACATCATCGCCATTGCGCGAAAAAATGGGATAGATGTCGTCAATGCCACTCCACAAAATGAAATGGAAGTATTGGGCGTTAACAACCGTCGGCAACAGGCTGAATTAGAGCGCTATCTTCAGGAAAATATTGCCCAGCAATTGATGGATGAAGGCGTTACCTTACTGGACCCCTATCGTTTTGACTGCCGTGGAGATCTCCAGGCAGGAGAAGACCTAGTGATAGATGTGAACTGTGTGTTCGAAGGTCTAGTGAAAATCGGTAATAATGTCAGTATTGGTCCAAATGTTTGCATAAGCAATACCACCATTGGCGACAATGTTGTGATTAAAGCCAATTCAGTATTGGAAGATGCTGTTTTAGGGAACAATTGTGATGTTGGTCCGTTTGCACGTTTACGACCGGGCACCGTTCTGAGTGACAAAGCAAAAGTAGGTAATTTTGTTGAGACCAAAAAGGCTTTGGTTGGCGAAGGCAGTAAAATTAATCACCTGTCTTATATTGGCGATACCACTATTGGCAAAGGCGCAAATATTGGCGCGGGTACGATTACCTGCAACTACGACGGCGTAAACAAATTTAAAACGGAAATAGGTGACGGAGCATTTATCGGATCTAATTCCGCCTTGGTTGCCCCAGTTTCTATTGGTAAAAATGCGACAGTAGGTGCCGGTTCAACACTGACCAAAAATCTGGGAGACAATGAACTCGCAGTGGCCAGAGGCAAACAGAAAAATATCAGTCACTGGGAAAGACCCGTTAAAAAATAAGGAAACCACATGTGTGGAATAGTTGGCGCTGCGGCGCAACGCAATGTTAGCGGAATTTTGCTTGAAGGTTTAAAACGTCTTGAATACCGCGGATATGATTCTGCTGGTATCGCAATTATAGACAATCAGAATGCCATTCAAGTTCGAAAGGCGGTTGGTAAGGTTGTCAATTTAGAAAACTCAAACAATGAGCAACCGGCAAAAGGCCGTCTTGGCATTGCACATACTCGTTGGGCAACCCATGGTAAACCTGCGCTGAACAATGCACACCCACATACCTCGAGCAATATTGCGGTGGTCCACAACGGCATCATTGAAAATTATCAAGAATTACGGGAAGTATTAATCGGGCGAGGTTATGAATTTGTATCAGAAACCGATACAGAGGTGATCGCTCACCAAATACATTATTTTATTGCCCAGGGAAATGATCTATTAATTGCTTTGCAAAAAGCTATTCAAACATTCGAGGGCGCTTATGCCTTGGGTGTAATTGATTCGAATAATCCAGAGAGATTAGTCACCACCAGAAGTGGGAGTCCCTTAGTAATTGGTGTGGGAATAGAAGAAAATTTTATTGCCTCTGATCAAATGGCTTTGCGACAGGTGACAGACCGTTTTATCTATCTCGAGGAAGGTGACATAGCAGAAGTTAGTACCAATAGTATTGCGATTTATGATGAAAACCTGAAGCCTGTGGAAAGAGAAGTTTGCACCTTAAATGAAGGCGCTGAACAGTCGGACAAAGGTGAGTACCGACACTACATGGCAAAGGAAATTCACGAACAACCACAAGTAATAAAAAATACTTTGCAAGGACGTTTAAGTAAAACAAAATTACTTGAAGCTGTTTTTGGCACCGAAGCCAGTAGTATTTTTGATGCCGTTGAAGGTGTTCAAATTGTTGCTTGCGGCACTAGTTACCATGCGGGCTTGGTGGCGAAATACTGGTTTGAAGATTGGGCGGGTATTCCCTGTCAGGTTGAAGTTGCCAGTGAGTTTCGTTATCGAAAAGTGTCTGTGCAAAAAAATACCTTGTTTGTCACCATTACACAGTCTGGTGAAACTGCCGACACACTTGCCGCGTTGCGAGCCTCAAAAGAAGCTGGGTATTTGGCGGGTCTTACTATCTGCAATGTACCCAATAGTTCCATCGTCAGAGAATCAGACCTGTGCCTTATGACCCAGGCCGGGCCTGAAATTGGCGTAGCATCAACCAAAGCGTTTACTACACAGTTAGTTGCCTTGCAGTTATTGGTGATTGCCCTTGGGCGACGTCATGCCTTGTCTGAAAAAGATGAAGAAGAACTTGTTGTTGCACTGCACCAACTTCCGCAGCTTATTGCCGATGTACTGGCACTTGACCCTAAAATCGAAAAAATGAGCCAGGCTTTTGCGGAAAAGAATCATGCTTTATTTTTAGGGCGAGGGGTTCAGTATCCGGTGGCGATGGAGGGAGCCCTCAAATTGAAAGAGATTTCTTATATCCACGCTGAAGCCTATCCCGCTGGTGAATTGAAACACGGTCCTCTGGCCTTGGTTGATAGTGACATGCCTATTGTTGCTGTGGCGCCCAACGACGAATTACTGGGTAAACTTAAATCTAACCTGGAAGAGGTTCAGGCACGTGGTGGCAAATTGTTTGTTTTTGCTGACAAAGATTCAGACTTTCAGACAGATAGCGATACCACCGTTCTGAACCTTCCCCATGTTGCGCCAAGTTTAGCCGCTATGGTGTATACCTTACCTCTCCAGCTCTTGTCCTATCACGTTGCACTGGTTAAGGGCACAGACGTTGATCAGCCTCGCAATCTGGCCAAATCGGTTACTGTTGAATAATTGAAATAAACCCACCGGTGTTGCTGAAAGGTAACACCGGCCTTCCCTTTAAATTCCCCTGATCAACGCGACTAGGCTAATACTACTACTGCAAAAACAGCTGAAAAAAGCCACTATACTTCTACATTAACAATCATCAGTACTGTGTACCGTAGAAGGAAACCTGTCATGACAGACCCCGTGGAAAAAACGAACACCAGCGACATCGTAATGAACGCCGATATGGACGCTCTGGCTCCGGCAGAAAAGAGTGTGGAAGAAGAGCGAACACTGCGTAAAACTCGCTTGGCGGCGGCGTTTCGTCTGTTTGGCAAATTTGGTTTTGATGAAGGTTTGGCGGGTCACATCACAGTGAGAGACCCGGAAAAGACCGATTGCTTCTGGGTTAACCCCATGGGTGTGTCTTTTAAACAGATTAAGGTCTCTGATTTATTACTGGTTAATCACGAGGGTGAAGTAATAGAAGGCAATGGATTATTGAATGGTGCGGCATTTGTTATTCATTCAAGAATACATAAAGCCCGTCCGGATGTGGTTGCGGCCGCGCACTCCCACTCCCTTTACGGTAAAGCGTGGTCGTCCTTAGGGCGTAAGCTGGACCCCCTCACTCAGGATGCCTGTGCCTTTTACAATGATCATGGTTTGTATGATGACTTCAGAGGTGTTGTACTCGATGAGGATGAAGGCTTGCGAGTTGGAGCTGCCCTGGGTGACAACAAGGCCTGTATCTTACAAAACCACGGACTGTTAACCGTAGGTAAATCGGTAGATGAAGCCGCTTGGTGGTTTATTACGATGGAAAGAAGCTGTCAGGCACAGCTATTGGCGGAAGCAGCGGGTACCCCGAAACTCATTGAACCCGAAATGGCGCAGAATACCTACGATACGGTGGGTAGTGATATCGCTGGTTGGTTTAGCTTCCAGCCGCTTTACAATGTGATTGTGGCCGAGCAACCGGATTTAATGGACTAAGGGCCCTACTCTCTATGCCTGGAGGACAAACTCAACGATTGCGTTTGTCCTCAGGTTGGATTCTAAGAGAGCGCAGACCCTGCTTCAGCTTGAACAGGTGATCCTGTAGCTCAGGTCCTTTCTTCTGGGCAACGCCAATCGCCAGCAAGTCGATCACTACCAGATGTGCAATTCTTGAAGACAGTGGAGTGTATATTTCAATATCCTCTTCCACGTCTACTTCAATGGGGATATTGGCATTTTTGACGACCGGTGAACCACTGGGCGCCAGGCCAATTACAATTCCTCCTATCGACTTTACCATCTCAATGGACTGCAGCAGTGCTTTTGTACGCCCACTCTGGGAAATCGCCACAACCACGTCCCCAGGCTCCATCGACATGGCGGACATATTCTGTATGTGGTGGTCGGAGTGAGCAGCGGTGGCTAGCTGTAATCGGAAAAACTTGTGTTGGGCATCGGCTGCGACCGCACCGGAGGCGCCAAAACCAAAAAACTCAACACGGTTGGCTCCACAGAGTGCGTTTACGGCTTGACCCAGAATCTCAGGATTCAGGCGATCACGTACCGTTAGTAAGGTATCAATGGTTGAATCGAAGACTTTGTGGCTAAAATCGGCAATCGAGTCGTGATCGGTGACCGCAATTTGTCCAAAGCTGGGACTTGCTGCCAGTTGTTGAGCGAGAGTCAGCTTAAAGTCCTGGAAACCATCACAACCGATCGCTCGGCAAAAACGAACGACGGTGGGTTCGCTGACTTCTGCACCCAGGGCCAAGTCCACGATTCGCATGTGAATGATATCGTTGGGGTTGCTGAGCACGTAGTTGGCGACTTTGCGCTCAGACTTGCGCATATCACCGATAGCATCACTGATTTTCTGTGTGAGTGTTGCGGGTTTCACTGTAAAGAATTTCCAAATCGACCAAAAACACATCATAGCGCCAATATGTTGTAAATTCACGGTAGTTTTGTAGTTTTGCTACAAAATAAGCTTGATATTGTGTTCTGCTTTGCCTTGTAGAGCCCCCCTGCCATCTGCCAAAATGCATTCTTACCGAGACCAGATTCAGCTCTGCGCCCTCTTGCCCTCTCAACATGACTTAATTAACAGGAAGTACCTTTCAGCGATGGATGTCTCTGCTCTACTGGATTCTCTCAACGAAGCACAACGACAAGCGGTTTCTGCCCCGGCGGGTAACCAGTTGATATTGGCGGGTGCCGGATCTGGCAAAACACGTGTGCTTGTGCACCGCATTGCCTGGCTGATCCAGGTTGAGAATGTGTCTCCCTGGTCGATCTTATCGGTGACCTTTACTAATAAGGCGGCAAAAGAAATGAGGGCGCGTTTGGAAGAGTTGCTGCCCGTTAATCCTCGAGGTATGTGGGTAGGGACATTTCACGGTATAGCCCACCGTTTGCTAAAGGCCCATTGGCAAGATGCCGGATTGCCGCAAAATTTTCAAATACTGGACGGCGATGACCAGTTACGTCTGGTTAAACGTGTTTGCTCGAGTCTGGAGCTCGATGACAGCCGATGGCCGCCCAAGCAGGCCGTCGCCTATATCAATGCACAAAAAGACGAGGGACTGCGCCCCGACTATATAAAAGAGACGGCAGACCCTTATGTGAGAACAATGGTAGAAATCTATCGTGCCTATGAGGAGGCTTGCGCCAGAGGTGGGATGGTGGATTTTGGGGAGCTGCTATTACGGGCTCACGAATTGTGGCTGAAAAAGCCCCATATTCTGAAACATTATCAAGAGCGTTTTCCGTTCATACTGGTCGATGAATTTCAGGATACCAACACGATTCAATACGCGTGGTTAAGGGTGCTGGCAGGTGATCAGTGCCACGTTACCGCCGTTGGCGACGACGACCAGTCAATCTACGGTTGGCGTGGTGCAAAGATTGAAAATATCCAGCAGTTTGGCCAGGATTTCTCCGGTGCAGAGACTATTCGCCTGGAACAAAACTATCGTTCAACCAGTAATATTCTAAATGCGGCAAATGCGGTCATTGCGAACAATACAGGGCGTTTGGGAAAAACCCTGTGGACCGATGGCGAAAAAGGCGAAGCTATATCACTGTATGCGGCATTTAATGAACAGGATGAAGCTCGATTTATTGTTGAACGTATTGAAGAGTGGTCTAAAAATGGAAATCCCTACGAGAGTGTAGCCATTCTTTATCGCTCCAATGCCCAGTCGAGGGTGCTGGAAGAAGCCTTGCTTCGGGAAGGCCTGGCCTATCGTATTTACGGTGGCCAACGATTTTATGAACGCCTGGAAATCAAAAATGCACTGGCTTATCTCAGGTTGATTATTAGTCGTTATGACGATGCGGCATTTGAACGTGTTATTAATACACCGACAAGAGGCATAGGTGGAAAAACAGTTGATAACATTCGTCTGTTTGCGCGGGAACAAGGTTGTTCAATGTGGCAGGCCGCAGTGGGCATGGTGGAGAAAAAATCGCTCACCGCCCGAGCCAGTAACGCGCTTGTCTCTTTCTTGCGTTTAATTGACAACCTTGATGAAAATACCAGTGATGAAGAACTCCCTGAACAAACTGAATATGTTATTAATCATAGTGGTCTGTTCGACTTTCATAAAAATGAAAAAGGCGAAAAAGGTCAGGCACGGATTGAAAACTTACAGGAATTAGTGAGTGCCTGTCGTTCATTTCGCTTTGAAGACGATGAAGAACAGGAAGAAGCTACCCCCCTTTCTCAGTTTCTTGATCGCGCGGCTCTGGATGCAGGTGATACACAGGCAGATGAACATGAGGATGCAGTGCAGCTCATGACACTGCACTCTGCAAAAGGTCTGGAGTTTCCTCTCGTCTTTTTAGCGGGTGTGGAAGAAAATATCTTTCCACACAAAATGTCGATGGAAGATCCCACTCGCCTGGAAGAGGAGCGCCGACTTTGTTATGTCGGCATTACCCGGGCAATGCAGAAATTATTTTTATGTTACGCTGAAAACCGGCGTCTGTTTGGCAGCGAAAGTTTTAATTCTGTATCACGTTTTGTTAAAGAGATACCCTCTGAATACATTCAAGAAGTTCGCTTAAAGGCCGCAGTCTCCCGCCCGGTCAGCTTTGGCAGTCGCTACAGAAAAGAGCCGGGTAGTTTAAGTGATTCGGGCGTCGATACCGGGTTTGATTTGGGCCAACGTGTTTTACATTCCATTTTTGGTGAAGGCACGATACTGCATTTTGAAGGCCAGGGGCCAAACGCGAGAATTCAAGTTAACTTTGACGACGCAGGCAGCAAATGGCTGGTGATGCAATATGCAAAACTGGAAGCTTTGTAATAAAGGCTCACCTGTTTATGAACACCTTGGGCAATAATAAACTCACAGATAACGAAAAATAAAAACCATGACTACACAGACTAAGAATATCTATCCTGCGATTATCCTGCTGTTACTCGGCGCGCTGGTGATCGTTTTTGCTATGTTGGCGATGGACCGTGCAGACTCCTATGTTGCTAATGGGGAATCCCACGGGAGTCAGTCCGAGGGAGGAAAAACACATAAAGTGTATGAATGGAGTTTGGTGACAACCTGGCCTAAAGATTTTCCAGGCCTTGGTTCTGCTGCTAATAACTTCTCACGTTATGTTAATGATATGAGCAATGGGCGCCTGAAGGTAAAAGTATTTGGCGCAAATGAATTGGTTCCTGCGCTGGGTGTTTTTGATGCAGTATCTTCGGGGAGTGTACAAGCGGGCCATGGAGCAGCTTATTATTGGAAAGGCAAAATTCCCGCTTCTGTTTTTTTTACCTCAGTACCCTTCGGTCTGAACGCCCAGGAAATGAATGGTTGGTTGGCCTACGGCGGTGGTAACGAGTTGTGGCGCGAAATATATGCTCCCTTTAACATTATTCCTTTTGCGGGCGGCAATACCGGTGTTCAGATGGCAGGCTGGTTCAATCGTGAAATAAACTCTGTTGAAGATTTAAAAGGCCTGAAGATGCGTATCCCTGGCCTTGGCGGAGAGGTATTAACTCGAGCCGGTGGCACTGCCGTGTCGATTCCAGGCGGTGAGCTCTACACCGCTATGCAAACGGGAGTTATTGATGCCACAGAGTGGGTGGGGCCATACAATGATCTGGCGTTTGGTTTTCAACAGGTTGCTAAATATTACTATTACCCTGGCTGGCATGAGCCTGGCTCAACACTGGAATTGATTGTTAATAAAGAGGCGTTTGAAGCACTGCCCGCAGATCTTCAGGCGATGGTGGAACTGGCCTCTCGCGCCGCTAATCAGGATATGCTTGACGAGTATACCGGGCGCAATAATTCAGCCCTGGAAGAATTGGTTAATACACACGGGACGCAAGTGCGTCGTTTGCCAGATGATGTCTTGGCATTATTGAAAAAGTACTCAGAAGAAATCTACGAAGAGACAGCGGCTAAAGACCCTACGTTTAATAAAGTTTACAAAAACTATAAAGCCTTTGGCGAACAATCTAAGGCTTACCACCTTATTTCAGAAGAGGCCTATTACAAGGCCAGACGTGCAAATTGAATGCATCAGACAGGCTGACCACCCTGTAGAACACAGGGTGGTTTAACGACGTTCTACTTAATGGGGCGAGTTCGGCCGTTATCATCAATGGCCACAAATACAAATTCGCCTTCAGTCACTTTTTCCACAATACCTTTAGTTGAATCTTTCAACCAAACCTCAACCAGAGTGCGAATGGAGGAGCGCCCCACATCTACTTCCTGTGCGTAACAGGATATGGTGGCTCCCACTGGCACAGGTCGTAAAAACACCATACTGCCAACAGCAACGGTTGTTACGCGCCCTCGGGCGATTTCCTGGGCAAAGATTGCGCCCGCCAAATCCATTTGTGACATCAGCCAACCTGCAAATACGTCACCACTGGGGTTGATGTCAGCGGGCATTGCAAGGGTTTGCAATACGAGTGTGCCTAAGGGAGTGGGATCTTCGTCGAGCATAGCTAGGGTCCAATTCTCATTAATTCAGTAGAAACGCTTATCGAAATGCTTGTGGCAACCAAGTAGCCAATTCTGGCCAGAGAGATAACATCAACAGCAATACTAATTGGAGCACAATAAACGGTATGACGCCACGATATATATCACTGGTTCGCACGCTGTCGGGTGCCACGCCCCGCAGATAAAAGAGCGCAAAACCAAAGGGTGGGGTCAAAAAGGAGGTTTGCAGGTTTACTGCGATCATAATGCCCAACCAGATGGGGTCCAGGCCCATAGCAAATAATACGGGGGCCACTATTGGTACCACTACGAAAGTGATCTCAATAAAATCGAGAATAAATCCGAGTAGAAAAATCACCAACATGACCAGTACAACCGCGGCAACGGTGCCGCCGGGTAGCTGGGCAAAAAAGGCTTCTATCAGCTCGTCACCACCATAACCCCGAAAAACCAGTGAGAATAAAGATGCGCCAATCAGGATGGTAAAGACCATCGCAGTGACTTTTGTTGTCGAGCGAGTAACCTCCCTGAGTATGTCAGTAGTGAGTTTTCCCTTGCCCCAGGCCAGTAACATAGCGCCCAGTGCACCCACACCCGCTGCTTCTGTGGGTGTGGCAGCGCCACTTAATATAGAACCAAGAACAACTACAATTAAAAGCAGTGGCGGCAATAAACTAGTGACTATCTCGCGGCCACTAATACTTTCACCTTCTGTAACGGCCGGCGCTGAAGCGGGATTTATCAGCGCCCGGAAAAAAACGTAGGCCATATACATACCAACCAGCAGCATCCCCGGAATGACCGCACCCATAAACAAGTCGCCTACAGATACCGGTGTTGGGTTAAATATTCCCTGACTCATTTGTGCCTGTTGATAGGCGCTAGATAGCACATCACCTAGTAATACCAGGGCTATAGAAGGAGGAATAATTTGTCCGAGTGTGCCTGTTGCACAGATAACACCCGTGGAGAGCGAAGTGTCATATCCCCTTTTGAGCATAGTGGGTAGAGACATCAGGCCCATGGTCACTACGGTAGCGCCAACGATGCCCGTACTGGCAGCCAGCAACATGCCAACAATGACCACAGATATACCCAACCCTCCAGGAAGTCGACCGCAGGCGCGTGACATATTTTCCAGTAGTTCTTCAGCCAGCCGAGATTTTTCCAGCATTACGCCCATCAGAATAAATAAAGGCACCGCGATGAGGGTGTAATTGGTCATTGTGCCATATAGACGGCTGGGCATTGTATGCAGTAAGGCGGGGTCAAAAACGCCACCAACTACCCCAAAACCCGCAAACGCCAAGGCGGTGCCTGCCAGCGTAAACGCGACGGGATAGCCAAACATCAAGATGACACAGATGACCAGAAACATAAAAAGTGGAATGAGTTCAATCACAGGAAGTATCGCTTATCAGAATAAGAGAAGAACGCAGTGTATCGGCCAAACCCTGGATCGCCAGAGCAAATGCAGACAGGGGCAATAAACTTTTGAGTAGATAGACGGCTTCTATGCCGCCGGCGTCACCTGAGCCCTCGCGGATAGCCCAACTGTCGGCGACAAACTGCCAACTGATTACCAGCAGAAAGAGACTCAGGGGAAGCAAAAATACGATGCCGCCTACGGCGTTGACCCAGGCTTTTTGGCGCAGGTTAAAATTGCGATAGAAGATATCAACCCTGACCTGCTCATCGTCGGCAAAGGTATAGGCAGCGCCCAATAAAAAGACGGTTGCGTGTAAATAAGTCACGGATTCTTGTAAAGCGATAAAACCCAGGCCAAAACCATAACGCAATACGACCACTAAAAACGTGATTAACATCATCGCCAGGGTCAGCCAGGCTATTAGCTTGCCTGTTGTGATAGATATTGACTCTAACAGTCGGACCAAACGAGAAATGGGACAATTCCTTATGTTCGGGTTTGATACATCTTAAGCTCTCTAGCCACTAAATTAACGGCCAATGGGAGACATTTATTATTACAGAGCCGGACACCTTCCGCTCGGCGGTGCCTATTATCGGCTATAAGCTATTGAATTAATAGCATTTAACATAATGATTAGTGCGACAAATAACACTTTACCCTTGTCATATTACTGTCACAAACAGCCTTTACTATACGCTCAAGATTTAAGCACACTCACTGTCGAGTGTGACAGACAACATGAGATTGGGAGTTTCCCTGTGAAGAAACGTATTTTAAGTACCGGTTTGGCATTGGCAACACTGCTGGGCATGCAAAATGTAAGTGCCGCCAGAGATTATATCAGTGTGGTGGGTTCTTCGACTGTCTATCCTTTTGCGACTGTTGTTGCGGAGCGTTTTGGTAAGGGTACGGCGTTCAAAACACCGAAAGTGGAGTCTACGGGGTCCGGTGGTGGTCTGAAACTGTTTTGCCAGGGTTTAGGCGCGCAGCATCCGGACATTACTAACTCAAGCCGTAGAATCAAGTCTTCAGAAGTGTCCCTCTGTGCCAATAACGGCGTTGCAGACATTGTTGAAGTTCTGATCGGCTACGATGGGATTGTATTGGCAAATGCTAAAGGCCAAGACCCTGTTAACTTCACTCGCAAAGATATCTTTTTAGCCCTGGCTAAAGAAGTACCCAATCCAGATGGTACTGAAACCCTGGTTAAAAACCCCTACAAGACCTGGAAAGATGTGAACCCTACGCTACCAGCAATAGCCATTGAAGTATTGGGCCCACCGCCCACCTCAGGCACACGTGATGCCTTTGCGGAATTGGCTCTAGAAGGTGGGTGCAAAAAGATATCATGGATAAAAAGCCTGAAGAAAACGGATAAGTCAGCTTACAAAGAGATATGCCACACGGTTCGTGAAGATGGCCCATACATTGAAGCGGGCGAAAACGACAACCTGATTGTTCAAAAGCTCAATGCAAACCCAAAGGCATTTGGCGTATTCGGCTTTAGCTTTCTCGATCAGAACGCCGATAAGGTCCAAGGGTCTAACATAGATGGCCAGGGTCCTACCTTTGACAGTATTTCTGATGGGTCCTATCCTGTGTCCAGGCCTTTATATTTCTATGTTAAAAAAGCTCACGTTAAAGTAATACCGGGCATTAAGGAATACTTGGAAGAGTTCACCAGCGAAAGAACTTGGGGTGAAGACGGGTACCTGGCTGAAAAAGGCATGATTCCTCTGGGTGACGAAGAGCGCAGCAGCATGGGCGCCAACGTTAGAAACCTGAAGAATCTGACTATGTAATAAAAAACCACACAGAAAAACCGAGCCCGGAGACCTAATGGTCATTCCGGGTTTGTTCTATTAAATATTTGTGAAAACTTATGGATACATCAAATCTTCTTGTTGCGCTTTGTTTACTGTTTGCAGCGTCCTTTTTAGTCGGACGAGCGCGATCTGTTTCGCTGGCAGAACAGAAAGGCGGCGTTAGAAACCTGAACTCCTTACCTTTTTACCACGGTGTATTGATGAGCCTGTGGTGTGCCGTGCCCAGTCTGGTATTAACACTAGTTTGGTTGCTTTTTGACGATCAAATTATTGAAGCCCTGGTGCTTGCTGATATCCCTCCCTCGGGGGTTGATGTGAACTTGATGATGAATACCATCGAAAACATTGCGGCGGGAAATTTCTTAGGGTTGGAACCAGAACCTCAAATGCTGGCTGCCGCAGAGCGCTTCAAATCACTGCAGTCGATTAGCCAGATGTGTATGAGTGCCGCCGTTTTAGGTTTGGGTACACTGGGAAGCCTGTGGATTCTAAAAAGTATAAGTTTAGAGTTTGGCGCCAGAGTTAAAGTAGAAAATGCATTTAGAATTATTTTATTGGCTTGTTCCTGCTTGGCGATATTGACTACGATTGGCATTGTACTTTCAGTCGTATTTGAGTCTCTTCGTTTTTTCAAGGCGATACCTGTGCAGGAGTTTTTGTTTGGTCTGCAGTGGAGCCCTCAAACCGCTATCCGACCCGACCAAGTGGGTGGGTCTGGCGCCTTTGGTGCTGTGCCCTTGTTTGCCGGCACAATGCTTATCTCTCTGATTGCAATGATTGTGGCTGTTCCCGTTGGTCTGATGGCCGCTATTTATTTGTCAGAATACGCAAGTGCCAGATTCAGAACTTATGTAAAACCGATGATTGAGGTTCTGGCAGGTATTCCCACCGTTGTTTACGGGTTTTTTGCAGCCTTGACCGTAGCGCCTTTCATTCGAGATACGGGCACAATTCTCGGTTTCAGTCCTTCATCTGAGAGTGCGCTGGCAGCGGGCTTAGTCATGGGCGTTATGATCATTCCTTTTGTATCATCCCTCTCAGACGATGTTATCAATGCTGTGCCCCAGTCTCTCAGAGACGGGTCACTAGGTCTGGGTGCAACGCAATCCGAAACGATTCGTCAGGTTGTTATTCCGGCTGCCTTACCCGGCATTGTGAGTGGAGTACTGCTGGCGGCTTCACGGGCGATTGGTGAAACAATGATTGTTGTGATGGCAGCAGGGCTTGCAGCAAAACTGACAGCCAACCCTTTGGAGTCAGTCACTACGGTCACTGTACAGATTGTCACTTTATTGGTAGGTGACCAAGAGTTTGACAGCCCTAAAACCCTTGCCGCTTTTGCCCTGGGTTTAACATTATTTGCAATCACCCTGGGGCTAAATTTTATTGCCCAGCGGGTGGTAAAGAAGTATCGAGAACAATATGACTAGACCAGATACCCAATCAGAACAGATGCAGGAAAATACTGAGGTGCCGAGCGAAAAACGCAGACTGGTTGACGATATACGATTCCAGAAACGTCTGGAGAAACGCTATCGCGCCGAAAAGCGCTTTCGTCTTTATGGACTCTTGTCTATCGGCTTCGGTTTATTGTGCCTGGTCCTTTTATTTACCGACATCATTGGTAAAGGCCACTCGGCGTTCCTGCAAACGGAAGTCGCTCTGGATATACATTTTGATGCAGACTATTTGCAAATAGATGATATCAATGACAGCCAACAGCTAAACCGCGCAAACTTTGACGGTTTGATTAAACGGTCATGGCGTGCGAACTTCCCTGAGGTTAAATCTCGATCTGATAAACGTTTGCTCTACAAAATTAGTAGTAATGGTTCTGGTTTTCAGATTAAGGACTTATTGATAGCGCACCCAGAATGGCTGGGAACTACTCAGACGCTTTGGCTTATTGCCGATGATGATGTTGATGTGTATTACAAAGCCAAAAATAAAGGCATATCTTATCAGGGGGTATTAAGTGATAAGTCTCTAAACTGGCTGAATGCTCTAGTCGAAGAAAACAGAATTGAACTGAGTTTTAACTCTACCTTCTTCTCCGCCGGTGATTCCCGTGAACCCGAGCAAGCGGGCATTAAGGGTGCGATGGTGGGCTCTTTATTCACTTTGTTAGTCACTTTAGCGCTATCTTTCCCTATTGGGGTGGCGGCCGCTATTTATTTGGAGGAATATGCTCCTAATAACCGGTGGACTGACCTCATTGAAGTTAACATTAATAATTTGGCGGCGGTGCCTTCAATTATTTTTGGGCTCTTGGGTTTGGCTATTTTTATTAACTTCTTTGAGTTGCCTCGATCGATTCCGCTGGTAGGCGGGTTGGTCTTAACCTTGATGACCTTACCTACGATTATTATCTCCAGTCGCGCGGCAATTAAGGCAGTACCCCCCTCTATTAGAGAAGCTGCTCTGGGTATAGGTGCTTCGAAAATGCAGGTGATTTTGCACCATGTCTTGCCATTGGCCATGCCCGGTATGTTGACCGGAACGATTATTGGTATGGCCCAGGCCCTGGGCGAAACGGCCCCACTGCTGATGATTGGTATGGTTGCGTTCATTGTTGATATTCCTGGGGGGGCAACAGACCCTTCTACGGTTTTACCCGTGCAAATATTTCTTTGGGCCGACAGCCCTGAACGCGCTTTTGTTGAGCGCACGTCTGCGGCAATCATGGTATTGCTGGCGTTTCTTATTGTCATGAATACGCTGGCGGTTCTGTTGCGGAAACGTTTGGAAAGACGCTGGTAAGGCAAGTCTTTGTCGACAGTGTAGTCTTAGTAAACAAAAGAATTAATTAGAGAGTAACTCTTGATGGAAAGTGCAGTAGAAAATTCAAGCCAAAATACCGTTGGATTTCCCTTTTCCGATGATGCCAAAATGTCGATCCGCCAGTGCGACGTTTTTTATGGTGACAAACAGGCTATATTTGATGTCAATCTGGACATCGGTAACAATGAAGTGTTGGCGATGATTGGTCCCTCAGGGTGTGGTAAGTCCACATTTTTGCGTTGCCTCAATCGTATGAATGATACCATTGATATCTGCAGGGTTGAGGGTTCGCTTAAACTGGAAGACACAGATATCTATTCACCCGATCTGGATGTTGTGCCACTGCGTGCACGGGTGGGGATGGTGTTCCAAAAACCCAATCCTTTTCCCAAGTCAATTTATGACAATGTCGCTTACGGTCCTCGAATTCACGGATTGGTTTCTCGCCGCGCAGAACTGGATGAAGTGGTGGAGTCGAGTTTGCAGAAAGCCGGTTTATGGAACGAAGTTAAAGATCGCCTTGACGAATCGGGCACGGGTTTATCCGGGGGGCAACAACAGCGTTTGTGTATTGCCCGCACGATAGCGGTTAATCCAGAAGTGATCTTGATGGATGAACCTTGTTCTGCTCTCGACCCCATTGCTACGGCCAAGATTGAAGAGTTGATCACCAATCTCAGCGAAAACTATACCATTGCGATTGTGACTCACTCGATGCAACAGGCAGCGCGCGTATCTAATCGCACCGCTTATTTTCATATGGGTAAGCTCATAGAGGTGAACGATACCGAAAAGGTATTTACCAATCCCACCCACGATCTCACGGAAGCCTATATCACAGGCAGATTTGGTTAAGAGGAAACTATTGTGGACAAATTACAACTCGATCAACATATCTCAAAGCAATTTAATACGGATTTGGAAGATCTCAAAACACAGCTCCTGGAAATGGGTGGCCTGGTTGAACAACAGGTGAATGATGCGGTCAAGGCTATTGAATCTGGAGACAGCCAGCTTGCCGACCGGGTGATACTCAATGAAGTTGAAGTCGATAACCGGGAAGTTAAATTAGACGAAGATTGCACCATGGTGTTGGCGCGCAGGCAGCCAGCAGCTTCAGACTTGCGTTTGGTTCTGGCGGTGGCGAAAGCGAACCGCGACCTTGAACGAATGGGGGATGAGGCCAATAAAATCGCC
>CAJWCA010000065.1 GCA_913020395.1 uncultured Cellvibrionales bacterium | reverse complement strand
CCCTCCAGTGCCCAAGCTGAGTCGACGGGCACCTCTTTATACACCAATAGAGCGTAACCCAAGAATGCGCCTACAAGGAGCCCGACAAGTGCGGTAAGTTTGAGCAGGACTCGAAAGAACGTCTTCACCATTACATCCTTTTTGTGGTTGAGGTACGGGAGGAAAATAAAGTGCGCGATCCTGTCAACTCAATGAGACTAGAGCCGTTAGATAGACAAACTGATCCACCAAACCATCAATGTAAGTTATCTCCACTATGAAGTGTTTTAAAACCAACGGCAACATTCAGGCATCCTCTCCCCGCATCATGTTACTCAGTTCGGCATTAATTTTCGGCGCTTTGTCCGGATGCGGTGGCGGTGGTAGCTCAACCCCTGCCACAAGTTCACCCGACAGCCCTGCACCTGCAGACGCTCCCCTGGAACAGGATACAGACGCGCTCTACACCGACAACCCCAATCTAGAAGGTCAATTTAAAGATGCGGTTTTAGTCAATCGGAATCCAAGCTGTGTGGCCTATGCGCTCGATGAAAACGGGGGTAACTACGGTTCTCACGAAATAACTGACGCCTCCAGTGGTATCAGTAACGGCGTGAGCTCAGTGCACATCGACCTGGTCAGGGCCAGTGACTGGAACGCCTCAGCATATGATTATAATTCTGTTGTCACCGTTACTGATCCCGCCGAGGCAAGCCACTGCAGAATGGTCAGTAATTTAATTCCCAACCACAGCTTTGGCGTCAGCGTCACCGGACCCAATGGTGATGGCTGGATCAACCCCATTGATCACGAAGACAGCGAAACCACCTATATCCCGATAAATCCGCAACACATTGACGCCAGAACCGACACCCCTAGGAACCCACCCTTTATGGACTACGATGGCATTCTGCTCAACGGGGTAGGCATCGCTATGGATTCTGGTTTTTGTTATCAGCCAGGGGTGACCACAGGCCCCGCGTCACTGCAAACAAACCTCGCTGGCAATACCTCGGGCTGCGGTCCGCAAAACACTTGGTTCGAATTACCCGCCTACACAATCTGGGATCCGGCAGCAGAGAACATGGCCGCAGTGTTTGATGATTACTTTGGGCACGGTTACGTTGCCACCTATCACTATCATGCGCTCACCCACCCTCTTCAAGAAGACAACGATCAAACTGCGCCTCCCACCAATGGCAACGGATCACCTGTTATTGGTTTTGCTCCGGATGGTTTTCCCATTTATGGACATTGGTTTATCAACGCCGACGGACAAATGACCCAGGCAATATCTGGCTATGTCACCGTCACCGGCAATTCGCGCGCGCCTATTGCCGGCGCCCTCCACGGCACGCCCCCCACCCCCTGGGACATTGACAATCGAGCCGAGGATTTTAACAGTGATTTTGGCTTACCCCTGGGCCGCTATGAACAAGATTGGTATTTCGACGGCAGCGGCAATCTAGATGAGTGCAATGGGGCCTATGATGTGAATGGTGACTACGGATATTACATAACCGACGAATATCCGTTTACGCCTCCCTGCACAATGGGCGTGAGAGATCCTTCCTTTAGCAAGTCGGCTCCTGCATTGTAGGAGCCATGCTGCACCATTTTCTCTAAGACTGTTGTTTATTTGCCAATGTGTTTATCCAGAAAACCCACCAGCCTCTCGTAGAGCTCGGCGCGGTTTTCTACGTCATAAAACCCATGTGCCTCTTTATCTTTTACCATCCACTCGTAAGGGTGGCCCTTTTTGTCGAGGGCCTCTCTTAATAGTTCAGCCTGCTCAATGGGCACACGCGGATCTCTTGCTCCATGTACCAGAAACAAAGCGGCTTTAATTTTGTCCACATTATAGGCTGGCGATCGCTCCAACAATAAATCCTGATCTTCTCCCACAGCCTCTTTTAAAAAATTGATCCCGGCCTGCTTGTTGGGAATATCACCTTTTTCGAACATCATCGGCAGGCTGTAAACGCCGACGTACCCCACTGCACACTGATATAAATCCGGTTCTTTTGTAACCGCCATCAGCGAAGCGTATCCCCCGTAGGAGGCCCCGTAGATGCAGATGCGCTTTTCATCGGCAATGCCTTGCTGAATTGCCCACAGGGTGGCATCAGTAATATCATCCTGCATTTCGGCGCCCCACTTGCCGTAGCCTGCGTACATAAACTCCCGCCCATACCCCCCGGAGCCACGGAAATTCAATTGCAACACCGCATACCCTCTGCTCGCCAGCAACTGAGCATCACTGTCGAAACCCCAGCGATCTCTCACGCCGTGTGGCCCCCCGTGGGGATACACCACCAGAGGTAAGTTTTTAGTTTGTCCTTTTGGCAGGGTTAAATAGCCATACATTTGTTTGCCGTCGCGGGCCACCAGAGAAAAAGGCGTGACACTTGCCATGGCCTTTTCATCAATCCAGGGGCGCGCACTGGCTACAAACTTCATCGAACCTTTTTTCAAGTCAAACAAATAATACTTGCCAGGGTTTTTATCCGAAGAGGCCTTGACGATCATTCTGGACTGATCTTTGGTCATGCTGGTGATATCGGTAGTCTGATTGGGAAACGCGGCCTGAATGCCTTTCAATAGCTTTCCCATCGGGTGTTCACCAACAAGTTTGTTATAACTGTAATCGGGCGAAACCTTAAGCCCTACCACTTCGTTATTTCCAGCAAAGATAACATCATCCGGGTCCACCCGATCATGTCGATAGACCGTTTCATAGTCTCCCGATTTTAAATCCAGCTTAAGCAAACCCAGCACACTGTTCTCCAGGTCGCCCAAGGCATATACCTGCTCTCCTCCCGCTGCAAAGGCGATGGGCACAAACTTGCCTTCTTTCACATCATAGGATTTACTCAGTGTCCAATCATCGCCACCCCGCTCCCGGTAATAAATTTTCAGCCGGTTGTTTTCTTCGGAATCAATACCGGAAACATAACGGATATTGGCATCCTGGTCCGCCAGGAACATACCGCCTTTGATCGGCGAGGAGGCAACCTTGCGGGTCTTGCCGGTATAGACATTGAGTTTATAGGCTTTGTTATAAGCTTGCTGTTTACGGGTGGCAATGTGTTCCGCTACCAGAATGTGTTTTGAGTCGTCGGGCAAGAGATGTAAAATTTCCATTCCCGACACAGTGGGGTTGATCGACGAACCCCCTTTATTTCTAAACCCCCACAAATTGGCCTTTTTACTACCGTCGACATTCATAGCAAAGTAGTCGCCGAGATTTACAGGAAAATCCAACATCCCGTATTGTAAGAGCAATACCATGCCAATCCGCTTATCGTTCAACCAGGTGATATCCCCGGGCTGCTCTTTGCGCTCAAAACTGAGCGATGAAAGAAGTTTCATAGATGACAGATCAAATATTGCTACGGTGGGCACACCATCATCTTTTAAAAAACTGGCCGCCAAATATTCACCCGTCGGCGAGATTACCAGTTGTTTGAACTGTGAATGTTTAGCAAACAATTCAAATGATAATGCCTTGGAAAAAACACTGGGTGTTGAGAACATTAGAAGACTAAAGAGCAAACTTACTGCGATTGTTTTCATGTAATACCTTATTTATTATTGTTCATCTACGGCAACCGGTCTTCGCGCCGGCCTGTCATTGTCACCTAAAAATCAATATCATTTTCTTTAAAAATTGAAACCAAAGGATCCAGTCGCTCGCCATATCGATCGACATATCCCAACGATTGCTGATGTAGCGGTCGTCGCACTTGCACTGAACTGGCTGAAGCTACTGAAGATTTATCCCGCGAGAATGTCATCACCTTCTCCTCCCACTCACACCCCATTGCATCCAATATGGGCGTCAGTGCCAATTTTGGCTGGCATACCAACTGTTCGTACTCCAGTTCGATACATCGCTCTGACTCAAACTGTTTCAAATGTGCCAGATAATGGCAATAATAATTTCCCACGTCTGCCAGACTATAAGTAAACGCGCCAGCGGCCGGTGCAAACAGCGTTTTAAAACAGGCCATGCTGGTATCGACCGGGTTGCGCCTCATATCAACCACAATCGCTTCTGGAAACGCCGACAAAATCAAACCCAGATTAATAAAATTTAATGGCATATCATCAATAACAAAATGGGTGTTTTGCTGACTCTTCGACACAATAAAAGCCAGATAGGCATCGCGCACTTGTTTTACAGACATTCTGCCCATTAAAAAGGGCCTCATCATCGACGAGATCTGCTTAAGTTCCCCCAGGTATTGCACTGAGTCAATCTGGCTTAACATGCGCGATACCAGAGTAGTGCCTGTTCTTGGCATGCCAACAATAAAAATCGGGCGCGGAATCTTAGCGGGTTTTGTCACGTCCTGATTCAATGGCTGCAGTTGAGTACGCTTTGCAATTTCCTTCAGTTCTCGCGCACCCGCCTCTACCTTGTAATTCAAGCCCGAATGTACCAAGCGGCAGGCCTTGTCAAAATACCGAAAGGCCTCTCCATAGCGCTCGAGTCTTTCACAGCACCGCCCCAGTGCAAAACCTAAATAGATCTGTTCATCAGTGTTGCCTTGCCCCATGCGAGCTACGAGTTCCGGGATTCGCTTTTCATCGTGCAGCGAACCCTGATCGTCCATATGCGCTTCCAGCCAATAAGACTTGGCACTGCGCTGACCTCGAATCAGCGCCCGCTCGTATTGACTCTGGGCCTGATCAAATTGCGCGAGCAACAAATGCTGGGATCCCAGGGCTTCTCGCAATTGGGCAGAATCCGGGAACCGCTCCAATGCGGCACGAAGAATTTCAATTGCCTTCTCACTAAAACCCTCCGCTTGCAAAACGGCGGCCAAACGCTCGAATCCAGCCTCCCCCTGCATGCCCGCCAGCAGGGCCTTCTCAGCCAGCCCAAGCAGCTCAGCTCCGTGACCCAACTGCGCCTTTAGGCCTGCAAGTTCAACAAAGTCTTCACCGACAGGGGCCAGCTGAACAATGCGCTCAATGGTGTCGCAGGCGCCCTTCAACTGGCCCGTGCGTTGCTGTACCCAAACACTCAGTCGGAGTACACGCACGTTTCCGGGCTCGTTTTTCTGAAGTGCCTGCAAGCCGCGCCAGGCGGCCTCCAATTTGCCGGCCTGAATCAGGCCCTGAATAGCTTCTATCGACATCGTGGTTATTTATCTGTTTTATTAAACCTGATTGTGATCGGCCTAGACTACCACAAGCGGCGAACGATGTGCTCGCCTGCTGGCGGCATGTGAGGCACGCCGTGCAGCAACAGACTTGCACCTCCAGGGAGAGCCGGCGACAATGATGCCTGGACTAGCAAAGAAGGCCCTTCATGCAATTGGACAAACATCTGGAAGTGAGCGTTGGCCTGTCCCAGGCAATTCTGGAAACCGCCCGAAGCCTCGGCGTTACAGCGCCGGACACCTTGCTACAGGCTGCAGGCATCGACCCCTCGCTGTTATTAAAACCCGAGAACCGCATTGCGTTTGAACGCCAGCAGGCACTTTGGATCCTGGCTTATGAACGTTGTGCCAACCCCAATTTCTGCCTTCATTTTGCGCGCATCATACAACCGAACAGCTATGGCTTGCTCGGCTACGTGGCCATGAATTGTCACACCATCAACGACAGTTTTGACGCCATCGTTAAGTACCAGTTTCTCACAGGTCAGGGAGGCGAATTTATTTTGGAGAAAGACCGGGAGCACACAAGCCTCTCTTATGTGCCTGTGAATCCCGATCACGAAATAACCCATCAACGGGTGGTTGCCATGCTCGGAGGCACGGTCAGTTATGGCCGTTGGTTGGTCGGCGCCTCGTACCGGGCGAGCTACGCTGAGTTCACTCACGAGTCGCCCCCTGACAGCCGGGAATACGAAGAATTTTTTGGCTGCCCGATTCGTTTTGGTGCCAGCAGGAATTGCCTTGTCTACCCCGCCAGCGTAGGGGAGCTGAACATTCCAAACGCCAGCGAAGAGCTACTGCAGCTGCTCAGTGAGCGGGCAGACCGCTTGATGAAAAATATGGCGCAACACAGCGGCCTGGCCAGGCGTGTCGCAAGTCTGCTTGCCACGCAATTAACGCGGGCTATGCCTGAAAAACCATTAATCGCCGCCCAACTGGGCATGAGTGAACGCACGCTGCAACGTCGATTAAACGAGGAGGGCACAAGCTATCAAAAGGTGCTTGAGGACACTCGCCACCAACTCGCTTTAGAACTTCTGCGCAATACTCCACTTCCCATTAACACCATATCCCAGCACTTGGGTTTCAGTGAGCCCAGCACTTTCTATCGTGCCTTTAAAAAGTGGGAGGGTGTCACGCCTGGCGCTTTGCGCGCAGAACAGCAATAAGTCATTATTTACGGAAGGGGCTGCTCAACTTTGTAGGCCAACAACAGATTCCCGGGGAGCTGTCCAAACATACTGTACCCTGACAATACATAGAGCCAACCATCGGCGGCGACCTGCCCCGCCACATCGATCGCGCCGCCGTGGCCCTCAACCCCGTTTACGGTAGTAAATGCCTTTGCCGTTTCGGATTGCCAAAGTACCTCGCCCGCACTGAGTGAAAATGCGCGTATTTTGCCATCGAGACCACCGCTGAATGCCAGGTCCGGTGTTGTCATCGCCGCCGAGGACAGACCGTAGTAATAAGAGCAGGCATACTGGACATCCAGGTTTTGCTTTTTTCCACCACGGGTATGTTCCAAACCCACCAGGGGTGTATTATCTGGCGAAAAGGCACAACCCCTTTCTACAGCATGCTGCCACAACACCTTACCTGTGCCGACATCCAGGCCGTAAAGACCCGGCTTTGGCTGGTAACCCTCTCGATCTCGCTCAGGGTCAGCCACCGGCACCACCACGGTTTGCCCCGCCAGCGCCATTCCCCAGTGAATGCCTCCATTGGTTGTGCCCTGACTCAAACGATTGCGCCAATGCACGGTGCCGTCATCGGGATTGATTGCAAACACTTCACCTGATTTCTGGCCAGCTAATAGAACGTCGTCTCCATCGGGCAATTTCGCGAGTATTACCGAGGCGCCAAAATCAAAATCCTCTCCCGCATTATCCGGGCAATTAGCACCTCCATTCAAACAGGCGGCATTCCACACGTCTCCTGCGGTGGCCTGAAACTTCCAGATCAATTCACCGCTGTCCAGATCAAGGGCAACAATCGCATCACTGGTATCCGTTGCCGGATGTGAAAGGTTTTCACCCGTACCAAAATATAATCGATTGCGCTGGCGATCAATTGTTGGGGTCGTCCACACCACTGCCCCCGAGGGGCCATAACGTTCAAGACCGTCGCTGTTGCGGCCCTGTAAACTCGCCGCCTCTGTCGCATGCCATGTCCACTGAATTGCGCCGTTGCTGGCATCCAGTGCAAGCACTGCCCCGTGCGACTGACAACAGCGGTGACCCGCGCTGCCTGCGACGGCAACTTCATAGGAAGAGACAGGCACATACAAACGCCCCCGGTCAAAACTGATAGAACCGGTCACAATTGAAGTATCAAAAAGCGCCACCGACTGCTGCCAAACCACCGCAAGTGTGTCTGGATCAACAGCGAATACTGTACCCAATGAATCGGCAAAAATCAGATAATTTGTGCCGTCTGGCAACGATGCCAGTGTGATCGAAGAGCGAATACCCGTGAGTACCTTGCGATGATTTCTGATACAGCCACTGCGTCGGTCGAGGGCATAAAGCACACCCGCTTTGTCGCCGATATAAAGTGTATCGCCCACCACAACCGGCTGAGAACGTACATCCGCCACTCTTGGAAACGCAAAACTCCAGTCGAGTGTTAAGGACTGCACATTTTCTTGATTGATTCCTGCCAATTCCGTCGTCATAAAACGCCGGTTGTCTAAGCCCATTCCCCAATTTCCAACAAACACCTGCTCATCCCCAGATGGTTCTTGCTGGCACTTGGCACTTTCCATCCAGGTATTATCTTCCTCGGCACTACCCGTGAGGTAGATCGCAATCAAACCGCGCTCTTGTTTGCTTAAATGAGCCGCCATGGCCTGCATTTTGCCAAACTCCATGGTTGTCATGAGGGACACTCGTGAAAACTTTCCAAGCGCCTCACGTGTGGGCGCTCTCATGTCTGGGTTGTCGTGACAACTGGCGCAATTGCGATCAAAGATGACCTCGCCAATTTGGGCCAGCGGTAATAGATCCGCATGCCGTGTCGCAATGTTTTGCACACTTTTCATCGCCCACGTTTTTGCAGTGTCGCTGCTGTACAGTGTGACCGCCATCAACGTTATCGCCGCCAGAATCACAAACAGAATGGACCTGCCCAGGTTTTTTTTCATTGCTCTGTTTTCTCCGGTAACGCAAAGGCAAAGAGGTAGTCCCCTTTCTCACGCCCAAACATGTGATGTCCACCCGCATTGACCAGCACAAACTGACGCCCACGGTAGGTATAAGTCATGGGGGTTGCCGTGGCATCAACTGGCAAGGTGTAATCCCACAATACTTCGCCGCTGTCGACGTCGAAGGCACGAATCAATCGGTCCATGGTTGAACCAATGAAAAACAAACCACCGTCAGTGGCAATGCCACCACCAAGATTGGGTGTTCCCCAGTTAACCTGAAAGGGCAAAGGAACCGGACCCATTTCATGCACTGACCCCAGGGGCACGTCCCAGCGGAAAGTCCCAGAATATAAATCGACCGCAACCAGTTTCCCCCAGGGAGGTTTGTTGCAGGGAATGCCTAAAAACGATTGCAAACTGCCAATTTCAACGGTGTAGGGGGAGCCACCCATTGCAACACGCATTCGATGCCCAGCAGAGGGATGTTCGTCTCCGGAGGGTGTGCTAGTCAGTTGTTTATCGCTTGCCAGCAACTGCCCTGTAAAGGGAATGTTGTTAACATTGACCAACAGGATTCCCCTATCGGCCAGCAGCGCTCCACCACCCCAGTTTGCACCTCCAAGACTCCCGGGGAACATCAAGGTTAGTTTCTCACTGAGCGGTGTATACAAACCCAAGTTATTCAGCGACGACAACTGCGCGGCGCAATCACCCCGGTCCCAAGGCGTTAAACCCCATGCGTCATCAGCCATCAGAAAAGAATCAATTAGGGGTGGGGGAGCAATGGGTTTGGGCTGAGTTGGCGATGTTATTTCACCGGGAATAAAAGACGGCGGCACAGGTTGTTCTGTTATTTCCCACAACGCCTCCCCTGTCAGTCGATTAAATACAAAAATAAATCCCTGCTTGGTTAACTGCACCAACGCGGGAATAGACTGGCCGTCTCTTTTCCATTCAAATAAAATCGGTTGCGCAGGCGTATCGAAATCCCAAAGATCATGCCGTGAGTGCTGAAAGTGCCAAACGACCTGCCCCTTTTCAAGATCCAATGCCACGACACTGTTTGCATAACGATTATCCCCGAGACGATCAGCGCCATAATAGTCCGGTGAGGGTGCACTGGTAGGCAGATACAACAATCCATTTGCTTCATCAACAGACATCGGGGCCCAAACATTTGCCGAGCCACTGCCCTCATGATTTAACAATGGATCAAATTGCCACCGGGGCTCCCCCCGATGAAGATCAAATGCTCGCACCGTTCCTCTGGGCGTTTTGCTTCGGGCAAAGTCGATGATTGTTGAACCCACAACAACCATTCCGTTAGCCACGATGGGCGCGGATGAATTGCTGACATCCCCAGGTGTGTGCCCTTCCTCTCCATAGAGAACGACTGCTCCGCGATCACCAAAACTACTACAGGCTTCCCCGCTTAGCGCATCCACGGCCCACAGCTTTCTATCATGAGACGCCATAAAGAGTCGGTGCCGACAGCTCTCGCCTTCATTGACGGCCAAGTCTTCACCATAACTCACGCCCCGGCAGCGAAATGGACGATCGCCTCGCAGGTCAATCTGCGGATCGAACTGCCAGCGCTCTTTACCACTCCCCGGGTCCAGAGCGATCATACGATTAAAAGGAGTGCAGTAAACTAGAGATTCACCCGCGGCCGGCGGCAACAAAATAGGTGTGCTCTGGGTCGAGGTTTTCTCCATTGCATCGCCAAAACGTTTCATGTCACCGCTGATGTGAATCCACGCAGGTTCCAAATCGGCAACCGTGTCCCGGTTTATTTGTTTCGCAGAGGAATAGTGACGCCCGCCCTGATCGCCGCCGTAATAAAGCCAGCCCTCTGTTTCCGCCTGGGCCACATTGGCACACACAAGGAAACAGAAAAAAACAAACTTCAAACAAAGCCACAGCCTTTGAGTTATACGCAACATTTCAGCTCCCAACTACTGATCCGATCCAGGGGCGGGCTCATTTTCTTGAGGCACCTCCAAGGGAGTTATTCGCAACAAGGTGGGCACACCACCTTCAGTCTGCCAGGTGGGGAAATGAGAGTTTGAGGTATAAATCGACCCATCTTCCGCCACCTCAATGTCACGGGTGAAAAAACGCTGGCGAGGCATGGGGTAGACTTGCCATTTTTCACTGCCGATATCAAAACTCAAAATCGTATCGGACTGGTTGCCATTTACCCATACCCGGCCACGCTTGCGATCGATATTCAAGGCATAGGGTAACTCATTCATTACGGGCAATTCATAATCGCTGAACTCGCCGGTTTCCGGGTCATATTTAACCAGCAGTGAATCCTGAAAGGCTACCAGCCAAACCTTGTTGTCTGAGTCAACTCGCAAACGGCGAGGCCCGTTGTAAGGCACATCAATCATACTGACCTCTCCGGTATCGGGATCAATACGAGCCAGGTCGTTGGCGTTGAGCCGAGCAGCCCACACAGTTCCATCGGGCGCAACGTCAATGCCATAAGGCATGGGCAAGCCGATTGACTCCCGCGTTTTTTCAGGCAGAGGCCTATACTCCGGATCAATCATAAATAACAGCGGTAGCATCTTTAATGTCAACCACTCCTTCACGCCTCGGGCGGGCAAATCGAATACAGTAAATTCACCTGAAGTTCGATCAAACATGGCAACCTGCGAAGACAGTGCCAGAGTAAACCAGACCCGATCTTTTGCATCAGTGCGAATCGTGTGAGGATAAAAACCTTTGGGCATACTGTGTTTAACAAACGTTTTGGTTTCAGGATCAAATTCCAGCAGTGCCTGCGTCATAGACGGTGTGATAAAAATATTGCCGTCTTTTGGGGAGATTGCAAAAGAATGCACTCCCATATAGTTATTCGTCTTACCAAAAGTAGAGAATCGATTACCGAGAATACCACCGGGTTTTGCGTCTTCGTCGTGGGGCACCTTGTAAACGGTATATTCACCGGTCTCGGGGTCAACTTGATAGATACGATCGTGAAGATTGTCGCCAACATAAACATAACCGTTAGGATGCAAGATAAAATCATGCATCTGCGAAAATCCGTCACCAATAGGCCACTCTGTCATTTCGATACTGGAAAGATGAGACTCCCAACGCTTGGGCGCGGGTACACGCTCAGGATTCTCACGTAACTCTCGATACTCCAACTGCATGTGCTTTGCTATGTCCGCATGGTCGGCATCGGCGAGTCGTGCGCCGTAACCGTTCATCCGATCAATGACACTCTGCCATTGATCAAGCGTTCGCTCATTGCGCATAAAGGGAGATGCCTGCTGATGACAAAATGCACAGTTCAACTGGAAATGTTTTTTCATGGCTTCGTCGCCCCCGAACGTCAGTTGGGACAACCAAACATTTGAAGGGTAACTGGCAATGAGCTCGCTCTTTGACAAGGGCGTCATAGAAACGGACACGTCCCCTTTGAGCTCGGTCAAATTGATATCGACATAACCCTGGGCGCGAATGCGATAGTGGGAAGGTTCGGCATTATCTTCAAAACTGACTTTGCCCTGAGAGTCACTGAATCGAGTCACCGCGGGTGCCGATTGATTACTAACACCATGGGGGGCATAGCCGTCGTCACTCAAATCAAGTGCCGGGGCGTTCAATGGAGTTTGTGTCACCATCACCCGGGGCATCACTTCACCCTGCTCATTGCTAATCAGCAATGTACCCGCGTTGGATACGGCGATCCATCCCATGGCCATCACGAGGCCACCGATTTGTATTTTATTCATCACGCACCTTACTGTGGTGTTATTGTCACCGCCAGTTTACGGATTGGCTTGCCAGATACTATGACTCTGTCAGCCAGCGCCATGGCATATTGCGCCAGCAGGTAAAATTAGCGCTTTGGCCTTCGGGCCCTGAATGCCTTCAAGGCATCCCGCCTGAAATTGGACCAGGCTTCATGCAGTGAAGCGACAAGTGCAGACTCACTGGCGGGGCCCGGTGTCGCCATCGACAAACGCTCCTCAGTCTCCTTTAAAAATGGCTCAAGCTGCTCCTCATTGAGCAGATCCGAAAAAAACAAACGTGTGCGCAAGGGGTCGTAGCCGAGCGAACAGGCGCGATCGACATCCGTCAACCAGTGCAACAGGGTTTCGCGGCCGGTTTTAGTCAGTTTAAAAAGCCGCTTTGGGCGAGCCCCTTCACTCTCATCCCTGGACGTTAACAAAGCCCTGGCTTCCAGGCGCTTAACCAGAGGGTAGACCGCTCCCGCACTGCCTGACCAGAAGTCAGAGGGCGACCGGCGGAACTCCTCTTTGATGTAGTAGGCGGTGGCGCCCTGCTCTCTAGAAATGATAGCCAATACAGCGCCTTCCATTTCCGTGAGTGTCTCAATCTTTACATTTCTATTCATAGTGCATATCTAGCAGATTTTAAAATCCGATGATATATTACGATTAGTAACATAGCCATTATCTGGAGAAAATCATGCCTTTGCTAACAAAAACCCACATTATTGCAGCACTAGCCTTTGTGAGCTGTTTTCCCGCACTCGCGGCAGAACCCGACACCTACACAACAGCCATTGACCTTAATAGCCCTCGCCCCATTGTCGAACTCAGCATTAACGGCGAGGGCCCCTTCCCCTTTGTATTCGACACAGGAGCCGATGAGTTATTTATCCAAAAGAGTCTGGTCGACAAGTTAGCGCTAGAAAAAACAGGCACAGGTAGAATTGGCAGCCCTCTTGGCGAGGGTTTTGATGCAGACCTGGTCACGATCGATCAGTTGAGTGTGGGCGGCGCCACACTTCACTCGGTTGAAGCATTTGTTAATACACTACCTCCGCAGGCTTTGGGTGGCGAGGTCTGGGGAGTGATAGGCCCCTATGCCTTTAAAGACTATGGCCGGGTCTCGTTTGATTTTAAAAACAAACAACTGGAAATTGGTGGTGCTGTCACTGAATCGGACAAATCAACCTGGATCGAGTTTGGCAAAGACGCGCCGCTTTTAGACGCGGAACTGTCTATTGGTGGGCAGAGCATTCCGGTGCATATCGATACCGGCATGCCCGGCACCGTGACAGTTCCCGCCAAATACGCAACACACATTCCGTTGCAAAGTGAAATCCGGACACTGGGCATGGCGCGCACAGTGGATCGGGAAATTGAAATAAAAGGTGCCAAAGTGGATCTAACCCTCTCTTTGGGAGACGCGCAAATTCCATTAACTAACATGACCTTTTTTGAAGATATTCCACTGGGCAACCTCGGCATGGGCGCTCTGCACAACCTGACACTTGAAATCGACTGGGAAGGTCAGCGCTATCGACTCAGTGGAATCGCCAAACCTAAAGAAATGCGCAAACGCAGGCGACCCGCGAAGCAATCATAATGGAAGAAATAATCTTTCAGCATGATAAATAAACGCTATGATTAACGGTGACAATTCTATCCTGGGAGAGCGCGTGAAATTTATAACACTCAATGTCAAAACTGCGATTATCGTGCACGGATTCAATGAGCATAATGAAGAGCTGACAGAATCAGTTACTGAGGATGAATTTGTATCCAAGATGATTGCTCTGCACCGCATTCAATCCATTAGCGAGCAATACCTTCTGGTCACCGGATCGCACGGGCGCATGATGTATTGGGAATATGAAGGCGACATGGCCGGCTTGGCAAAACGCATGGCTGCAGCGGACCTTCTGGTTGATTAGTCCGCGCGCCCTCCTCGTGAACAAAACCACGGAGATAAACTCGTGAATGCTCAAGGGCGCTTGCTGGCGCGCCACCTACACAATATTCCTGCGGGTCACCTCGAATGGATTGGCATTCGACCCGCACGAAAAGCCCCGATGATTTCATTAACTGAGGTCAACGCGATTGCAGAGCTCGGGCTGGAAGGAGACCGACGCTGCGACAGTCGACCAGGCTCTGCCAGGCAAGTCACCTTGATCAATCGTGAACACATCACATTGATCAGTGGGCTGCTGAACAAAAGCACAATCAGCCCCGAACTACTACGCCGTAACTTAGTGGTCACAGGTATTAACCTACTTGCCCTTCGACATCAACGTTTCCGTATTGGCGAAGTGGAGTTTGAGGGAACCGCATTGTGCCACCCCTGCTTACGCATGGAGCAGGCACTCGGGCAAGGTGCAGTGGCTGCGATGCTGGGTCACGGCGGACTCTGCGCTAAAATCACTACAAACGGCACCATTAGACTTGGCGATCAAGTTGAGAAGCTGGCTGAACCCTCGCAGAGTTAAGTTTGAGTTAACCTAGACATTCCTCAAGCACCGAGTTTTCCTGACCTCCCATCAAACTACTGCCCCATTCTTAGGCTCCGCTACCATATTGAGTAGCTTGTACTATAGTCAACTATTGTTCGTTCCGAACACATTCACTAATAAATGTAGAACTAATCAGGAACAAAAAAATGAAAACTCTACCAGGGATATTTATCTTAACGCTGCCCGCACTGGTGCTCTCTAACTCAGTGATGGCGGAAGACAATAGCCGAACGTTCGCGCCAGTGGAAATATACTCGTGCAACTACAATGAAGGGAAATCCGCGGCAGACCTCAACAAGGTTGTGGCCAAATGGAATAAGTTCATGGACAAAAATAAGGCGGCACCTTATTCGGCCTGGACGTTGACGCCGGAGTACGGCAGCTCAAAATACAAATTCGATATTGGCTGGATTGGCGTTTGGAAAGACGGCAATGCGATGGGGGCCGGCACGGCACTTTGGAAGAAAAAAGGTGACAAGTTAAACAAGGCGTTTTTTGAGGTCATTAACTGCGAGAGCCATGCAAACTTTGCCTCAGAGGAAATTAAAGGCGGGACAGCCGAATCCGCATCAAAGAACCCGGTAGTGCAATTTAGTGATTGCAAGGTCAAAAAGGGCCACACAATGACTGAGGTGCGAACGGCCATGAAATCCTGGGGCGACTACCAGGCAAAACAAGGGTCCAAAAGCTCTATTTGGGTCTGGTATCCCGTTTTTGGTGAAGACACTGACTTCGACTTTAAGTGGGTGGAAGGACACCCCAACTACGAAGCCTTTGGCGCAGACTATGAACGTTACGGCAATGGCGGCGGCTTTATGAAAGCCGGTGAGCTATTTAGAGACATTGTTGATTGCGGCGTCACTCGAGTTTACGATGGAGAAACCGTCAGAATCGGCTGGGAAAGTTAAACCTCTCTCCTCAAGCAGTTTGGATTATTTGGGTGGCACAGCACCTGGGCAGCTCCCCGGAATAATCTAAACTCGCTTTTGCACAGCGGCTTGTTGTCTCGCCCTGCGCTCTGCCGCACGCTTCAGGATGTCCCGCTTCTGCCCTACATCAGAATCGTGCCAACAGAGTATTTCGTCCAGACTACGGAAACATCCCAAACAGATATTCTCGCCGTTGAGGCAGCAATTTCTGACACAGGGAGACTCTAGGCCCTGCACCCCACTAACCGCACCCGTTTTTGATGTTCTGTTCATGACTGAATAGTCTAACACGCCCCCTGCATTGGCCGCCTCAGGCATGGCTTTGTAAAGAAAAGACGACACGCTTGAATCTTTAAGGCTTGCCTTGTAAGTTGTTAAATCTCACATTTTGCACCAGGGGACAATCCATGATCACACTGAACGTCAACGGCGTGGAGCATCAGCTCGATGTCGCTGCTGACACGCCTATATTGTGGGCGATAAGAGAGCAACTCGGGCTGACGGGCACGAAATTTGGCTGCGGCATTGCGCAGTGTGGTGCCTGTACCGTGCACCTCAATGGCATGCCTATTCGCAGCTGTGTAACCCCCCTGGCGGCTGCCGCCAATGGCACTATCACGACCATTGAAGGCATATCAGGCGAACAGGGCCTGCACCCGGTGCAACAAGCCTGGATTGATGAACAAGTGCCGCAATGTGGTTACTGCCAGTCGGGCCAAATCATGTCGGCGGTGGCCTTATTGCAGTCCAACCCAACACCCAGCGACTCGGATATCGACCAGGCAATGTCAGGCAATGTCTGCCGGTGCGGTATGTATGGCAGAATTCGACAAGCCATCAAAAATGTATCGACGGGCCAGGTCCAGTTCTATGAACCCGACGCCGACACGGCAAGCCAGGAGGTGCAACATGGGTAAGTGGACAAGACGCGGTTTTATTACCGCAGGCGTGGTGGGTGGCACAGCGCTGGTGATCGGTGTCGCAATCAGACCCGGGCATCAAGCGAGTAAAGTCGCAAAGTATGTTGCCGGCGATGGCGACAATATGATTACGGCCTGGCTTAAAATCGATACACAGAATAAGGTCACAGCGATTGTTCCCCACTCGGAAATGGGGCAGGGAGCCCAAACAGCGCTCTCACAAATGCTCGCCGATGAGCTGGATGCAAAATGGGAAGACGTCTCATTCATTGAAGCGCCCGCGGAAGATGCCTACGCTAACTTCGCCATGGGCAAAGGTTATATATTGGGTGACGCCCCAATTCCTCGCGTGTTAGTTGGTTCTGTAGACGGTCTTTTCCTGCAGGCAACCAAGGCCATGCACTTGCAAATCACCGGCGGCAGCGCCAGCGTACGCACCACCGGTGTTTACGGCATGCGGGTGGCGGGCGCGGCCGCAAAAGCGCTATTACTTGAGGTTGCAGCGGCACGCTGGCAGGTTCCTGTTGAGGAACTCACGACCGATTCGGGCATGATTACCCACAGGAAAACAGAACAAATCGCACCCTATTCGGAGTTTGCAGGCGATGCGGGGAAACTGACGCCATCATCTACTCCGAGACTGAAGACACCCGAAGAATTCACTCTTATGGGGCACAGTAAACCCCGCTTTGATATTCCTGCCAAAGTAGGTGGCACCGCGACGTTTGGCATTGATGTTGTAGTACCGGACATGAAATATGCCACCCTGCAAGCGGCTCCTGTTTTTGGTGCCACTGTAGATAGCTTTAATTCACAGGCAGTACTGGCAATGCCGGGTGTGGTTGAAGTGGTTAATCTGGACAATGCCGTTGCAGTTGTTGCACAAGGTTACTGGCAGGCAAAACAGGCCCTGGCAAAAGCGGACATACGCTGGAAAACAACGGCACAAGATGCCACCAG
>CAJWCA010000064.1 GCA_913020395.1 uncultured Cellvibrionales bacterium | reverse complement strand
CCCGCACGGCGAACTCTGCCAGCGGCATTTACGTTGTCTTTGCCTTCACCGGTTTACTCGGTGCTTCACTCGGCCCAACCATCAATCATTACATGGCTTCGGCTAATGGTGGACAAATTGTACTTCAAGCCCTGGGCGGTACAGCTATCACCTTCCTGGGATTGTCCGGCTACGTGCTGACCACTCGAAAAGACTTCAGCTTTATGCGCGGCTTCCTGGTTATCGGCCTGATCATCGCGGTTGTTGGCATGTTAGCCCTTTTTGTTGCCGGTATGTTTGGCGTCAACATTTCAGGCATGCACCTGGCCCTGAGCGCCATGATCGTACTGCTGATGTCTGGCTTCATTTTGTATGATACCAGCCGTATCATTCACGGTGGTGAAACCAACTATGTCATGGCAACAGTGTCTCTCTACCTGAACATCTACAACCTATTTGTCAGCTTGCTGCACATTATGGGTGTCATGAGCGGCGACGACTAGTCTTAGCCTGCGAATATAAAAGGCCTCGATTGAATGATCGGGGCTTTTTTTGTTTCAGCCCCCTGAAAACCTCCGTTTCACCGGAGCAATTGTTGTTAGACTGAACGTATGAATATATCGATTGCGCTCTACGGAGCCCCACACTCCAGCGAAGCCAGTGAATCAGCCTACCGATTTGCGCAGGCATGTTGTGCAAAGGGTCACCGGGTATTACGGATTTTTTTCTATCACGACGGTGTACATAACGCTTCAGCCCTGTCGATGCCGCCCCAGGATGAAACACAGCACACCGAACGCTGGCAGGCGCTTGCAGGTGAACACAACATTGACCTTGTCGTTTGTGTCGCCGCCGCCCTGCGCCGCGGTATTGTGGACCAGGATGAGTCTGAGCGCTATGAACTGCCCAGCGCCAACATCGCACGTGGTTTCGAGATTTCTGGGCTGGGTCAATTGCTGGACGCCGCCGTTAAGAGCGACCGACTCATTACCTTTGGCCGATAACTGATGAACACGCCCCTTTCAAAAAAACTACTCTTTGTCAGCCGCAAGGCACCCTACGGTAGCTCTATGGCCAGGGACGCTCTCGATGCGCTACTGGCGGCAAGTGTATACGATCAAGACCTCAGCGTACTATTTATGGGTGACGGCGTTTTTCAGCTTGTCAAAGACCAGGCCGCCCATCGCGCCGGAATGAAGAGTTTAGCCGCCAGCCTGCCCGCGTTGCCGCTCTATGATATCGAGAAAATATACGTTCAACAGAGCGCGCTTGAACAGAGGGGTTTGGCTGATGCCGAACTAGTCATTCCAGCAACAGCGCTGGAAGATGGCGACATCACGGACCTGATGGAACAACAGGAGGCGATGCTGAGCTTCTAATGAGTATTTTACATACGGTCAACAAATCTGCGTTCACTCATCAAACATTGAGTGAGTGTCTGTCGGTCTGTGGCTCTGGCCACAGTATTTTATTTATCGAAGATGGCGTTTATGGCGCAACTAACAGATCTCCTTGTCGAGAAACTATCGAAGCATTGCAAAACCTGGATGTGCAATTCTACGTACTTGATGCAGCGATCGAGGCTAGAGGAATAAAAAACCTGTTAATTCAGGAAGTGCACATTGCCAGCGATGAAGAGTTTGTAGATCTTGTGGTACAACACACCGCAGTTCAGAGTTGGTTTTAGTGCATGTCATTGACTCACACGGGGCAGACAATCGAGACAGACAAAGAGGGCTACCTTTGCGACCTCAATCAATGGAGCCCCGAAATAGCCAAACAGCTAGCTCACGCTGAAAACATTGATCTGAGCCCGGCTCACTGGGAAATCATTGAACTGCTGCGTGAGTTTTATCGTGAATTTGAACTGTCCCCCGCAATGCGTGTACTGGTCAAGCAGGTGGGATTAAAACTGGGCGCAGAAAAAGGCAAGAGTATCTACCTGATGCAGTTATTCCCACCTAGCCCTGCAAAAATCGCCAGTAAAATTTCCGGTCTGCCCAGACCAGACAACTGCCTGTAAGCAACGAGCGACTGCTTTTATGTCTATTGCCACTGTTTTCCCCGAGCGCTATGACGCTCAACTGGAACAAAAAATTAACCGGGTAACAACGCAATTTGCCGAGTTCTCGCCCCCCGAAATAGAAGTTTTTCGCTCTCCGGTACAACATTATCGCATGCGCGCTGAATTTAAAATCTGGCAGCAAGACGGTCGGGCCCACTACGCAATGTTTGAACCGGCCGATCCCAAAAAACCCGTATTTATTGAACGTTTTCCCGTCGGTTCAGATCGCATCAATCAGCTGATGACTCCCCTACTGGAAGCTATCAACCAGTCAGAACGCTTGCGCCTGAAGCTGTTCCAACTGGAATTTTTAACAACACTTGAAGGCGAAGCCCTGGTAACGCTGATTTACCATAAACCACTCGACGATGACTGGCAGACCGAAGCACTACAGTTACAGACGCAAATGAACTGCCACATTATTGGCCGTAGTCGTCGGCAAAAACGTGTATTGTCGCAAGATTATGTCACTGAGGAACTGTGTGTTGGAGACCGGATATTCAGCTATCAGCAGGTGGAATCTGGTTTCACTCAACCCAATGCCAAGATCTGCGAAAAGATGTTAAATTGGGCCGTTGAATGCAGCAGTGAACTCCCCGATGACCTGCTTGAACTCTACTGCGGAAACGGCAATTTTACCGCGCCGCTGGCAACCCAGTTTCGCAAGGTTCTGGCAACCGAAATTTCGAAAACGTCAGTCAAGTCTGCGCTCTTCAATTTCGCCAAAAACAACATAGAAAATGTGCAAATTGCACGCATGTCCAGCGAAGAGTTTTCACAGGCAATGGATAAAGTTCGCAGCTTTCGACGTCTAAAAGATATTGATCTAGACAGCTATCGCTTTAGCACGATTTTTGTTGATCCTCCCCGGGCGGGCATGGATGAGCACACAACAGAAGTGGCAAAAAGATTCGACAATATTTTGTATATTTCCTGCAACCCGGACACATTAAAGACGAATTTGGATAGCATCTGCCAGACACACAAAATTGAACGCTTTGCGCTATTTGATCAATTCCCTTACACACACCACCTGGAGTGCGGTGTGTTTTTAAGTAAGCGATAAACTTAGAAGGACTGCCCCTTAATTCGTTTTGCCGCGGCAAGAACCGCTTCACCGTATTGTTCTTCAAGCTTTATGCGTTCACGCTCAAACTGTCGCTGTTCTTTATCAGTTAATGCCTTCCACTGAGCTAGAATCGGAATATGATCGGTCGCCAGAGCAAGGTCGTAAAATGCCTGGTAATCTGCCGCCACCCCCTCATTAACACCAAGGCTATCCAGCAGCACTTTAATTCGGATACTGGCCTCTGTGAGAGAAAGCTGACTTTCGCCAACACCTTGCGCAATAATCTGAATACTGCGGTTAATGCGCTGTCGCTGCTCCAGGCTCTCCTTTTCGAGAGCCTGCTCTTGAACTTTTCGGGCTTTTTCCTGGTCCCAAACCTGTCGTTGTAAATTAAACGCGTAGACACTCAAAGCGGCAATCACTATCAATGCCAGAACTACAATAACCGTTATACCCATCAAACCAACCCCGTAGACTTCAACAAAAACAAACCCAGGCTCACGGTCAAAATCGACCAAACTGTGCTCATCGCTATAATATTCGCCGCCAACTCACCATTGCCCTTCATCGCCTCAACCATGACATAACTGGCCGCGGCGGTAGGTGCAGACACCATAAGAAAAAGTACCGCCAGGCGCATGCCACTCACATCAAAAAAGATCGCCATGGCCAATGTACAACCGGGCAGAACCAGCAATTTCATGAAAGAGGCCCACAAACCAAGCCTGACCGACTTTCGCAGACTCCTTAAGCTCAATGTGCCTCCAATGCAGAGCAAGGCGAGCGGCAGCGTCATACTGGCAAAATAAGCGCCAGCCTCAAGTATTACCGACGGCAAGCTCAAGCCGAGAGATTTGATGATAAATGACAGAGCAATGGCTAAAATGAGTGGATTGGAGAAAATACCCATAAAAACCGATTTTAAACGGCGTTCACCGCTCGCTTTCAAAAAATGTGTCAAGGCAATAACCGACAAAACATTATACAGCACGGTGACAAAAGCCATGATCATCGATGCTAACGCCAGCCCTTCGTTCCCGAATGCCCGCGCCGAAAATGCAAGACCAATGATACCCAGATTACTGCGAAAGCATCCCTGTATAAAAACGCCTCGATCTCGATGCTCTTTCACCAATAGAGGGGTAATAAACCAGAGCCCGAGAAAAAATAGAAGAGTCACCAGCAGTGCAATACCTATTATCAATAGGCTATCCGCTCCTGGCATAGACGCATTCTGAATACTGAGAAACAATAGTGTCGGCAAACACACTCTAAAAACTAGAGTAGAGGCGACCTGAATGAAATGATCATCTATTAAGCGAACACGCTTGAGCAGTACGCCAAGACCCATCATGATAAAAATGGGCCCGGTGACAGACAGTGCAAAGAGTAGAGATTGAGCCAAAGCGGCCATATTCAGGCGCTCTCATTCTCTTCAGGGATAGAACTTAGAGCCCCTTCGACAGCATTGGCATCTTCCAATACCTCCAGAGGAAGGGTTTTCTTGGTTTTGGCCCCCAGGGTTTTGATATCTTCAACTCTTTTAACTAAATTTCCCCTGCCCGTTTTCAATCTTTTTTGGGTGGTTTCATAGGCTTCCTGGGTTTTATTCAGGTTTCGTCCTATTTCATCGATAGAGCTTAACAGCAAGACAAATTGATCGTATAAACCACCGGCTTGCGTGGCAATTTTTTCGGCATTTTTATTTTGTTTTTCGTAGCGCCAGATGCCTTCAACTGTCCGCAAGGTTGCCAGCAGCGTTGTTGGGCTCACCAAAATAATATGTTTGTCATAAGCCTCTTTAAACAGTTCGGGCTCGTGTTGCAAAGCCAGCATAAAGGCGGCTTCAATGGGCATAAAAATAAAGACAAAGTCGAGGCTGTGAATACCTTCCAGCTTCTCATAATCCTTCAGGCTCAATCCATTGATATGTTGTCGCAGCGATTGTATGTGCTGCTTCAGGTACTGCTGTCTTTCATCACCATCTTCTGTGCTGCAATAACGCTCGTAATCTACCAGCGAGACTTTTGCATCAATCACAATATCCTTGTTTTCAGGCAGGCGTACGATAACGTCCGGGGCGCGGCGCTGGCCGCTGTCCGAGTGCAGTGATACCTGGGTTTCATATTCTCGCCCTTTTTGCAGGCCAGATTCTTCAAGCAGACGTTCAAGAATCACCTCGCCCCAATTGCCCTGCGCTTTGTTATCGCCTTTAAGGGCACGGGCCAGGCTAATCGCGTCGTCACTGATTTTCTGAGTCTGTTTCTGCAGTTCGCCAATTTGACCGACCAGTTTATTGCGTTCTGCGTTTTCCTTTTCGTAAACGTCTTCAACCTTTTTACGAAAATCCTTTAACTGCTCTCGCAGTGGTTCAATACTGGTTTTTAATTGGTTTTGGCTCTGCTCACTGAATTGGCGCTGTTTAGAGGTAAAAATGCGATTGGCGAGGTTTTCAAATTCTTTAGATAGCCCGGTTTTTGCCTCATCGAGCAAGCTCAACTGAGCGCGGTAGTGTTTATCGGCTTGCTCTAGCCTATCTTTGGTGACGTACTGCTCTCTCTCAGCGGCAGTCACCCGACTCTGCATTTGTTCAAGCTTGTCTTCCAACTCACCGCAATAGCGATCTCTTTGAACCCGACCTTCTTCTAGACCCAGTAACTCATTACGGTGGGACTGCCGCGAAAGCACACTGCTCAGTAAAGCGCCAACCAGGATACCCAGCAACAGTAAACCCAGGCCATAGAGCGCCAGCACTTCAATGTTTTCTATCAATTTCTACTCCCAATGCGCCCTGTGGCTGTACTCTTATGATTTCAGTCGTTATGATTTCACTACGTGTGTATTTTCCGTTGTAACGGCTTGGAGCGCCTCCACAATGTCTCAATTGGACCTAGAGCTGAGTTCACAAGACCCGGACCCTCTCAATCGAGAACCCCGAATGCAAGCCCCCCTGGATGAAAACAAGCTAAAGTTCATCAAGCAACAGTGCGCCGACGGCTACGTACTCTATGATAAAAACGACTTCAAAGCGGCACTACGCTTATTCTATCAAGCTTGGCTGCGTCTTCCCAAGCCCCAAACCGACTTTGAAGCTTCCGGCTGGGTTTTAACTGCAATCGGCGACACTTATTTCAGACTTGGCCAATATACTCAGGCCCTTGAGGCACTGGACTCTGCCCTCCACTGCCTGGGTAGCGAGCACAATCCCTTCATTATGCTGAGAACAGGCCAATGTCACTTTGAGAACCAAGCACTGGGACCCGCGCGGCAAGCCCTTTTCAAAGCCTGGAATAAAGGTGGTGCGGTTTTGTTCGAATCCGAAGATGAAAAATATTATCGAGCCATTGAAGATTTGGCGAGAACTGCTAAACCTTAAGTAGGGGCTCAAACTAATGGCTTGCTCGTTTCCAAGCTACAGAAGTGTGATATTCGTCAATCTTGGGACAGATTTGAGGAAACATCTGCAAATTGTTGATTGCAATGCCAAATAGCTGTGTTAAATTGAGCCCAATCGGGCTTGGACCCTGAATTCGATCTACCTAAAAAGGAAAATTGTTTCATGTCTACACTGTCAAAATTCATAGCTGCCACTAGTCTCGCTTTGCTAACCAATATCGCGGTTGCCTGTGACAAACCCGAAAAGCCAAGTCTGCCGGATCCGGAGTCTGCGGTAACACCACAGATGATCAAAGCCAAAAACGATGTAAAAACCTACTTGGCAAGCGCCGAGGGCTACCTCAAGTGCAATATCAGTACGCATCAGCACAATACGATGGTAGATGACATGAAAAGCGTAGCAGCCGATTTTAACACGATTGTTCGGGCCTATAAGGCACGCATGGCGGGTTAGTAACGATAGCCTAACGCACTCAGATTAGATTAAAGCGGGCTTGCCCGCTTTTTTTGTGCTTGTAATCTCTCTGGTTTGAAGTAGAGGTTTAGGGTTTAACGGAGTCTTTTTTGCCCCACTCATACAGTAAAACTATGAATTCATCCGCCGGGACCGGTCGCGAATAAAAATAACCCTGCCCATAATCGCAATTGTGTTCCTTTAGAAACTCAATCTGCTCAATAGTTTCTACACCTTCTGCAATCACCTTACGGTCTAATTTGTTAGCCAGCGTAATGATGAGCGACGTGATTTCGCGATCGTCGAGATCGTCGGGAAGATCCTTCACAAAGGATCGATCGATCTTAAGAATATCAACCGGCAACTGCTTTAGATAACTCAGAGATGAATAGCCTGTGCCAAAGTCGTCAATGGCCAGACTGACGCCCAACTCACGAATCGCCGTCAATTGGGAGATGACATTATTAATATTGTCCATCAGCATACTTTCGGTCACTTCCAGTTCAAGCAGTGCCGGGTCGATGCGACACTCCTGAATAACCGCCGCTAAGGTGTCGATAAAATTGCCGTCGGTCAGTTGGCGCGCTGACAGATTAACCGACATTTTGAGATTAGTTTTCAAGGCCTTCTGGATACTTTTTGCCTGTTGAGCTGCCGTGCGCAGCACCCACTTGCCGATTGGCACAATTAGACCCGTCTCCTCCGCCACACAAATAAAATCAACCGGCGAAATATATCCTCGTTGAGGGTGTTGCCATCGTATCAAAGCCTCAGCACCAACGATTTCTCCCGTGATCAAGTCAACCTGAGGCTGATAGTGCAGAGAAAACTGCTGTTTATGCAGAGCCTCCCGCAAATCATTTTCCATCTCCATGCGGTTTTCGACCATGATGTTCATGTCTGACGTGTAGAAACGGAAATTATTGCGCCCTTTGTCTTTAGCCTGATACATCGCCAAATCGGCATTCTTCATCAACTTGTCGACATGTTTACCGTCGTGGGGGGCGATGGTTATACCAATACTGCTACTGACAATGACCTCCTTGCCCTGCAATTCAACTGGCTTAGCGATAGCGTCTAACAGCTTGTTGGCCACAATAGAGGCATATTGCGGACTCCCGATCCGGGTCAACAATACACCAAACTCATCGCCGCCCAAGCGACCAATCGGATCCTCATCGCGTAAACAGTCTTTTAACCTGGCGGCGACTTCAATCAGTAATTCGTCCCCCGCCTCATGCCCCTGGGAATCGTTAATTCTCTTGAAGTGATCCAGATCAAGATACAACAATGCCGACTGACCTCCCTCTCGCTCCCCCACACGCAGAGCCATGGCAATCTGCTCCTTGAACAAAGTGCGGTTTTGAATGCCGGTCAGAGGGTCGTAATAGGCCAGCTTCTCCATTTGTAATTGCTGTTCTTTATATTGGGTGATGTCTCGACCCGAGCAAGCGTATCTTCCCGCCTCTTTTCTGTCGTCTTTGCCCGGGTCTTTCAAAACGGAAATACTTTGCAACATCCAAAATTCCGAACCGTCTTTTTTCCTCGCTTTGTATTCTCCTTGCCACTGCCCACTTTGTTGTAGAGAGTCGCGAATGTTTTGAACATTATCCGATAAAAAATCTCCATCCCCCATTAACACGCTAAATGCAGGGGTTTCGGAGAAGTCTTCCACCGTGTAAGCACTAAACTCTGTAAAATGACGATTGACGTAATCTGGCTTGCCGTCTACATCAATGATCGCCACCAAATTCCGGCTGTTTTCGATCACTTTTTGGAACATGACAATATCATCCTGAGCCTTGTCCAGGTGGTCTATATCGCCAATAAGTCGACTAAAGGCTCTCGAACGACGTGATAAGTACATCAAAAGAATTAGAGAAAACAGCAACAAAGTAATCTGTAAAACCAACAGACCAATCTGTGGTTTTGGCTGGTTCTCCAAGTTTTCTCGAGTGTAAAAGCTCACAATACGCCAAGGTGTGCGAGTCAGTTGATTTTCTTTATGCAGCCCCTCAACAAAAGACGAGGAACCTTCAGCGGAATTTTTTGCAATGCCGGCTTTACCCTCTTGGTCAACAAGCAGGATCGACGGAAATCCGGGCTGGCTGTTAGCGTTGTCTATGGATACAAGCAAGTCGGCTACTGGAATCTGAGCCATTAACACTGAAAGTTTTCCGTTGGGGCCTTGCTGGCTTATAGATAGATCAGTTAACCACTGTTGACCCACTTGATAAAAACCAGACCATTTAGGGTATTCATTCACAGAGGATTGCTTGATCAGAACCCTTGCCTTGGCGGGTAAATTCACTGCACTGACAGGTAAAATTGTGGCCTCATTGTCTGGACTTAACCAAACCAGACTCTGGTACAAAGCAAGTAATTGATCCCGGTGGCTATCGAGGTGCTCACGGGCTGAACGTGTATGTTCATTTCGCCCCGGAAATAGGTGTTTGCCAAGCTCGACTAAACCCTGCTCCCGGAGGGAAGCCTGTTGTTCCAACCAGCGCGTTTGGAATTCTAGCTGCCGAGACAAGCGTTCCTCTAATTCAGCCTCAAAATGCTTCTGTTCAAACCCCTCAACAACTTTCAGGGTAAGAAACAAAACGCAAAAAAAGGCGAGCAGCAGAAATAGTAACGCTCTCAATCGATTTGCAAAACGGCTTGATGTCATTTCGGTCAAAGGATTCCTTACACTGAATTGGTACCGTCGGCTCTTCGCCATGATAATAACACCTTGTTATATGACAGTTTAGTGGGCTTGAATAGAAAAACCACCCTAAGCTATTGTTCATAAACAAATTATGTCATTATCTGCCCATGACAGCACAACACTTCGACCTCTCCCCCCTACTGCCCGCTTTACACGCAAACTCCCTGATTCTGACGCCTAACAATCGCCTCCGTCGCAAGATACTCCAGGCCTGGGGCGAAACCTGCGTGGAGAGGGGCGAACACCACTGGCCCACACCCAAGGTCTATTCACTGCTTGATTGGCAGGCCGAGTGCTGGCAAGAGCTTCAGGACATGGCCTGCCCGGGCTGCGACCGCACGATTGCCTCTGAAGCACTGCGCCGATATGCCTGGCAAAAGGCCATCCAGCAGGCTTCTGAGGGTGCCGAGCTATATAAAACCGAAGTGCTTGCGGCCAGTGCCGACGCTGCCTGGCGCAATCTGGCGCTGTGGCAAATTCAAACCGAACAGCTAGACCCATTCATGGAGCCAGATTTCGATCGATATCTGGGCTGGCTGAAATTCACCCAAAAACAACTCGATGATCGGCAGTTGATCACCAATGAAGCTGCTACAGAGCTTGTTATTAAGGGGTTTCGGGAGGGGTTTTTAGACCGGCAGAAGAGCATTTTACTACACGGTTTTGATGACTTCCCTCCTCTGCACAGAGCACTCTGCCAAGCCGCCTCTGAGGAAGTCGTTGAGAGCAGCAACGATGATCTCCCCGAGGGCCATGTCTATCGCACCACGGCCCATAATGAGGAGCAGGAGATCCTGGCAGCCGCTCGGTGGGGGCAATACATCCTTGAGCAAAATCCCCAGGCGAGAATCGGTATTATTGTGCCCAATCTGGGGCAGAGCCGGGATGAGGTGGAACGAGTGTTCACCGAAGTGTTTGAAGCCCACAGCTTGCTGCCGGATCAAGCCCGCTACACCCTGCCCTTTAACTTTTCCGCGGGCACACCGTTGGGCAGTACCCCGCTGGTTTCAGACACACTTAAGCTATTAAACCTTTCGCTTAAACGCTGGCCGCTAGACGACATTTGCGACACCCTCTTGTCCCCGTTCTGGCATGCGGGCAATGATCACTTTCGAGCCAATGTTTGTGATCGATTGCGAAGGCTCGGCCAACTGAGCATCAGTGGCACCGATGTACGTGAGGCTTGTCTAAAACTTGAAGACCCGGCAGAGCTTGGCAAGCGACTGCAGGCATTAAACGACCTGCAACGTGGCCGCCCCCGCTACCAAAGTGCAGCCGAGTGGGCTGAACAGTTTCAACAACAATTAGAGCTCTGCCAGTGGCCCGGAGACAGGCGCCTGGACAGTAACGAGTACCAACAGGCCGGCCAGTGGTTTCAGCTATTGGAGCAATTCGCAGAACTGAACGGGATTGGCGCGAGCTTGTCGATCAACGAGGCCTTAAAAACCCTCAGTCAACTGGCTAATAATGTTCACTTTCAGGCTCAGACGCCAGACTCCCCGATTCAAATCCTGGGCGTTCTGGAAGGTGCCGGCCTGAAATTTTCCCACTGCTGGGTAATGGGTTTGAATCGCAAAGTATGGCCTCCTGCCCCGGCCCCCAATGCCCTGTTGCCAATTGCATTGCAACGCCATTTTCAAATGCCTCACGCAAGTGTTGAAAGGGAGTTGCAGTTTGCTGAATCGCTGACACACACCTACCGACAATCGGCGCCAGAAGTCATCTTCAGCTCGGCTGCGCAAGATGAGGAGTCGGCCTTGCACCCAAGTGCATTAATCGCAGACATTCCACTGAGCCCACTCTCTACAATACTGCCAGATTCTCCCGTCGCGCTTGAGCGGTACTGCCATGAGATGAACGCCAATACCCAACTCGAGGTGGTAGAATGTTGGCACGCGCCAATGCTCGAAGAAGATGAAAAACAAAAACTCAGAGGTGGCAGCGGTATTCTTCAGCAGCAGGCGGATTGCCCTTTTAACGCCTTTGCAATCTATCGGCTGGCTGCACGTAACGTCGAACCACCCAGTCCCGGGCTCTCGGCCCTTGAACGCGGCGTTATCCTGCACAGTGTTTTGCAGCTTTTTTGGGAAGACGTTAAAACCTCCGATACTTTGAACGCTCTTGATGAAGTTGTGTTACAGAAAAAGATCTCTGAATGCATTCACCTTTCCCTGCGAGTTTGGCGCAAACGTCGCGCACATCAATGTGGCCCGCGTTATTTTGATTTGGAACAGCAACGACTGCAAAAACTGGTATCAACATGGCTAGAGGTGGAAAAAAGTCGCCCTCCGTTTGCCCTGGCAGCCTGTGAAGAGTCTATTGATCTCAACCTGGCAGGGCTGCCTCTGACCTTGCGACTGGATCGCCTGGACACACTCGAGGATGGCAGTGTATTGCTCATTGACTATAAAACCGGAGAGCCAGCCATCAAGAGCTGGAGCAGTGACAAACCAAAAGAGCCGCAACTACCACTCTATGTATTAAGTCTTGATACTCCTTGTGCAGGCATCGCTTTTGCTCAGTTGAATACCAAAGCCTGCCAGTTTCTGGGCCTGGGCGAACTGGCAGCCCCTATTCAGGGCATTCAGGCACCTTCCGATGTGCGCAACAGTGACCTGCCCCCTAGCTGGGAAGCGCTCGTTCCGCACTGGCAGACCGTACTCGGCGATCTCAGTATTGCGTTTCAAAAGGGTGATGCCCGAGTCGCCTTTAAAGATCGTTATGCAGGTCAATACAGCACAGCGCTGCTGGGCCTTAACCGATTTCCGGAAAGAAGCACTGTCGAAAAATTCCGAAAACAACAAGCAGTAGACACAATCGAATTAAATTCAAACACGCCCCCTGTCCAGAGAGATTGGCTCGATGACTGACGTACAATCACTGTTACCTGAAGACGCTCCGGCTCGGGAACAAGCGCTCGATGCACAACAGTCTTTTGCCGTCTCGGCGCCGGCCGGCTCGGGCAAAACCGGTTTGTTGACTCAGCGGGTTTTGAAATTGCTGGCGGTATGCGATTCGCCGGAAGAAGTTTTATGTATCACCTTCACCCGAAAAGCGGCGGGAGAAATGCAAGACAGAATTGGCGCTGCCATTTTATTTGCCCATGAAAATCCTCGCCCGGAAAACAGCCATGAACAATTAAGTTGGGATCTGGCCCGGCAGGTTCTGCTTAGAGATCAGGAGTGTGATTGGCAATTACTAAAAGCGCCCAATCGACTTCGAGTGATGACCATCGATGGTTTTTGTCGCTCGCTAACGCGGCAATTGCCACTCGCCAGTGGCCTGGGCGCACAGCCCGATACGATTGAGCAGGCGGAAGACGCCTATCGCCAAGCGGCTCGTGCCCTAATGGCTGAATTGGAAAAAGAAAGTGCACTCAGCGAGGACTTGTTCCTGCTATTGGAGCACTTAGACAATAACACCAGCAAAACAGAAGAATTACTGATTTCATTACTGCAACGGCGGGAGCAGTGGTTGCCACTTATGTTGGCGAGTCGCCACAGTGATGCGAGGGAGTGGTTACAGTCAACCCTGAGCCAAGTCGTTACAGATGCCATTGACACAGCTCACTGTCAATTGAAACCCTATGCCAGTGAACTGGCAGCTGTGGCAGATCGGGCCGGACGTCATCTTGTGGATGCGGCCAGTGTCTCACCTATCGCTGAACTTAAGGGCATGACTGAACTCCCGGCACAAACAGCTAGCGCCCTGCCTTCATGGCTGGCCCTAAGCGAATTATTACTGAAAAAAGACGAGCAGTGGCGCAAGCAATTAACCGTAAAAGAGGGTTTCCCTCCAGGCAAAACAAAAGCTGAAAAAGCACAATCGCTAGAACATAAAAATGCGCTTAAATCGTTGATACAGGCATTTTCTGAAGACCCAGACACACTCGCCAGCTTGCAGCAATTGCGCCACCTTCCCGACACTCGTTACAGCGAAAATCAATGGCAAATACTGGATTGTCTTACGCGTGTATTGCTGTATCTAGTGGCAGAGCTCAAGGTCGTATTTCGCAATCTGGGCGCCACCGATTTTTCTGAAATTACCCAGGCCGCCCTTTTGGCCCTGGGCGACGATGATACACCCGGCGACATTGCACTGAGGCTCAACTATCAGATTAAACACATTCTTGTTGACGAATTTCAAGACACCGCCCAACCCCAACTCAACTTGCTTAAAGCCCTGACCCGCGGATGGGAGGCAGGAGACGGTCGAACATTGTTTATCGTAGGAGATGGCATGCAGTCCTGCTATGGCTTTCGAGAAGCCAACGTGGGAATTTTTCTAAACGCTCGTCAACAGGGCATTGGCGATGTCGCCCTTTGTCCACTCGACTTGAGTGTTAACTTTCGCTCGCACGAAGGCATTGTCGAGTGGGTTAACCGAGTATTTATCAGTGCATTTCCCGCCAGCGATGACATTGCCCGTGGCGCCGTTAAATACGCGCCTTCCAGCGCCTATAAACCTTCTGCCCCTGGCCCGGCGGTTCAGTGTCACATTGCCAGCGGTGAATACGAACGAGTCGATGAAGCCGCCGAACTTGTGCGTTTGGTACGGGACAGCAAAATACAAAACCCTGAAGGCAGTATCGCCATTCTGGTTCGTACACGTTCCCACTTACAGGAAACACTGGAACAACTGAGTGAGGCAAACATCAGCTGGCAAGCAACCGACATTGATCCACTTTCGAGTAGAATGGCCATTGTTGATCTATTGTCGCTTACCCGTGCGCTGCTGTACCCAGACGACCGCATAGCCTGGTTGTCAGTTTTGCGCAGCCCCTGGTGCGGGCTCGATTTGAAGGACTTGCACTGCATTGCAGATGCGCACAATATCAGAATTAAAAAGCTGCAAACGACTGGCGCAATCGAGACAAGTGAAACAAAAATAGAAACACATTTCGTCTGGGAGTCGCTGTTTGAATACCAAAATCATTCTGGGCTCTCAGCAGAGGCCCAGCAAATTCTCGCTAGAGTTAAACCCATTCTGTCTGACGCGCTCTCACAGAAACGAAGAAAGAATTTGCGTCACTGGGTGCAGGGCGTCTGGTTGGCTCTGGGCGGCCCTGCCACCCTTTGTGACAGTGTCGACCTGGACAATGCGCAGAGTTTTTTCAAGCTTCTTTCCAAACATGCGCGAGCGGGTCGAATCATCAGCTGGGAGAAATTCTCTAGTGCAATCGACCAGCTCTACGCGGCCCCACGATCCGACGCGGACGCATCACTACAAGTGATGACCATTCACAAATCGAAGGGGCTTGAGTTCGATACGGTTATTATTCCGGGGCTCGACCGGCAACCTCGACACGACGACAAATCATTACTTTTATGGAAAGAAGTGATACAAGCTGACGGCAGCCAAAATTTGTTGCTGGCGCCGCTGGCACCCAGTGGCGAAAATAGCGGCGCAAGCTACCAATACCTGAGCGACGAAAACAAAATTAAAAACCGTTTGGAAAGCACCCGCCTTTTATACGTTGGGTGTACTCGAGCCATCGAGCGCCTGTACCTGCTGGGCTGTCTTAAAGTCGACGAGAAAAACAGTCAAGAGGAAGGTCTGGCATTTAAAGCACCCGCCAGTGCTTCTTTACTGGCGAGTATCTGGCCCGCAATTCAAGAGGAGCTAAAACACATTCCCTCCTCGACATGCTCGCAAGCGGCGAGTGAAAGCGATGAGCTGGAACTTCAACACATTCTGCGTCTGCCACCTGCCTGGCAGAGTGCGCCTTTACAGAAGTGTGAGCTGTTAAAACCCTATCGGGGTCAGGAGTTCGACGATGAAGAGAACGTGCCCCAGCCCGACAGCGTGAACAACAAAATAGCCCGTCACCTGGGCACCGTTTTACACCGTTGCCTTCAACGTATTGTTATTGACGGTCACGAGCGCTGGGACGCGGCCTGCATTGAGCGTCACCGCCCCTTCTGGCAAGCGCAGTTGCGCCAACTGGGCCTGCCGAATGAGGACGCCAACATCGCCAGCCAGCGAATCCAGATCGCCGTTGAACGCATGCTCGCCGATCAAACCGGCCTCTGGTTACTCGATCCAAATCATCTGGAAAGCGAGTGTGAGCTGGCACTGTGGCATACCACTCGAGACAAGACGTATAGCAGCCACATTCGCGAGTCCATTATTGACCGAACGTTCATTGAGCTGAGGGATGGAGAGCGGCTCCGGTGGATCATTGACTACAAAAGTAGTGAACCGGGTGCAGATCAGAGTCTGTCTGAATTCTTGCAGGATCAACAAAAACAATATCGCCCACAACTGCAACGTTATGCCTCTCTGATGGCTCACGGAGACCACTCCCGAATATGCACCGCACTGTATTTTCCGATGTTACAGCGACTGGAACTCGTGGATTTGGCCGAGAATTAGTCAAATTGTACAAATACTTAGGGTAAAACTGACAAATTGTCCTCTCGAGCTCTCAATAGTTCACACTAGGCGCAATAATTCAGTAGAATAGCGCTCTAGTTGTACAACATACGATGGAATATACGATGACAGATAAAGCAGTAGACGATCTCAATATTGTCGCCCAAGACGTATTAATTTCGCCAGACGCCATTAAAGATGAATTGCCCCTGAGCGACCGCGCAAAACAGGTTGTGACACACGGCCGTGAAACGGTTCGCAAGATTCTGGATCGCAGCGATCACCGCCTGATGGTAGTGATTGGCCCCTGTTCAATTCACGACACCGAGGCGGCCAAAGATTATGCCCGCCGTCTGAAGGTTCTGGCTGAGGAAGTCAGCGACACCCTATTTATCGTCATGCGTGTGTATTTTGAAAAACCTCGTACGACCGTCGGCTGGAAGGGCCTGATTAATGACCCCTACCTGAATGACTCCTTCAAAATAGAAGAGGGCCTGCACATTGGTCGTCAGCTATTGCTAGATGTTGCCGAACTGGGACTGCCCGCCTCAACAGAGGCCCTCGATCCCATTTCCCCCCAGTATATGCAAGACCTGATTGCCTGGTCTGCCATCGGAGCGCGCACAACCGAATCCCAGACCCACCGGGAAATGGCCAGTGGCCTGTCGTCGGCGGTCGGTTTCAAAAATGGTACCGACGGCGGTTTAACTGTCGCCATCAATGCCCTGCAATCCGTATCCAGCCCTCACCGTTTTCTGGGTATCAATACTCAGGGTCAGGTCGCGATTACCCACACCAAAGGCAATGCCTATGGTCACATGGTTTTACGCGGTGGCAATGGCAAACCCAACTATGACTCAGTGAGTGTTGCCCTGTGTGAGCAGGAGCTGACCAAGGGGAAGGTTTCCACCAATATCATGATCGATTGCAGTCACGCCAACTCTAACAAGAACCACGAGTTGCAGCCCCTGGTCATGGACAATGTCGCCAACCAGATTCTGGAAGGTAATAAGTCCATTATTGGTATCATGGTTGAAAGTAATATTGGTCCTGGCAATCAAAAAATCTCTAGTAATCCGGACGACATGGAATACGGCGTCTCGGTTACCGATGCCTGTATCGATTGGGAAAGCACCGAGAAAACCTTGCGCGACATGCGTAACAAACTTAAGGATGCTTTGAAAAATCGCTAAGCCCATCGACATCTTTCTGGTTCGTCACGGCGAAGCCGCGGCGAGCTGGAATGAAGAACGAGACCCCGGCTTGAGTCCACTCGGGCATCGTCAGGCGGAACTCGCTGCTGATGTATTGCTGTCTGTTTTAGGCACGGCCTCTGTGCATGCACCCTGCCTAAGCAGTAGCCCTCTTGCCCGCGCGCAGGAAACCGCGCAGCCCTTGGCAAAAAGGCTGGGACAATCCGTTGAGATCGAACCCAAAGTAGCGGAACTGCCCTCCCCCGACATGAGTCTCGCAGAGCGGGGCCCCTGGTTACACAGTATTCTGAAGG
>CAJWCA010000063.1 GCA_913020395.1 uncultured Cellvibrionales bacterium | reverse complement strand
TACCCGTGCAGGTGTGATGATTGCCAAGGCGGCGGCACCGAGTGTTAAACGTGTGACCCAAGAGTTGGGTGGCAAATCGCCCTTCATCATTACCGCAGACGCCGACCTAGAAAAAGCAGTGGGTTATGGCGTTGAAGACGTGATGATCAACACCGGCCAAACCTGTACCGCACTCACCCGCATGTTGGTGCCCGCCAGTCAATATGAAGAGGCGATCACCATTGCAAAGCGCACCGCCGAGGAATACAGCATTGGCACCGGCGACGCCTTTATGGGACCGATGGTCACCCAATTACAAAAAGACCGAGTGCTCACTTATATCAACAAGGGCATTGAAGAAGGTGCAACGCTGGTAACGGGAGGACCTGATATGCCCGATGCTCACGACAAGGGCTGGTACGTTAAACCCACCATCTTTGCCAATGTGAACAATGACATGGCCATTGCACGGGAAGAAATTTTTGGCCCGGTATTGTGTATGATTCCCTATGAGGGCATAGACGAAGCTATTGAAATCGCCAATGACACGCCCTACGGATTGTCCTCCGGTGTGTATGCCGAGGATCGTGATGCCGCACTTAAAGTGGCTCGCGAAATTCGTGCGGGGCTGTGTTTCATCCAGGGTGGCGACTTTAACTACGACGCCCCCTTTGGTGGATTCAAGCAGTCGGGCAACGGCCGGGAATACGGTGACGAAGCTCTACACGAGTTTTACGAAATTAAATCTATCCAGATGTAATTGGGGCCCCGGTCAAGAAAGACCGTGCCACTTTTCTGATCGCATCGGGCAGCTTTACTCACAGGAGTTTAGCTGCCCGATTGCGTTTAACACTTCAATTTCTGCTATCCTGAGCTAACAACTTTGTCGTCGGATCTTAGTTTTTTAGGGAGATCTACTGACAGTTTCAACTTAAGAGTTATTAAAGGGATATTCACTTGAGCAACGAGCACCTTCGTTTTTTCAGCCAGGCTTCAGAAAACAATCGTCTTCCCATAGAGACAGAACTGCGCCGCATCTTTGCCGATAAAACCCACATTCTGGAAATTGGTAGCGGCACCGGCCAGCACGCGGTGTATTTCTCCAGCGCTCTCCCCCACCTTGTCTGGCAGACCAGTGATCTAGTTGAAAACCACGAAGGCATTTGTCATTGGCTTTCTGCACACGGTGGCAACAATGTGTGCCCACCACTGACATTAGACGTTACCCAACACCCTTGGACACTTGATGCTGTTGATGGAATATTCACGGCCAACACCTCGCACATCATGCCCTGGGAGGCAGTTGTCGAGATGTTTGAAGGCACAAAAACCGTTCTAAAGCCAAAAGGCACCCTGGTGATTTATGGCCCTTTTAACTACGACGGTGAATTCACCTCCGAGAGCAACAGGCGTTTCGAACAATGGTTAAAAGACCGAGGGGCACACCAGGGGATTCGAGATTTCGAGAAAATGGTTGAGCTGGCTACCGAGGCAAAGCTGACCTTAAAGGAAGATCTGGCAATGCCAGCAAATAATCGACTGCTAGTGTTTGAGAAAACCTAGATACATAAACCGCCCTTGTATTCACGCCTGTGTTTTCTCTACCAGGGCTTGAATTTGTTCTAGCCCGGCAAGCGTTTGTTCAAACACATCTCGGCCGATTTCCTTTTTGAAAATATTATCCAAATCCGCCAAAATTTGCCGGGCATCTGACATCAGATGCTCGCCCAGCTCGGTAAAAACAATCTGTTTTTGTTTTCCAACCCCATCAACTTGTAGAAGGTAGCCGGTTTTACAGAGTTCCTTGACTGTTTTAGCGACCATTTGACGTGATACCCCCAGGCTCCTGGCGATCTCTGAGCCGTAATTCACCCCGCAGTCCAGCGCCCCTAGAAAACCAAGCACAGAGGGGGTAGCCGACTGATAACCCTTATCTTTCAATGACTTAGATAAAAAATCCGAAGTATTTTCCTGTACCTTAGCCGTCGCCTGCACAAGCTGCAGTGATTGGCTTTCTACCATCGGGATACCTTTTTCTGTCAACCTTGTTGACATACATAACACCTCTCTGTATTCTTATGTCAACCAAGTATACATAAAGAGGTCGCCATGTTCACCCTACACAACGTTATGAAACTCAACGCACTCAGCTGCATCACTTTTGGCATCATCTTTCTGGCGATGCCATCCACCGTCACTGAATTCCTGAGCCAGAACAATCAGGCGCCAGCCAATGTGCTGATGATCCTAGGCGGGGGTTTGATTCTGAACGGCGTACATATTCTCTGGGCAGCCAGACAAGCCACCCCCCAACCTTTACTGGTGCGCTATTTTTCTAGCGGGGATTTCTTGTGGGTTGTCGGTAGCATTGGGCTACTGTTGAGTGGAACCTGGATCACCAACACTGCGGGCATTATCAGCACGGTGGTCGTAGCCTTGATGGTAGGGCTCTTTGGTGCGCTTCAGTGGCTCAAAAGCCCAAGTCTCTAAATCCAAACATGTAAACGCCCAGGTCCAATAAGCCGGCCTGGGCTACCCCAACAAGCTCCCAGAGCCTCGACCACCTCCCTATTTGCATCTTCCCAAACAATCGAATAACGTAGATTGCAACAACAGGCAGCCAAGCTGCGAATTGCGTTTGCGACGCGCGTTATACAAACGTGCCTTTAACGATGATTGCCTCCAGCGTCGTCACGATCTGTCCAACTCCCCACGCATTTTGTCTGTCTAATCCAAGCAATAAAAATAACGACGTTCCGGAGAAATCATGTTCCTCAAAAAGTGCATGGCAATAAGCCTGCCAATCTTATTGTCTATAACGGCCTGTACCGAGTCAGATAACAACAAACCCAATGCCGAGACGGTAAAGCTCAACACATTATTCGACAGCAGCTGGCAACACTATCTGGATAAACACCCGGAAGATGCCAGCTATTATGGTTTAGGTAATGATGAGCTGAATACCCGATGGAACAATACCAGCACCCAGGCACTGACAGAGCAGGCAGCCTACAACCAACAAACACTTGATGATCTGCGCGCGATTGAGCGCGATCAACTGAGTGAGGAAGATAAACTCAACTACGAATTATTTGAATGGCAATATCAAATGCAAGTTGAGGAGTTTCAGTTCAATACACACCTCATTCCTATCACCCAGAGAAATGGTGTTCAGACCCAGGACGACTTTTCAAATTTTGTCAGCCTGAACAGCGTCGAAGACTATGAACACTGGTTGAGCCGGATGGAAAAACTTCCCGCTTTAATCAAACAAAAGATAACACTCATGGAAGAGGGAATTGCCAAAGGCGTGGTGCCCCCTGCCGATACCATGGCTCGTGTGCCCGCGCAAATCAAAAAGCAGCTCGTAGACGACCCCGAATCCAGTTTGTTCTACAAGCCGTTTAAGTCGATCACTAAAGACATCGACGCAAAAAGTCAGCAACACCTGCAGCAGAAGGCAAAGGAGATTATTGCATCCCGTGTGATTCCCGCGTACCAGGATTTATATCAGTTTTTTACTGAGACTTATTTGCCCGCTTGCAGAGAAAGCCATGGCGTTTGGGACCTGCCCAACGGAAAGGCTTATTACGAATACCTGGTGAAATATTTTACCACCACTGACCTCACCCCCGATGAGATTCATGAGCTTGGGCTTCGCGAAGTCGCTCGCAATAGAGAGGCAATGGACAAAATTATTAAACAAGTCAATTTTGAGGGAGACTTTCAAGCCTTCATAGAATTCCTTAGAACAGATCCTCAGTTTTACTATGAAACCCCGGAGGCACTTTACGAAGGCTATCTCGCCGTCAGCAAACGGCTCGACCCGGAGTTAGTCCACCTCTTCGGTAAACTGCCAAGAACCCCCTATGGGCTTCGACCGATCCCAGATGCTGTAGCGCCGGACACAACCACGGCCTACTACAACTCCCCCGCTGCAGACGGCAGCCGGGCAGGATATTATTACGTTAATCTCTACCAACCCGAAACCCGCCCCAAATATGAAATGGAAGTGCTGAGTGTGCACGAGGCCGTACCGGGCCACCATCTGCAACTTGCACTGCAAATGGAACAGGGCGACCAGCCAGACTTCCGTCGCTTTATCAATTTTACGGTATTTATCGAAGGTTGGGGTTTGTATAGCGAACGACTGGGCCATGAGATGGGTTTATATAAAGATCCCTACTCTCACTTCGGGCAACTCACCTATGACATGTGGCGCTCTGTGCGATTGGTGGTCGACACCGGCATTCACTACAAGGGCTGGACACGTCAACAGGCGATCGACTACTTCAAAGCCAACGCGGCCAAAACAGAACAGGATATCATCAACGAAATCGATCGTTACATCACCATGCCGGGTCAGGCGCTGGCATACAAAATAGGACAATTGAAAATCCTGGATTTGCGTGAAAAAGCTGAAACCGAGCTGGGCAAACACTTTGACATTCGCGCCTTCCACGATGTTGTTCTAGGCTCAGGGGCGGTACCACTCAAGGTATTAGAGGCCAATGTTGAAAATTGGATCAATAGCCAACACAAAGAGACCGCCGGATAACATGACTACGCTTTTTATCAGCCACCCCACCTGCCAGCTGCACGACATGGGCGCTGGCCACCCCGAATCGCCCGACCGTTTGCGGTCGATTGAGCGCGCGGTTCGGGCCGAAAACTGGGGTGATACTCTGGACTACATTCAGGCGCCTAGCCTGGTTGTTGACTGGTTAAACAGCGTTCACCCGAAACACCATGTTGAGGCGCTGATGGAATTGGCGCCCTCTGAAGGCATTGTGTCGGTAGACGGTGATACTCACTTGAACCCCCACAGCATTAACGCCGCTTTATTTGCCGCGGGCGGAGCCGTACACGCCACAGATCAAGTGATTGCCGGACAGGCCAGCAATGCATTTTGTGCTGTGCGACCACCCGGGCACCATGCAGAGTCGACTATCAGCATGGGCTTTTGTCTGTTTAACAGTGTGGCACTCGCCGCTGAACGCGCACTCGCAGCCGGTGTAGAACGTGTAGCCGTTTTGGATTTTGATGTTCATCACGGCAATGGGACCGTAGAAATTTTTCAAGATCGCCCAGAGGTTTTGGTCTGTTCCAGTTTCCAACATCCCTTTTACCCGGGACGTTTTGATGATGTTAATCGCCCTAATATTTGCCTCTCACCCCTCGATGCAGGAACGGGAAGTGATACTTTCCGCAATGTGATTGAAACACAATGGGGCCACGCCCTGCATCAACACCAGCCTCAAATGATATTTGTCTCTGCCGGGTTTGATGCTCACCGGGAAGACCCCCTGGGTGGTCTGCTGCTGGAGGATAGCGACTATTTATGGGTGACCGAATTTATCAAAAATGCCGCGGAGAAAAGCGCCGGCGGACGCATCGTTTCACTACTGGAGGGCGGATACAACGTTGATGCACTCGCTCGCTGCGTGAAACAACATTTAAACGGATTAAGCGGGTGAATATTCAGCAATACCAGAGAGATATCACTGTCAATACACCCGCAGGCCGATCAGGCCCAGGCGGGACTGCACAACAAGGCAAAAGAACTGATCAGACCTACACTCCAAACAATGGAGCGCAATGTCGAAATATCTTTTAAATAACAAAAAACATAAAGTACTCTTGCGACAATATAGGCGATCGCCAGGTAGTCTACCGCGTTTGAAGTAATTCCCATTGTTGTTGTCAGCAGTACTCCCGCGGCAAAAATCGGAAAACTCTCTATTTGATTTTGATGGGCAGCCAACGCTCGTTTACCCCATCCCTCCAGGGCAAGCTGTTGCTCTCGTGGGCTATTATTATCATAACCACCCGCACATTTTAGTTGAGCATGGGCCAGGGGGGCCTTGGAAAATACATGGAACAGACCGGCTAAAAAGAGACACCATAAAGCAATAGACATAGTTAAACTCCGCACGAAGTCAGTAATGGGATTTGATGGATAATTAAGCTGGGTATTCAGTAACACATGAATACTGAGCCTAATGCTCCACTGTAAAGTACCTATGGAGCCTAACAAATTCGACCAATAATGACACTACAGAGAACTCAATCACACAATTCGAAACGACCTTTATACTCGTATATCTTGCCCCACCAAGGGTGTGTAATGCGAACCTCCATATCGAAATTATTGTCGTCGATTGGGCGTTCTTCTGCAGAACCTGCGCCAATAAGCATTGTCAGCGGCAATGGAATTAAATGCCCGAACAATCTCAAGGCATACCCTCTGTGCGAGAGCACTACCTTTTCACCATCCCAGGCATAAGCCGTTCGCCATCCCAACCCAAAGCGCATAATCTCTACGAGCTCATTGTTTTCTATTGGGAACATGTGGGACAAAAATTGATAGACATTGCCATTGGCAAAGCGAAAAGTGCGATTGAAGGAGAACGACTTAGTATCCAGGTTACTCTGAAAACGGACACTCACTGGCACATTGCTCTCATTGTAAGCCGGCACTTGTCCCAGCAAAGTCATGAGGGATCTGAGCCACAACAGGGGTGGCTTGCACATAATGTCTAATACACCCTGAACTTGGGTCACATCCTGCGTATACGGGCGTGGTGAATAACGTTTCTTCATTACCGGTGGCAGTGCATCCCAGTTTTCACCAAAAACAGACTTAAACGTAGGGTCATTTTTTAATTGCAGGTTATCGATTCGGCTAACATTTTTTTGTCTCAAAAGAAGATTTCGAGCACCACGTAACCACGGATATACAAGCTTTAAAAGAAAGTCAGACCAAAAGAACCCCTTAAACACCGCCATAGAAGGGTTTTTCACCTCACCGTAACGGGCCATAAACTTTAGGGCCTGCTTGCCATGGTAAAACTTTTTGTTTGCATAAATCACCATGCCTTCGTCGAGATCTAAGCCGAGTCGGTTTATTTCCAAAATCAGGGGGTCATTATCGTGTTCTAGAGCGTTAAGTGTGTGGAGCGTGCCATAGTCCTGCTTTATTTTTAAAGCTTCAGCGGCATAGCAGCAAATAGGGCATTCGCCATCATAAACAAACCATACGCCATGTTTTTCCTTATCTGTACTCATGTCAGCCCCATAAGCCAGTATTAAATCCCGACCCCACCCAAGGGTGTGGCGGAGTGATGTGTCATGTTGATTATGAGAGGACGAGCTTTCCCAATAAGCGCTCTAATGTCGGGCACAGACAACGAGGCCTTATGGTCTTCCTGTGATTCCCAGACTTCGGTAATAAGAACAGTGTCTTCTTCAGACCTTGAAAGCTGGACAACATACATTTGACAGCCTTCAAGCTTTTCAAGCAATTTTGAGGCTGCCAACATTATTTGTGCCAAGTCATTCCCTTTTCCGGGTGCCGCGGTCATCACAACCTGCATTCCAAATTTCACCGTTGCACTTTCTTTGGTTGTTCTTTCCACGGCTTTTGTTGTGTCTTCGCCGGCACTTGAAATCAATGGGATAAACATTAGAAAGAAAACCATGACAAATTTGCGAATTGTATTCATTTGATGTTCCTGAATGGGTACTCAGTAGATTGGGGGCATTACATACGAATCACTCTCGAACAAAAACGACAGTAGAAAATCCGAGCAGCAAAGATAACCCAACAGAACCGGGCTTGCAATTGAAGGCCAGCCCTCCATTGACGGCCAAAGAGGTTCTCAGCAAACAGATATCTCACGTTTTATTGCAAAGGCCCCCTTATCTGATCTAAAGTTTATCTGCCCCCCACTCTGGTGCAGGAAAAAACGTTTATGAGACTGAATAAATCATGGATTGCTACTGGCCTAACCTTGCTGCTAGCCAGCAACCCAATCCAGGCGGGCACTCAAATCTGCCACATTGCCAATGCGGGTTTTTTCATTGAAAGCAGCGGCACGGGTGTACTCATTGACGCGGTAATGAAACGTGACGACTATGAGCAAACCTTTGCACTGCCCTCAGAAGAAGTGTTGACCAACATGACCTTTGGCCAGGGTGCCTTTGAAAGTGTCAAACTTGCGCTTGTCACGCACAAACACGGCGACCATTTTGATGCTGAAGCATCCCTGCAACATCTTAGATCCAGCGAGGTGCGCTATATAATGCCGCCAGAAGCCTATGAACTCATGAAGTCAGCGGGCATGACCGAACTGGAGTCTGCACGTGTACAAGCTCTGCTTCCAAACTGGGATGATGGCCCCCTGAGAGTGTCCGGCGATGGATATGAAGTGGATGTCTACCGAATCGATCACGGTCCAAATATGCCACAGAACCTTGGCTATCGTATTCATATCAATGGCAAAACGTTCTTTCATACCGGAGACATCAATGCCACACCGGAACGGTTAAAAGCCGCTGGTCTACAAAAGACTCCCGTTGACTATATGATGATGCCGTTCTGGTACGCACTACAGCAAAAAGACGCCATCGATACTGCATGGCAGCTTGGTACGATGATAGCCACGCATTATCACGCCAAAGAACAAGCCTGGATGGCAGACGCTGGTGGCCCAGAGGGGCTGAGACGCGCCGCGGCTTCTGTTTGGCCCAATAGTTTACGAATTGACAGAGAGATGCAATGCGAAGAAATTGACGAATTTACGACCCACTGAGCTCAAACCAATCCATTATCTGCCTGCTTTCTAATAAACCACTGTGGGCAAACCGCTGCCCTTTATGGTTAATAAAATAACTTCGTGGCAATACGCCGCTCCAATTAGGATCTATGGCAAAACGTAATTGCGGCGCATTCATCTCAGCAAACACCCACTTCTGTAATTGTTCCCCTTGTAAACGCTGATGCATAACATCTACTTCAGGGTAGCGACTGGGGTCATCGTCGGTGGCGACGAAGGTCACGGCTAGTTTTTGATGGGTTTCTAAGAGTGTCTCCAGCAAAGCCAACTCTTTGTAGCAGGGAGGGCAGTCCACAGACCATAATACAACCAGTCTTGGACCTTCTGTGAACAGTTGATCAACTTGTCTGGAATGGAGCACCTCTGTGGCGCTTGCCTGGAAACTAAAAACCAAAACAAAACCGAAAAATAAGGCCCGCATTAATCTATCTCTATTAGCTGTAATGGCTGACCCAGACGATGCCAGAGTAACAGGTTGCCTTTGGGGTGAGACAATATAAAGGGGTAATCAGTGACACCGGAGGCGTGAGCGATTTCCTGTGGCTCGCTCCAGTGCTCACCAGCATCGGAGCGCATCAGCTTAATCGAATGTTGCTCACCATTAAATTCTTGCCAAACCAGTTGAAGTTTTTTGTCTGCAGTTAGCCCCAAAAATGGATGGCCTGGCCGTGTATCACTGCTTGCAAGATGTAAGGTTTCGCTGAGGTTTTCCCCCTGATCATCGGTGAAGGCATAAAATAAACCACTGGCTTGTGGGGCGTCATTAAACCAGCTCATATGCAAACGCTGATTATTACCTCGCTCCTGGCTTAACAGACTTGGGCCGTGATGAGGACAACCCTCAATCTTCCAGTTCTCAAAACTAACACGTGTCAACTTACCCGCCCGATCCGCAGAGTCCATCGCAAGCAATGCATGGTCGCGGATATTGTCGCCAAAAATATGTCTCCACATCACTAAGGGCCTTTCCTGCAGGTCTAATGCCATCCCCAAGCGGCAACAGACGCAACTACCGTCTGTTAAATGAACATTTTTGGGTGCGCTGATAGCCTGAGTGATGCTTTTGGTTTTAAAACTGGCAAAATAAATAGCGCTGCCCTTGTAGGCTTGGTTTTGCTCTCGGGCCAAATCAGCTCTGCGTCCATCCAGCCAGCCGATATGAACCTGGCCATCATCGCTGACTAACATTTCATTAAAACTATGGCTGGCAATTTTTGAGTCGTCATTAATCGTCAACGGCGCAGAGAAACTCTCTCCCTGATTGTCAGACCAGGCAAAACGAATATTGGCCTTCCATTTTTGAGGGAGATTATTTACCCACGACAGGTAGATGTTTCCAGCTTTATCCAGGGCTATTTTTGGCCGGTTCTCACCCCGCGCTGCAATTTTTTCCGGTACTTGATTGACTTTGAATGGTGGTGAAAAACTGAGCCCACGATCATCGCTATAGTTAATATACAGATGTTGACCTACTGTCCAGGCAAACCAGATACGGCCACTCTCTGCCACGGCTGCTGTCACTGTTTTGGCACAAAGTATCATTGCTTCCGTGCAGCCAATCTGGGAGTTGATACCAGAACGTGCGTGAGTGGCACCATGATCCGGACTGCCGGCACTGTGACTCGATACACCAACCAAAAATAAGAAAATAAAAGCGGGTAGTTTGATCATAATGAAGCGCTCAAAATTCATAACGGAAGCCAGCAAACACACTGCGTGGTCGACCAGGCGTGTACTTTGGCCCCCACTTGCTGGTGGTCTCTGCATATAACTTATCAGTGAGGTTCAATACCCGAAGATACACATTTAAATCACTGCTCAACCAATAGTCGCCACGCAGATTTATTAAATCGTGCCCGCCATAACTGTCGCGGTCATCTGCTATGTTGTCATCATCATTTTTTTCATCGAGCCAATGTTTGCCCTGGTGAACCCATTCCAACTCTATGCGGCCGCCGCTCAACCAATGAGGGTGGTAGTTCAGCCTAACATTGGCAAAATTTTCCGGTGCATCGGGTAACTCATTGTCGGAGTAATCTCCACTCCGGTCCTGCCACTTTTTATAGTTGTGCTCAGAATGTGTGTAGGCAATATAAAAATCTAACGCCTCACTTATCTTTGCGTCCACGCTTAACTCAATACCATAATGCTCTGTTTCCCCTGCGTTGGTATTGCGACGCCCTCCAGTTGCTTCATCCGTAACCGTGAGAATGTCATCCTCCTTCAGCATGTAATACACCGCACTATCAAAGCCAACTGAGGGGCTAATATTGCCACGCAGGCCCAACTCATAACTATCGACTTTTACAGGATCAAGATCAGTGGAATCCTCCGTTTGCCCAGAGCGAAATAGCTGACCCGACGAGGGCACACGAAAGGCATGCCGATAGGCCGCATATCCACTAATACCGTCACTGAACTGATAGATCGCGCTAAGTTTGGGACTCAGGTGGTCCATCTCGACACTTTGATCCGGCAAACGTTTATGCAGAGGGTCGGTAAGATCCACACTCAGTGAGTTATGGTAGTTGTAGCGAATACTGTCGTAGCGTAAGCCAGCACTTAGGCGTAGGTTTTTACTTACCTGGGTCTCACCGTGAATATAAGGGGAAAAAGAGGAAAATTCGGTATCAAAGTCGTATAACAAATCTGACGCCTGATAGTCCAACCAATAGCGCCCCGGATCAGTATCGGTACGTTCAATATAGGTCTGTCGAGTATTCCCTTCACTGTAATCAATATCAATGCCGCTAATGAGAAGGCTATGCTCTCCCACCTCTTGGTGATATTTCAACAAAACACCCACCGAATCATGGCCGCTCTGATTGATGTGGGCGTCTTGCGAATCCAGTGTGGGATTCGAACAGGTGGGATTCCAGGAAGGGCAACTAGCGCGGCCACTATTCAACGTCCAGTGGGCAAGGTATTCCAATTCGTTGCTTCGCAGGAAAGGTGTGATGGTTAAGGTGTTATCACCTAACTGTTTCTCAAATGCGCTGGACAGGCGGTAGGCTGTTGCCTCGCGATAAGCAATCAGGTTACCGGCCTGTTCAGGATTGTTTTTGAAATCGTCATAAACAAGCCCACTGCCGCCCGTGTCATAACTCAAATCAGTGGCAGAAAAAACGGTATTAACCATCAGGGTATCACTTAGAGTGGCAGCCCATGAGCCGGTAAAGGCCTGTTTTTCACTCGTTGTATGATCTCGCCAGCCATCGTATTCACTGACATCCAACCTAGCTGTAACACCTGTGTCACCGTTTAGTTTCGACGCCCTCAATTGCGCACGCCGCCAACCGTCTTCTCCGCCCTCCAAACCTATGTTCAGTCGGTCCTCTGTGGGGGGTTGCCCTGACAGTAAATTGATAACGGCGCCAATGGCATCACTACCATACAGGGCAGACCCTGGCCCCTTGATCACTTCAATTCCATTGGCAACACTCACATTCATACCATAGAGCGCATTATGGTTAAAAAAGCCGGCGGACCGAGTGGGCACGCCATTTTCCAAGTAAAGGTAGACCGGGCCATAGGACACCGGTTGGCGAATTGCCGCTGCAGTGCCTTCTGCACTGGAGCCGAGCTGTACAACATTCACGCCGGCAATTCGGTTAAGCAACTCAGAGGAGTGAACAGGGTTGGTCTCAAGTACCAGGTCTTCCGATAAAATCCCCACACTGGCGGCCGTATTGGCCAGTGAACTGTGTTCTCTTGTGGCTGTCACCACCATCGTTTCCAGCTTTGTAGTGTTTTTGTCTAAACGATCGGCATGCAAAAGAGAGGGAAATAACAAGCTAGCACAAGTGAGACTGAACAATGAGGGTTTTAGCAGCACGGGAAACTCTTCAGTTGAGGATGAATTTAGGCCGGCATTGTATAGGCAGAAGAAACTGTCTGGAATGTGACATATTGTCGCAAGGTCTGCTTATACTGAGAGCGTACAATGTACGCGCGCCACAGGAGCGCATTACCGAGTTAAGCTGGCTACCGGCGTCAATTTCGCGCTGGATTAAGGGCTGTTGCTTATATGGTGGTCCAATGCTGGTTCTACGTTGCGTGTTTAAACCAGAAACGTTACATTGCCGTACCTTTTTGCATAAGCAACATAGTGGCTTCCAGCTTATTCTCAGACATTTTAAGGCTAAATCTATGAAACCCCATCAGTTATTTTTTATTTTAGCGCTAGGGCTACTGTCTTTTTTTAGTTTGGCTGGCGAGCCAATTGTTATCGGCGAAACCCTCACAATCGATTCAAAAGTGCTGACAAAACCGGCCAGTATTCATATTCGCCTTCCTTCTAGCTATCAGGCGTTAACACATAAACGATACCCGGTTTATATTGATGTCGGCTCTGATGATGACTTTCCCGCTACCGCCGGCACTCTGCACTGGCTAAGTCACAATCAGGAATATCCTGTTCCCGAGGTTATACTGGTGTCCCTGACCACCGAAACAGCAGTCCGTTTTATCCAGCGTGGTGTCAAGAGTGAAGATTTCGTCAACTTCCTCGAAGTCGATGTTATCCCATATATAGACAAAAATTATCGCAGCCAACCTTTCAGAATATTAACGTCTAGTGAAAGATTTGGGCAGGTACCCTTATATGGACTTATCCACAAACCCGAGCTATTTCAGGCTCACATTGCGATAAGCCCTTGGGTAACGGATGATTCCGGCCTGGTCGGCGAATTTGAAACCTTCTTAAAGTCACAAAAAAAGACCTTCGCCTTTTTATGGCTAAGTTCTGGCGGCGAACCTAGAGTGGCATCCAATTACGATAAAATGATCTCCCTTTTACAACAACATGCCCCGAAAAATCTAGAATGGAAAAGTGCGCAATTTAAGAATAATACCAGCATGTCTCAGCCACTTGTCAGCTTGCCAAATGCACTGGAATCTTTATTTGCGGACTTAGTTCTGGCGCCAGACTCAAACGTTGTTAACGCAGGGGCCGAGTCGATTAGAAGTTATTACCAACAACTCTCGGAGAATAAATATGGGTATTCGGTGTCTGCCGAAAACGCGATAAGAGACCTTGGTTATGCAATGCTCAGCAAAAAAGAGGTAAAAAAGGCGATAGAGATATTTCGAGCTAACCTGAGGGACTACCCTAACTCACCACATGTCTATTATGCTCTGGCCAGTGCCTTAAAGGCCGACAACGATCTGCAAGCCGCACTGCCGCTACAAAAAACCGCCTATGAGCTGGCGTCGAAACAAAACAATCCTTATAAGGATTTCTACAGGCAGATGTACACGAAAATGGAAACTGAATTGTCGAATAACAGGTGATAGGCACCAAGCTGGCGGCAAGGTGCTTATCAATAGTAATCGGCTCATCTCTAACATGTATATTGGTACTAGCCGTTTTTTGCCCTGCGTCGAGTAAAGCCCAAGCCTGCGAGACCCAGCCCCAGTAATACTAGTGAACCCGGCTCTGGTACTGAAGGGGGTGCTTCATCTTCAGTAAAACCATCATAGGTGACAGCGGCCTGGGAAAAGTTATAAAAACCGAAACTTCCTGCCGTATAAACTCCTCCTACATTGAATATTGTTTCATTCGAAAAAGCGCCTCCGTCAATAACGATGTTTACATTGTTCTCCTGATAGGTAAGCTCAAAATCATACGTGGTATTATCAGCCCATCCGCGACCGGCTCCAAGATCCGAATCCAAAACCGTGAATGATGAGTTCCCATCAACGTTATCCACGTGACTCCAGAATGGATTTGTAACACTAGTATCGCCGTGACTAATAGAGTTATCCGCGAAGTCACCTGTTACTTTTGATAAATGGAACCCTTCCGTGGCCGAAGCTTGATTACCTTGCTTCCAATCAAACAGAAGATATTCAAAGTCAGTAGTAGCATCTGCGTTAGCCGAAAATGGTGCGGTGTAGCCGAAGACAAAACCTATAAAGTCATTGTCGCCACTGCCAACAGTCAAAGAGCCGCTAAACGTATTGTTAATGAACGGATCATCGCTAATGAAGAAAGTAGGGGTCGAAGAGTTTACAGACTGAAAAACGGCACTTCCGCCACCATTAACCGTCCAAACGCCTCCACCAGGCCCTTCTTCCGACCAACCCGTTAAATCAATCGTGCCAGAGACAGCATTGGATGCACATAAAGCAACACCTAAAAAACATAATAATGGACGTGCACTCGATAATATTTTTTTCATCGTTAAGAGCTCCAAGTATTTAATTTTAAATAACAAATTGAGCTATAGCTTGGCCATTAGCCCAGTAACGCGCTCCCAGAATTCTGCGCTCGACGAGGCCATAGATGAAGACACGTCTCCCGCACAGGTTAATAAGCAATATTCGTGCAACATTCACAATTTGATTACTATTCAATCACATAGGAGCCAGCGAGATGCAATTACAATATGTGTTTGTAAAGCAAACCGACAGTGTAGTACGCATAGCCTGTGGATTTAGGTGTCACACTTTTATAACGCGTTAGCAAAGTTCTTGTTTTGTATGCAGGCGGTCGGAATGTAAAAATTTACAAAATTATCATTACTCGCTATTGCTCAAGTTTTTCTCCAGTATCTTTTTTACGAGCTTCGCCACTTCAAGCGGCTGCTCTAACATTGGCCAATGGCCCACGCCCTGAAGAATGTTTACGTTTGTTGTTCCAAAACGTGAGGACAGGGATACCGGTAAAAAACTATCGTTTTCCCCCCAAATGACCTGAGTGGGTATTTGCCGTGTTATCAAAAGCATACGCTCCTCCCACCCGGCAAAGATACTCGGATTCAAGGTGCGATAGAACTTCAAGATCAAGCGCCTATTGCTAAAGGTTAAGGCTTTGTAGTTCGAACGAATCTGTTCTTCTGTCAGAATCGGTGCGACCTTTTGCATGGCGGAGGAAAATTGCTTATAACGCATCAGGTGCATTGCCAAATCTCCAAAAATGGGTTTGCGCCAAGTACTCGCAAGCGCGTGCCATTTATGGTCTGAAAAGAAGGTCGTACCCATAATTGTGAGGCTGCTGACTTTGTCGGGATACTTTGTGGCAAATGCTAGCCCAACGATGCCTCCTATGTCATGTATTACCAGGCCGACCTTTCCTGATATTTTTGCCGCTACTAATAACTGATCGACGAAGTCAGCGAGACTGTCTAAAGAATATCCGAAACGTTTGTCTGCTTTTGTTTGTCCAAATCCTGGTAAATCTGGCGCTATGCAACGGTGTGTGTCAGACAGAGAATCCATCACCTTTTCCCAAACTTCCGAAGAATCGGGCACGCCATGTAACAATAGAACAGGTTCACCCTGCCCCTGGATTCTTACATTAACTTGATTTTTTCCTACTTGGAGCCTTTCCACTTTGCCTTTCCCCGCTACTGAGCTATGAATCAATGAGCGAAGTTTGGCCGAGCAGCCCTATGATTAATATGGCCAGAATAGACATTAACCATACAATAACCGCCATGCGGCGGCGAGATAGAGCCAGATTAGTTTGTATTTTGCTTGTCCAGATAGTCTTGCAAGGGCTTAAAATAGTGAGTCACTGCCTTCCCCTCAAGAGTGCTCTGGCCGGAGATGATTGACATCACCTCATACCAAGGGCGACTACTGCCAGACTCAAGGCTGGCCTGCAGTTTTGCACCGATCGCCTTGGAGCCATAAAATGAGCAGCGCGATAACTTATTTTGTTTACCCGCCAGATCACACAATGATTGGTAAAACTGAAACCCCAGAACTTCTGCGATGAAACGAGCCACCTGATTTTGATTGCTAACAACTCCGGGCGCTGCCGCCGCATCAAATCCACTATGATGCCTGGCTGCCGGCGCGGTAATTCCCTGGTAGTGTTCACGTAATTCCCACCACCGCTTATTATAATCGTCTGCCGATATTTCACCAAAGGCCACTTCCTTTTGCCATCGAGTGACCGCGAGCTTATAAGGCAAGTTTGCAATCGTGCTGAGTGCCAACTCCATTAGGTAACCCAAGTCTGCCGACTCATCGGGCACTTGATCTAACATACCAATCTCCTGGAGGTAATCAGGCGTATAGGCATATCTTAACGCGCGGCTTATTCCGCCAAAGATCTCTATCGGAAACCTGCTGTAGTGACCTGTATAGTGAACAGGTTGCTTTGCATGTGAGGCACGAAAAAACAGAGGTGTCATCAAGCCGGCGGTGTGAAAATGCTTGAACGTCGCTGCATTAACATCCCAGCAACCACCTACCCTCGCCTCCTCGTATGCGGGCAACCACCACGCTGTGGAATCACAGGCAGCTTTATGTGTAGTGGGTTTAGTAAACTGAGAGTTTTCATAAAGCGATTCTTTAAATGGCGCAAAACCAAGTGATGTCATGTATTGCTCAAAACCACGCACCATACTCTCAACATCGACGTCTGGTTTTTCTTTTAGTTTGACATCTATATTGTAACCACGATCTGTCACGGCCCCTTCAGGCTTGACCAAGTCATACAGCTGACTGAGATTCGTTACGTTGGGGCTACCCAACAGATGGGCAGGAATGGTTTGATTGACCGGTACGAAATCCTCGCCATATTTCTCATCGAGTTTATTACGTATGTGAAGATGTAAGGCATCGTATAGGGGTTTTACGTCATTCCATGTTCTGTCGAGCTCTTCTAGCAAATCCTCAAGAGGTCGTTCAAATTCACTGAGCTGCATCTCTGCTCTATTCGAAAAACCAAAGCGCTGTGCCCCTTCATTATTCAATTGGAGTTGTTGCTGAAATAAGGGTTTCAACGACGCCATGTTATTATGCCAAGCCTCCCACAAAGACTTTAGCTCACCTTCATTGTCGCTTGCCGCCATCTTTTCTGAAAGTTGATGTGCGTTGAAACAGATTTCCTTATTAGAATCACTATTAATACAGGCCGTGCTGGAGCTATACCTCTGGGTCAATTCATCTGTGGTCTTTTTAAGTAAGGCTACCTTCCGCTCACCCTCAGGGTGGGGATGGCCTGAGAGGTAATCGCCCATCCAAAGCAAATCAGCAAGACGCCTGCTCAGGTCTTTATTGAGATTCAGGTCTTTATACTTAATGGCTTCATAAGCCGAATTAATTTCCACCGCAATCGCTTTATTGTACAATTCGGTTCGGTGATTATCCGTATCCAGCGTCCAGTACCTGTCTCTTATATACCAGGCTTCATCCACCCGATCGGTGACCTCTTTCTTTAAAGTATTGGTCGTTTCAATAAATTTTTTTGCTTCTTCAATGGTGACCTGAGACGTTTCCTGAGCGGCATTTGCACTGCACAAGAACACTATAGTGCCGCTTAAGATACAAAATTCTACCGTGCGGATGAGAACATTCATGAGGTTTCCTGAGTGTATTTTCGTTTTGCAAATATCTATCCAGAAACCCTTCTATGGTCTCTGTCAGTCAAATTTTAGTTCCGAATGAGATTTCTTCAAATAAAGCTATCGCCCATTAATTGACCCCATGATAATGAAACCGACCTAGAAAAAGAGACAAAAAACCAAGAATAAAGGACATTATTTAGCAGCGCAGGCAGAAAAACTGGCCAGAACCTGCGTTTATCTGTCTTTTTATGCAAAAATGCGTATTTCCGGCCCTGGATTCCAGTAATAAAACGTAGCTACCTGAAGGACCACCGATGACAAGATCAATGCGTAAAAAGAAGATCATCGCTGTATTATACCC
>CAJWCA010000062.1 GCA_913020395.1 uncultured Cellvibrionales bacterium | reverse complement strand
GCCTCGCGACCTATCGTCGTATTGGTCGCAATTACACCATCGATCTTGAGGGTCGCCAAAGAATCGGCAACTTGTTTAACTTCCTCTTGATCCATGTCCGGCGCGATCTTAACCGCCACGGGCACATAGCGGCCATATTCATCCGCCAACGCATTCTGCTGCTGCTTCAGGCTTTTGAGCAGTTCATTCAAGGATTCACCAAATTGAAGGTTTCTCAGGCCTGGCGTATTGGGAGATGAGACATTGACTGTTATGTAGTCTGCATGGGCATACACTTTTTGCATGCCAATACGATAATCATCCACTGCATTGGCCACAGGGGTATCCACATTTTTGCCAATATTGATTCCCAGTATCCCCTTGTACTCTCTCCGCTTTACCTGCTCAACCAGATGATCAACCCCTTTGTTGTTAAATCCCATACGATTGATGATGGCCTGAGCCTCAGGCAGACGAAACAAACGCGGTTTTGGATTGCCGGGCTGAGGTCTTGGTGTCACCGTGCCAATCTCCAAAAACCCAAAACCTAATGCCCCTAAAGCGTCGATATAGTCACCGTTTTTATCCAGACCCGCCGCCAAACCGACAGGGTTGGGAAAACGTATTCCCATCGACTCCACGGGCTGATCGGCAACGGTTGAGACAAAGGGCTTCAGCAACCCCAAGCGACAACTGGCGCCCAGCATATCCAAACTCAGTTCATGGGAGATTTCGGGGTCTAGGCTAAATAGTGCTTTACGAATCAGCGAATACATAGGGTGTTGGGCTCTGGCAGAAGTGGTGAATCAATTTGCGCGCAAGGATACTGTAAATGAGGGGTTTTGTCTCCGTGCGAAGCCCCCCCGTTAAGGCCAGACAAGAAAATAACCTGAAAAAGAACCCCAGGTTACAGTCGAGTGATGGAGTGGAATTTGTTGTCTTCTGAGAAACGAATCATAAAGTGGCCACGAATACCTTCGTGGCTGACAAAAGGACGCAGAATGCGCGCGGGAAATCTTACCCTGCGCCCATCCTGTGCATCCGTGACTACATCCTTAACAGTTCCCTGGTAAAGTCGTTGATATTCGTCAGCTGAAATCAATAGACTGACAATAATTTCTTTCACAATCGCCCGGTTTCCTCACTACATTGCATCAAAAGACTCGCAGTGAACACTCGCCTGAGCCAAATCGAGCAACTCTCTGAGAGCCACTGAAAACATCGCAAAATCTGTTCCTGGCGCACCTTGCAACTCATTGATCATACTTCTCCAACGAGCCACCAATACTTCGTGTTGAGCCATCCACAAAGAAATGACTTCATCAACACTGTAGCGAGTGCCGGCCAGTCGTATCAAAGTGACCGTTAAGGTGCGCATTTGTGACTCCAGGTCGTCCATAAAGGCTTCTCGGGCCATAGACTGCCAATAGCTCTCAACCTTCACGTCCGCTATCTGTGAGGCAAACCAATGCAAACCCAATTGCTCTCCCAAGGCCAAATGGAACTCCGCGACTTTAACAATAGGCTGACCACTTTCATTGGCCGCCTCCACCATCCCCATTCCGGCATACATGCTCGCAGGAATTGTGGCAACCTGAGCAATCGCCTTAGGCACCCCTTTCTCTGTCAACTCAAGACATTCCGCCTCCCACTCTTCCAGAGGGTCGCCACGCAAAATCTTTGGCAGGGCCTTCACTAACTTTTTAATGGGAGCGCCAAACTGCGTAATTTCCTGAGCAGGTGCTAAATGGTTACGGCGATTGCGCAAGAACCAACGGGCTGCTCGGCGCACTCTTCGGCTCATCATGGTCATCAGTTCAATTTGAACTTCTGCATCAATCTTAAAGTCCTGCGCCTCTACATTGCACCAGTAACTTTCCAGCTCATAGATTTCACTCGCGGTGACATAAGCTTTAGCAACCTGCCCCGCCGTTGAACCCGTTGCCTCCATCAAGCGCAAACAAAAATTAATCCCCATGTTGTTAACCATGTCATTGGCAACCTGTGTGGCGACAATTTCATTTTTCAGAATATGGTTATACATTTGAGATTTGAAGCGCTCCCGCAGAACGGGTGGAAACGCCCTCTCAACCGACGCCATCATATATTCGTCTTGCGGAACATCAGAATCGGCCAACTCTTCTTTGAGCATGACCTTGGCATAGGAGATAAGCACAGAAAGTTCGGGCCGGGTCAGAGATTTACCTTGAGTTTGTCGCTCAAGCAGCGCGTCCTCATCTGGCAAAAATTCCAAAGCACGATCGAGTCGTCCCGAGCTCTCCAGAGAATTCATAAAGCGACGGTATTCGCCGACACGGGAGTTAACCTGATACTCAGCGATACTGATGGCCTGCGTTTGACGATAGTTATTACTCAGCACCATATCAGACACGGTATCTGTCATCTTCTCTAGCAGATTATTGCGCTGCTTACCGGTCATATCACCACTGGTGACAACATCGTTGAGCAGAATTTTGATATTGACCTCGTGGTCCGAGCAATCCACGCCCGCAGCGTTGTCAATAAAATCTGTATTAATGGCTCCGCCATGTAAACCAAATTCAATTCGGCCTAACTGCGTGACACCCAAGTTGCCGCCTTCGCCAAACACCTTACAACGCAACTCATTGCCATTGACCCGAAGTATATCATTGGCCTTGTCTCCCACATCCGCATGGGTTTCAGAGGTCGCCTTCACGTAGGTGCCAATGCCACCATTCCAGATCAAATCCACTTCTGCTTTCAAAATCGCATGGATGAATTCGGTCGGAGTCATTTTAGATTTGGATATGCCAAAACGCTGTTTGATTTCCGGCGTTAAGGTGACGGATTTGGCCGAGCGATCGAAAATCGCGCCGCCTTTAGAAATCAGCTTTTTGTTGTAGTCAGCCCAATTGGTCCGAGGTGTCTCAAATAACCGTTTACGTTCAACAAAACTTTTCTTTGCTTCGGGGTTCGGATCGATAAAAATATGTAAGTGGTTAAAGGCCGCCACTAATTGGATATGTTCAGACATCAACATACCGTTGCCAAATACGTCTCCCGCCATGTCACCAATACCGATGACGGTGAAGTCTTCTTTCTGAACATCCAGGTTCATTTCCTTAAAGTGTCTCTGCACAGACACCCAGGCACCGCGAGCGGTAATACCCATACCCTTGTGGTCGTATCCCACGCTGCCACCGGAGGCAAAGGCATCACCCAACCAGTGCTGGTATTCACTAGATAACTCATTGGCAATGTCGGAAAAAGTGGCCGTGCCTTTGTCGGCAGCCACAACCAGATAGGGGTCGTCTTCGTCCATGCGAATAACTTGATTCGGCGGTACCACTTTGCCATCAATCAGGTTGTCAGTGACGTCAAGCAAACCCCGAATAAACGTTTTATAACATTCAATGCCCTCGGCGAGAAACGCTTCGCGCCCCCCCTCCTTCGGAAATTGTTTACCCACGAAACCGCCTTTGGCACCATTGGGCACGATCACTGCATTTTTCACTTGCTGAGCCTTCACCAGGCCGAGCACCTCAGTTCGATAATCCTGCAGACGATCAGACCAGCGCAGGCCACCACGGGAGACTTTGCCGCCTCGCAAGTGCACACCTTCCATTCGCGGAGAATAGACAAACACTTCGAACATAGGGCGAGGCTCTGGCACCTCGGGAATCTGCTGAGGGCTAAACTTAAGCGAAATATAATCTTTGCGATTACCTTTTTCATCGGCCTGATAGAAGTTGGTCCGCAAGGTCGCATTCAACATATCGAGATAACGTCTTACAATCCGATCTTCGTTCAGGTTGTCGACCTTGTCCACGCTCTCAACAATCTTTGAGTTCAAGCGCTCGATACGCTGCAAGTCTTGTTTAGTAAACTGGTTAACCCGGGGGTCAAACATGCCCTTAAACAGCGCGACGATATTACGCGTGATCTCAAGGTGATTCGCCAGGGTATTGGCGATATAGGATTGACTGAAGTTAAATGCCGTCTGTTTCATATAACGAGCATAAGCGCGTAGTACTCCCACTTCACGCCAGTTAATACGAGCGCCCAACACCAAGCGATTGAAAGCATCACTTTCTGCTTTACCTTGCCAGATCGCCATAAACGCTTCCTGGAAATTGGCACGGGCTGCATGCACATCCACTTCGGCATTCAGGCCAAATTCCAACTGGAAATCGTGCAGCCATATTCGCTCGCCATTGAGACAGCGTATTTTGTAGGGGTGCTCACCCAACACCCGCAAGCCCAAGTGTTCTAAAACGGGGATCGCCTCGGATAACTCAATGGGCGTAGAACGGTTAAAGACTTTAAAGCGCAACTGATTTTTCTGAGACCCCATGGGCTGATAAAAACTCAGCGCCATTGTTTCCTTCTCGGAAAGCGCACTGATCGTATCAATGTCCAATACAGCCGTTCGCGCCTCATAGCTTTCTCGATAAGCACTGGTGAACGCATCTTTGTATTCTTTGAAGAGGGAATGCCCTTTTTCCTCGCCGTGGAAATCGCTTAGGGATTCCAGCAGGTGATCGCCCCAGGTACGGCTAATGTCAACGATATTCGCTTCCAGCTTCTTAACATCAATGTCGACCAGGTTGTCTGGATCAACTTTAAAAACCAGGTGAACCCTAGCCAGAATCGATTCGGAGAAATAGGTTGTAAACTCGCACTCGGTAGCATTGATTTTTTCTGAAATGAGCTCCTGAATCGTTTGGCGAACGCTCGAGTCAAAAATATCCCGGGGAATGTAAAGAATGCAATTGACGAACTTGCCATAGGGGTCGCGCCTGACAAAAAAGCGAACCATATGTCGCTCGTTGATCTGAGACACCCCCATGACCGTTTCAAACAATTCACTGCTCGAGCTCTGGAGCAACTCATCCCTCGGGAACGTTTCCAGCACCTGCCGGACAACTTTGCCATAATAACTGCCCGGATCGATATTAGAGCGCTCAATAACATGCTCGACTTTTTGCCGAATCAGCGGAATCTTTGTAGGGCTCAGAATATAAACTGGTGCGGTATAAAGCCCCAGGAAGCGGTTTTCCCCTACAACCTGCCCTTTGGCATCGTACCGCTTAACAACCACATAGTCAGAGTAGGCATGACGGTGCACTCTCGAGCGCACAGACGACTTTGAGAACGCCAGCGCTTGAGGGGTCAAATGGAAACGGGCCATGCCTGGATTAAAATCATCAATTGTCAGTGTGCGTGCTTTTCTATCTGATTGCCGGAATAAACCCAGGCGTTTTTTCTCCAACTCCTGCAGCGTACGCTGCCCATCCTTTTCAACAAACTCGTATTCTGAATAACCCATTAAGGTGAAGTGACCAGCACAGAGCCAGTCCAGAAACGCCCGAGACTCTTTAACAGACTCTTCCGATGCGCCGGTTTCAACAAAAGAGAGGTTTTTCGACGCCTCTTTCAGCGCTGCCGTCATTGGCTTATAGTCACTAACTACAGAATCCACATCTTCCAACACCGAGCTCAAACAGTCGCGCAACTCCTGCAGTTCAGACTCGTCTGAGTGCAAATTGATTTCGAGATAGACAAATGCCTCTTTGCCCCAGGTCTTGCCTTTGCTGGCTTTAACCTTGCGATCGATGGTGGCAACGTCTTGAAGCGTGTGTTCTCCATCCCGCAGAACATTCATCACCGTGCTGGTGATTGAGTGGATAGAAATATTGCGGCTATTGATCTCCATGCGTATGGAGTCCACCAGAAACGGCATATCCCTTTGCAATACACAGACAACCGTATGTGGGCACAGCCAACCATCTTCTTCCAAGTTGGGATTGAATACCCGTACCTTACTGCTGTTTTCGGGGAGACTCTGGCTGTAATTCCACCAGGCAAAACAGCTGCCATAGATATCGCTCACTCTACGGCCTTCCAGCTCACCTAGCGGGTATTGCTCGTAGTAGGCCTCGGCAAAACCTTTAACTGATACCGCCTGTTTGTTTTTTAGGCGCTTATCGATGACCGAGCTGAGTTGTTTTTTGAAGGTGCTTTTACTATCAGCTGCGACAAGACTGTTATCCATTTGTCTCTCCTGAGGCAAGAATCGTATTATTTGATTATTATTGAGCGTTTCATTCAATATTGGTCAATAATTAGCCAATCCTAAGGCTAAAGGTTGACAGCTAGAATATGGCCTTAGCATAGACCATGCCGGACTCAAAATAAAAGGGAACTAAGTGATTTCGGTAAAGTCTTGTTAAAGAGCCTTGAAGCAAATCACAATCCGGTTAAAATCACGGCTGATCAATAACTTAAAACCCATGATTAAAATAAGTGTAAAGTAGCTTTCTATGTCTCAACTTTCCCAGATTACGGCTTTAAAAGGCTGGCTAGACGAGCAAATTGTCGGCCAGCATCACCTGATTGAACGACTGCTTATTGCGCTTTTGGCCGATGGCCATTTGCTCGTTGAGGGCGCCCCAGGGCTCGCCAAAACCAAGGCCGTTAAATCGTTGTCTGATGGTATCGAGGGCGACTTTCATCGCGTGCAATTTACACCTGATTTACTGCCCTCTGATGTGACAGGCACTGATATTTATCGCCCTGAGAACAGCTCCTTTGAATTTCAGCCTGGCCCCATTTTTCACAATCTGGTATTGGCGGATGAAATTAACCGCGCCCCGGCTAAAGTGCAGTCAGCCCTGTTAGAGGCAATGGCCGAGAGACAAGTGAGTGTAGGGCGTAAAACATACCCGCTACCTGAGCTCTTCATGGTCTTGGCCACCCAAAACCCTATTGAGCAGGAAGGCACCTACCCTCTGCCAGAAGCACAACTTGACCGCTTTTTGATGCACGTAGAGGTCGGCTACCCCGACATTGCGGCCGAGAGAAAGATTTTACGTATTGTGCGCAATGAGGCGGCTGCCAGCGAAATCGAACAACCGGCGAAAATCAGCCAGCAAGACATTCTGAGCGCAAGGCAGCAAGTGCTGGGTATTCATATGGCCGAACCGGTGGAGGAGTACATTGTGCAGCTGATCAATGCCACTCGCTACCCGGGACAATATAGTGAATCCCTGGCCAGCTGGCTGGAGTATGGTGCCAGCCCGCGAGGCACCATCGCCCTAGATCGCTGCGCTCGCGCTTTTGCCTGGCTCAAGGGCAATGACTTTGTCAGCCCTGACGATGTGCAATCAGTGCTTCACGACACGCTTCGCCATCGACTTATCTTAAGTTTTGAGGCCGAAGCCAACGGCGTTAGCCCCGACCAGGTGATTGACGAACTACTGGCCAGAGTGCCAGTTGCCTAAACGGCCATAATGATTCGGTGTAAAATCAATGTCTGATCGTTTGCTTCCCAGTGGAGCCTATTGCGATATAAAACAGTTGTTACAACTGCGTTTTGTGTCGCGCGGTTTGCAACTATTCTCCCGCAAACCCAGCACCAGTATTCTGTCAGGCGGTATGCGGACACGGTTTCGTGGCCGAGGCATCGACTTTGAAGAAGTGCGAACCTATCAGCCCGGAGATGATATCCGTAACATTGACTGGCGGGTAACCGCCAGAACACAAATTCCCCATACCAAACTATTTACAGAAGAGCGAGAACGTCCGGTAGTTATCGTCAGCGACCAACGTTCGGCCATGTTTTTTGGCAGCCAGCAATGTTTCAAGTCGGTCAGCGCGGCATTTCTGAGCACCATTGTAGCCTGGACGGCTCTGGCCCATGGGGACCGGGTAGGCGCTCTGATTTTCGGCGATAAACAACAGAAGGATATCCGCCCTCGCCGCAGTAAACATGCGGTGTTAGAGCTCATTCATCAATTGTGTGATTTTAACCGCCAACTCAAGAGCCCCCTGCCACAGCCAGGCGATATCAGTTTATTGCAAATTATTGAAGAAACCCGGCGTGTCTCCAAACCTGGCAGTGCCGTATTTATTGCCAGTGATTTCCACGACTGGACAGACGCCTGCGAAGAACCTTTATTTCAACTCCAGCGACACGCCGATGTCACACTGTTTCATGTTTACGATGAATTGGAGTCACACCTGCCCACAACCGGTATGTTTACCATCACCGATGGCGAGCAGCGACACCAATTGGCCGCTGGAGACAAACAGGTTAGTCAGACTTATCACCGACGTTACTCTCAACGTGTAGCGCTGATTACTAAAAGTTGCCAGAAGATGGGCATATCGCTTTTGTCTTTTGCGACAACTGATGATCTAACTAACACCATGCGTGAACTCTATGGCAAGTCGGCTCGCAAGCCCGGGAGGCGTCAATGAACCCTCAGGATCCGCTGGCCGAGCTGAAAGGTCTAGTACACCCGGACCAGATTGGGCTTTGGCCACTGGCACCAGGCTGGTGGATAATCATTGCCCTGTTGGCTCTCTGCACTTTCCTACTGCTTAAGCGGTATAAAAATCAACGCGCAGCCAATGCATACCGTCGCGAAGCGTTGGAGGAATTAACGGCACACTGGCAACAATTTGTCTCGACCCGGAATTCTCTTGAGTATCTACAAGCTCTCGCTATCACCCTTAAGAGAACCGCATTGAGTGGATTTCCCGGCATGGACATAGGCAGTGCCAACGGAGACAAGTGGCTGGCGTTTCTGGATCAATCACTGCCTGACAAACACAGTGACATTGCGTTCCAGTCTGAACACGGACAACTGTTAGTCTCGGCACCCTATCAAAAGTCCTGCTCGGCTGACCCGGAAGTGGTACACAAACTCTCACTTAATTGGATTCGTCACCACAAAGTCGGGAGGGCAAACCGTGCTTGAATTTGACTGGCCCTGGCTTTTCACTCTGCTTCCATTGCCGGTGTTGATACGGTGGTTACTTCCCAACAAAGAGCGTCAGGAGGCCGCACTGAAGGTGCCCTTTTTCCAGGAACTGGCTGATTCAACGGTTGGAGCTCATGGCGCACTGTCAAACAGCCGAATGGCCCTGTTTCTACTCACGATCGTCTGGTTTGCCGCTGTCACGGCCGCCACAACGCCGAGATGGATTGGCGACCCGATCAGTCTGCCCAGTAGCGGCCGGGACCTTCTGGTTGCCGTCGACATCTCGGGAAGTATGGATACCGAGGACATGGTTCTCGACAATCAGAAGGTCAACCGACTCACCGTGGTGAAACAAGTGGTGGGCGACTTTGTCACACGCAGGGAAAGTGATCGCTTGGGCCTGGTATTATTTGGCTCCCAGGCCTATCTTCAGGCGCCTCTCACCTTCGATCGAAAAACAGTCAACACACTGCTGCAGGAAGCCCAACTTGGTTTTGCGGGCGAAAAAACCGCCATTGGAGACGCCATTGGTCTTTCCGTTAAACGCTTGCGAGAACGGCCGGAGTCTAGCCGGGTTTTAATTTTGCTGACCGATGGCGCAAACACCTCAGGCGAAGTTAAACCACTGAAGGCTGCAGAGCTTGCAAAACAGGAGAACATTAAAATTTATACCGTGGGTGTAGGCGCGAGTGAAATGACAGTGCCCGGTTTGTTTGGCAGCAATTTTGGCTCTCGCAGAATCAACCCCTCCGCCGATCTGGACGAGACGAGCTTACAAGCGATGGCTGATATGACAGGCGGCCGGTATTTTCGCGCCAGAAACCCTGAAGAACTAAACAATATCTACGCCATTCTCGACAAACTGGAACCCGTTGAGCAAGAAGCTGAAGTCTTTCGCCCTGTGCGCAATCTCTTTTATTGGCCACTGGGCTTGGCGCTTGTGTCTAGCCTGTTGCTCGGCTTACAGCAGATGCTGAGAGGCAAACGTCAATGAATACTCTACAGGTTCTTCACTGGCTACGACCTGAATGGTTGCTGGCACTATTGCCAGCGCTGGCCATTGCGATACTGCTCATTCGCGTTCATCGCAGCAACAACAACTGGCAGCAAGTCATCGCACCGGAGCTTCTCCCTCACTTACTGGAAGGCAGTTTCACTCCAGCCCGCAAGCGCGGCATTGTCATTTTATTGCTGGCCTGGTTTGTTGCCTGCATTGCCATGGCAGGCCCTGTGTGGGAAAAAATTGCTGTTCCCGTACACAAAAAAGAAAGTGCCCTCATTATTCTGTTTGATTTGTCACCTTCAATGCTTGCAGAGGATATCAAACCCTCTCGCCTGGTTCGTGCCCGCCACAAATTGATTGATCTGCTAAGAATGCGAGAGGAAGGTTTAAGTGCACTGATTGCTTATGCCGGTGAAGCCCATGTCGTTGCGCCGCTCACCGACGACACAGCAACGCTGGAGAGTTTGCTGCCTGCCCTGCACCCCAACATTATGCCTCTGCGCGGCAGCAACCCGGAAATGGCCGTTGAAAAAGCCCTGTCACTCATCAAAGATGCCGGCGTTCAACACGCAGACATTCTTATCGTAACCGATGAAATCGCCAACGATGCCGCCAGTGACATTCAGGATATACTGGAAGGTCGCCCTATCCGCCTATCCATATTGGGAGTGGGTACCGTTGAAGGTGCACCCATTCCCTTTGGCCAAAGCGGTTTTGCAAAAGATAACCAAGGTAGCATTGTCATTGCCGCTTTAAATCGAAACACCTTGGAAGCCCTGAGCACAGGGCTTGATGGTCGCTATGCTGACCTTCGCCCAGACAATCAGGACCTGGAGTGGCTGGCGGATTTGCCCGACAACCTGGACGAACAAACCCGGCAATTGGAACGGGATTTTGATAACTGGCAAGAATACGGCCAATGGCTCGTATTGTTACTTTTACCTATTGTTGCCTACTTTTTTCGCCAAGGTGTACTGCTCTCCTTATTGTTTGTCCCACTGATGCTGACCCCTGGTAAAAGTCAGGCAATGGAATGGGAGGACCTTTGGTATACAAAAGATCAACGGGGCCACAAAAGCCTAAGCAGTGGAGACCCCAAAAACGCAGCGGAACAATTTAAACACCGTCAATGGAAAGGCACGGCCCAGTACGAAGCGGGTGATTATGAAGCAGCCGTAGAATCTTTTGAAGGCGGCAACACAGCAGACGACCATTACAACCGGGGCAATGCGCTGGCTCGGGCAGGAAAGCTGGATGAAGCCATCGAGGCCTATGATTCAACCCTGGAACAACGCCCCGGGGATGAAAATGCAAAATTTAATCGGGATCTTGTGGAAAAACTGAAGCAGCAGCAAAAAGAACAAGAACAGAACCAGGATCAGAATCAAGACCAAGATCAGAATCAGGATCAAGACAGTCAAAACCAGGACAGCGAAAATCAGGACGGTGAGAGTCAGGATCAACAAGACCAGCAGCAAGACTCATCAGCCGATCAGAAACAATCAGAAGATAATCCCTCTGAATCTGACCAGGAGTCTGACCAAGAACCTGAAAACGAAGACAACGAATCTGACAGCGAAGAAGAGTCAGACGAGCAGCAGGAAAAGGAACAACAAAACGCCGAGCAGTCTCCAACGGATGCTCAGCAATCTGAATCTGAAGAGCAACAAGCAGCTCAGGAGTCCGACATGGACAGCGAGCAGAAACAGGCCTTGGAGCAATGGCTCAGGCAAGTACCGGACGACCCGGGCGGATTGCTTCGACGAAAATTTCAACACCAGCACCGACAGTTGCGTAAAGATTATCAACGGGGCGATTGGCTGCCGCCGGATAACAACGCTAATCAACGCTGGTAGTCAAACGAATAGAAACACTTGAGTTTAAGCCTTATGTGCAGAAAAAAATTACAAACATTCCTGGCCATTATCTTTTTGGTGCTGCCCTCCTTTGTTCTGGCAACAACATTGACGGCCACGGCTAATCGCAGCCATATTGATATTGAAGAGACGCTGGAGCTCAGCGTGAAACTCGACGCTCAGGCGGGAGGCGACGGGCCAGATTTTACCGCCTTAGAAATGAACTTCGACATTCTCAGTAACAATCGCAGCACACAGTACCGCAGCGTCAATGGCAAGTCCGAATCCTGGACCGAGTGGAAGCTGATCCTGTCCCCTAAAAAAATTGGCATGCTGTTGATTCCCTCCGTGAGCTACCGAGGGCTCTATACTGAAGCCCAGATTATCGAGGTCAAGCAGCAGGCACCCAACGCCAACAACAGAGCCAAGGACATTTTTATTGAAGCCAGCGTGTCCAATGAAACGGTCAGCGTGCAGGAGCAAGTCATACTGACCGTTAAGTTATTCACGTCAGTTAACTTGCGCAGCATTAACTCTGATGAGCTGGACCTTGAAGATACACTGCAAATCGAATTATCCGAATTGCGTTACCAAAAACGCATTAACGGAAAACCCTACGCCGTCATCGAGGTGAAATATGCGCTATTCCCACAAACAAGCGGCACGCTTCACATTCCATCGCTAACCTACACTGCTGCCACAAAAGGTCGTGTTCGAGACCCTTGGTCAGACCCCTTTGGCACTCAAACCGGCGAGCTAAAACGCCTGAAAACCAAGGCAATTGATGTTGAGGTACAGGCCGCCGCCAGCAGCTATACGGGGCAACATTGGCTGCCTTCCAGTGCACTCGCGCTCGAGCAGGAATGGAGCAATGACCCCTCTACCTTTAAAGTAGGCGAACCCATTACCCGCGTGATTACACTCACCGCCGAAGGTTTAACCGGGGCGCAACTCCCTCCCCTGGAGCTTCCCGACGTTGAAGGCATTAAATATTATCCCGATCAGGCACAAACCCAGGACCAAACCAGTGAAAATGGCCTGATAGGTATTCGTACGGAAACTCTGGCACTCGTACCGATGAAAAGTGGCAACATGACGCTGCCTGAAATTTCTATCACCTGGTGGGACACCCAGACTAAAAGCCAGCGGGTTGCGACGTTGCCCGAGACACAGATTGAAGTTGCCCCCTCAACCGTCATACAGCAGCAGCCCCAAATGCCTTCGGTGGCCCCCACGGGCGAGCAGCTTGATGGGGCTGCACCTCAAGGCATCTCAGTAGAGCAAAGCAGGCTCTGGATGATGGTTAGCGCTCTGCTCGCAGTCATTTGCCTTTTCCTGGCCGGCATGAATTGGCGACTCAGAAGGGCACTTCAAAAAGTGCCAACAAACGCTAAGGCATCAGTTCGTTCAGAACACATTGAGTCGGAACGACAGGCCTATGAATCGATGATTTCTGCCTGTAAGGATGACTCCCCCGTTGAGGCGCGGAAGAAGATTATTGCCTGGGGGAACCAGCGCTGGCCTCAGGCCGGAGGAATGAATTTGAGCCATATCGGCCAGCTCTGTGAAAACCAGGATATTCAACAGGCGCTGCACGCGCTGGACGCAGAAATATATCAACTGGCGGGGAATCAATCGACGGGAAATACGTCGTGGTCAGGTAAAAAATTCATCGAGCTAATCAAAGCCCTGCGGGCCAAAAAAGTCACCCGTCGCGGGGACAGTAAACAACTAAAAGCGCTCTACCCCCTGAACAATTGAAATTGAAATTGAATTGGAACGGTTTAAACAATCATCGCCGCAGTACAGGTCACGAGCGTCATAATAAACAAAAACCATTTAAGTGCGTTCTGGCTAACGGAGATTGCCATGCGCACCGCAACGGCAGCCCCCAACATCGTGCCAACGGCAAGCGTTAAACCCGGCAGCCACAAGACAAGATCATTAACGATAAAAACGACGAGAGCTACAAGGGTAAATCCCAAGGTACAGACCATTTTGAGTGCATTGCTTCGCACCAGGTCATATCGAAGCCCGCCGGCTAAAGCGGCAATTAAGATAAAACCCACACCTGCCTGTACAAACCCTCCATAGACACCTGCGAGAAACAAACCCGCCCAGGCACCAAGGGAATCGTTAACCCGAATGACTGCAGTGCCTTCTTCCGGTGCGATGGTAGACGGTCGAACCAGAATCACCAGAGCCATCAAGACCATTGCCCCGAGAAGCAAAGGTTTCAAGGCTGACACGGGCAAAAAAGAAGCCAGTGCAGCACCTGCCAAACCTCCGGATAAGGTGGGTACAAGTACAGGACCGATATCGGCGGTATCTAAACGCCCCGCCCGATTAAAACCCCTGATACCCACCAGACACTGTAAAAAGACACCCACTCGGTTGGTGGCATTGGCAACGTCTGCGGGCAAACCCAATATCAACAGTGCTGGAATCGTTAAGCTCGAACCACCTCCGGCCAGCGTATTGACGATGCCGGCCACAAACCCCGTACCCACCAGCAATAACAACAGCAGTGGGCTATATTCCAACATCAAGCATTCAAGCTCTTGGTAACCACTTCAAAAACATCCTTTGACAAATTCGGGGCCGCTTTAATTCGTTCGAGCTCCCTCTGCATAAATTGTTGGCGATTGACATCGTATTTACGCCACTTTGTCAGTGGCCCCAACAAGCGAGCTGCGATCTGTGGATTCAAGTCATTAAGCACCAGAATTTGGTCAGCGAGAAAAACATACCCCTCACCATCTGCTCGGTGAAAATTGACCGGATTGCCAGCGCAGAACCCGCCAATCAGAGATCTGGCTTTGTTTGGATTTTTAATATCAAAGGCAGAGTGCTCCATCAGCGCCTTAACTCGCTCCAGACCACCTGACATGCTACTGCTAGCCTGAACGCTCAACCACTGGTTCAACACCAGGGACTCTTCCTGCCACTTGTTATGGAAATCCTCTAATGCCTTGCGACGAGACAGTTCGGCTCCCTCCTGCTCACTGTTAACCAGTGAGGCGAGTGCAGCCATGACATCGGTCATATTGTTGGACGACAGGTATTGCTGATAACACTTGTCCAACATATGCAAATCACCACTGGCCATCAGGTACGCAAGCGCCACATTACACAAGCTGCGCGCGGCGATCGATTTTGCATCGGCAACATAGGGAATGCTGTGATCGTAGGATTCGTAGATGCCAATAAATTCATTTTTAAGTGCCCGGGCCAATTCCTGCTTAACGCCTTGACGGGCATAGTGAATAGCATCCACATCAATTTCTGTTGCCAGCTCACTCAAATACCCCTCCGTTGGCAGGGTTAACATTAAGGCAACCATCGCCTTGTCCAGCCCTCCTTCGTTTAAGATTGAGCGATACGCTTCTACCAATAAGGGATCCACCACAATCGCACCCCCGGCCTTCCAGGCCTCCATTGCTTGATGGATCACTTCAACACCCAGTTGTTGGCAGGCATTCCAACGACTAAAACCGTCACTGTCGGCACGCATCAGCAAAGTCAGGTCTTCACGACTGTAACCGTAATGTAGCTTCACAGGTGCTGAGAGCCCTCTCAACAACGAGGGCACAGGTCGTTCATGTACGTTTTCAAAAACAAAACTCTGGGACGCTGCCGTCACTTCCAGCACTCTGTGGGTATTGTCTTCAGTCTCTCCCGGTGCATCGTCTCCGCGAAGGTGCAGTGCTAATTCCCCGGCTTCGCCCAGCAAGCCCATTGCCAGAGGAATATGGAAAGGTTCCTTGGTTTCGCTTTCCGGTGTTGGTGGACAGGATTGGGTGACATTCAATGTAAACGTCTGGGCATCGGCATCATAATCGCCCGACACGTTCAGCACCGGCGTTCCCGCTTGAGAATACCAGCGTCTAAATTGACCCAGATCCCGACCCGAGGCATCTTCCATGGCTTTAACAAAGTCATCGGTGGTCACCGCCTGACCGTCGTGGCGATCAAAATAAAGGTCGGACCCTTTGCGGAAGTCTTCTTTCCCGAGCAGGTTGGCTATCATTCGTACCAACTCTGCACCTTTCTCATAAATGGTTAAGGTGTAGAAGTTAGAAATTTCCATATAAGATGCGGGGCGTACAGGGTGGGCCATCGGCCCGCCGTCTTCCGCAAACTGAAGCGTGCGCAGCAGACTGACATCTTCCACGCGTTTCACGGTGGCCGAGCCCATGTCTGCTGAGAACTCTGCGTCGCGATAGACCGTAAAGCCTTCTTTTAAACTCAGCTGAAACCAGTCCCGACAAGTGACACGGTTGCCACTCCAGTTGTGAAAATATTCGTGAGCAACAATCGCCTCCACTCTCTGATACGTGGCATCGGTGCTTATTTCAGGTCGAGCCAGAACGCAGGAGGTGTTAAAGATGTTGAGCCCTTTATTTTCCATCGCGCCCATATTGAAATCGTCGACCGCAACAATCATAAAGATATCCAGGTCGTATTCCCGACCGTAGACTTCCTCATCCCAACGCATTGAGCGCTTGAGTGACGCCATTGCGTGATCCACTTTATTGACATCTTTGCTTTCGACAAAGATTCTCAGGCTCACCGAGCGCCCCGACGCGGTCACAAATTCATCGTCAACACGATCCAGGTCACCCGCCACCAGAGCAAACAGATAAGCAGGTTTCTTAAAGGGGTCATGCCACGTTGCCCAGTGGCGGCCCTCACCGTCTTCTCCCTGATCAATGGGGTTGCCGTTAGACAGCAATACCGGGTATTGGGCCTTGTCGGCCTTGATGGTGGTGACAAACTCACTCATCACATCGGGGCGATCCAGGTAATAGGTAATTTTACGGAAACCCTCGGCTTCACACTGGGTGCAATACATTGTGCGCGAACGGTAAAGGCCCTCTAAAGACGTATTGTCCTGGGGTAAAATCCGGGTTTTACATTCGAGTAGAAATTCATCGGGCAAGGCTGATATTGTCAGGGTTTCGCTGTCTATCTCATAGCTCTCTTCCGCTTTCAGCTCACCGTCAATCCGAAGCTCCAACAGCTCCATCTCCAAACCATTCAGAACCAAGGCCGGATTACTTTGCTGACAATCCGGATTTCGACGCATTTGCAGTCGCGACTGCACTTCGGAGTGCGCCTCGCCCAAATCAAAGACCAGTTCCGTTTTATCAATTAAGAACGGCGGCACCTGATAATCTTTTAAATAAATGGTCTTAGCCGGTAGGTGTTTAGCAGCCATTTTTTCTACCTCTATCTTGTTATAATTGGTTTACGCTACAGAAAATTCGAATTCGTAGGCCGTGTATTTGCGGATATTGACCACACAGCTATCCAGAATCCAGTACTGCCCTTTGATACCGAGCAAGGTGCCCTCTAGCAGGGCTTCTTTATCAAAATTGTGAGTGACAATCTTCGAGGGGTACTCCAGAACCGGATAGTTTATTTCCTGAACATCCACATCATCGATGGCCTGCAACGCTTGTAAGCCATAGTTCTCGGTAAAGAATTCCAAGTCGTCGTGGGCCTGGTATTTGAGATCATTCGCCAGTGCCTGCAAGTCTACTTTCTCGGCGTCGCCCTTGAGCAACGCTCGCCAATTGGTTTTATCAGCGATGTACTCTCGTAAAGTATCTTCGACAAAACCCGAATGTTGTCGTGTTCCCACTCTAAAAAGTGGCAAGGCTTGAATAGCTCCCTGATCAACCCAGCGTGTCGGAACCTGAGACACTCGGGTGATGCCCACTTTGGGCGCTGAGGAATTAGATAAATAGACAATGTGGTCCGTCATACAAAACGATTCACCCCATTCGGGCTCGCGACAAGTGCCATTGTCGTAATGGCACTTCTCTGGGCTCATAATGCAAACATCGCACTGGGCCAGTTTTCTGAAACAGGGGTAACAAAAGCCCTGACTAAAACTCTTATTGGTTTTGCGTCCGCAATGTTTACAGTTGATTTGGCCTAAAAAGCGCAGCTTCACCTGCTGGCCAATCAAAGGATTCATATCGATCCGGTGTTCACCCAAAGGCAAGTGATAAGACACAGGCTCGCCCTGCACATCGGATAATCGGGACTCCATTTTGGCAGCGGGTCCCGACATTAATGTTTCAACCATGTTTATTTCCACTTCAGCGCTTGCTCGACCGGCTCGGAGACTTCTCCCTCACCACCACAGTGAGTGTGTTTTTTCGGTGGGATATAACCACTGCGCTCTTCTTCCGGCAGGTTATTCGTCTCCCACGCAATCACCGCTTGCAGGCAAAGCGCACGTTGTTCCTTGTTGAGCTTTTGGCCGTCAGACCATTTCCCAAGCTCCACAGAACGCTTCAGCGACTGATAAGTATCCGCATTAACAGATTCTATTAACTGATTGAAATCCAAGGAATTTCCTCTTTATATTGCACCCAAACACCCCTGCAAATATTGCGCAGGACCGGCGATTATAACAACGAGAGAGGCCAGCGCCTATACCGGGCGCTTCTTATCTTGCAGTTGGGGTCCGTGGCCGGGAAGCCAGGCCAATAAGATGCCGGCCAACAAACCACCGACGTGGGCAGCATTGGCAACCTGCCCTTCAATGAAGATGTTCACTGCGCCGCTCGCGGCCAGGATCAACCACAGCAACATAAAAACAATTATGCCTGAGACGCTTGGGTCGAAAGCATGATTAAAGAAAGCAATAATAAGCTAGATTTTGTTACTTCATTATTTTTTAACATAAAAAG
>CAJWCA010000061.1 GCA_913020395.1 uncultured Cellvibrionales bacterium | reverse complement strand
CCTCGCTGCGAGAGATCTAGGGCAATCACACCACTAGGGGCTCGCCGGTCACCGCCGCCCCTAGTATTTCTGAGGTCGAAAACGCCAAGGTTAAGTACTTAATTTATTACAGATAACTTAACCACCAATCTTTTCTTTTGGCTTTGATGTCTGCCATCCATTTACAGAATGGATATAACATTGCCACTATTACCAACCAGGCAACATAAACCCAAAACATGTTTACACCAAAACCTTTTGGATAAAAGAAGTAGAGTGTCATGGTGTCACTAAAACTGTAACCCTGCAGTTTCCCCAGGCAAAGGCTAAGTGTGTGGATTAAATAAAGGTGGGCTACGTAAAATGCAAAGGGCACTCGCCCAAACATCACTAACATGTCTTTAAACTTCCCTTTGACGTTATCAGCATAGGCACACAGTATGGCCATTGGCGCTAGGGTTATTAAGGTGAAGAGTAAACTTGGCGGGTATTTAGTGACATTCATAAAATCTAGAATAGTCGCCTGCAAACCAAGCTCATGGATCTGCCACGGGTTAGGATCACCGTAAATTTGAGTGGATCGCAAAATAAAAAACAGCACCATCATCAATACGCCACACACAATCAATATTTTATTGCGCTCTTGGGCTGGCTTGGTAAAAACAAAAGCGGTGCCATACCCCACCAACATAATCCCTATCCAGGGCAGTAAGGGGTAAGCGAAGATTAAGTGGATGGGACCTACCAGCGTTGAGGACTGGCTGTGCAATGCATACCATATTGGGTTGTTGCCGGACATTATGTCACCGCTTGGCCAAATAGCATCCAGTGAGTTATGGCCCAATATGATAATAAGCCCCAGCAGCAGACAAGCTTTAGCGCCAAAATATTGAGCGACGGCTAAGACGAGCATTGATGCACCTATGGCCCAAATAACCTGCATGGCAAAAATAGTGGCATTGCCAACTTGGGCAATTCCGTCAAAAGGTGAAAAGGTCCAGGCGGTTGAGATAAGCAATACCTCAACCAGAATTAACCAAACCCCACGGCTCGCCAGAAACTGTGCCATTTTCAAGCGGCTTTTACGGACCGCCATTAAACCCGCTGACGTGCCGGCCAGAAAGACAAATACCGGCGCGCAAAAATGAGTAACCCACCGAGTTAGATACAAATCCAATGAGACATCAGCCTGAGCCAGAGGGTCCAATTCGGTTGTCAGCATAAAGTAATCACGCACATGATCCAGCGCCATGATAATAATCACCAAGCCCCGCAGCATGTCGATATTACTGAGACGGTAAGAGCGTAGATCACTGGGAGTAGCGGTTTGAGTGCTTTTGATGTCGATGGCTGCTGCGGCCTCTGTAATCGCCATGAATGACTTCCCTGTGGTTATCGTTCAACAGTAATCAAAAAGTGTAGATGACAATTTGTGCCCTGTCTTCCTGCATACAGCCCCCTCGCCTTTCAACTAAGGCTGTTGCATGTATCTAACCCCTTGTTTATTGCCGTCAGAACGAAATCACCTATAAATCATAAGGACGTCAGGTATTTTGAAGCCGACTTGGGTAAATTGACCGCTTACACAAGCACATTTAAGCCAAATCAGATAATTGGTTGATTTCAAAATAAGGTTAGATTATGAAGTATATCTCTATTCTGCTGCTACTTTCTGCACTAACAGTGAGTAGCAAAAATTATAGCCAAGGTGAATTTCCTGCCCTGAAAGGTCTCTATATGGGGCAGAAACCTCCGGGTCTCGTGGCGGAACCGTTTGCACCGGGCATTATTTCCAATGAAGGCTGGGATGGCGAGGCCGTGTTTGCGCCCGGCATGAAAGAGTTTTACTACACCACAACAGGCGGAAAATACACACGCAGAACCGTTATCGGCTTCCGGCAAGAAAACAATATATGGACTCAGTATCTGGAATTCCCGCGAAGAGGTGAAATCGTGTTTTCGCCCGATGGCAATCGCATGCATATGGCAGAGAGTTATAAAGACCGCGTGGGCGAAGGCTGGTCAGAGCGCAAGAGCCTTGGGCCGATGTTTGACCGGGAAGACTGGGGCATTATGCGCCTGTCGGCATCCGCCAAGGGCACCTATGTTTTTGACGATTATAAAAGCAATGACGTAATCCGCATATCAAGCCTCAAGGACGGTAAGCGCCAAGCCCCAAAAAAGATGGGCTCCCAGGTTAACACGGGCAAATGGACAGCCCACCCCTTCATTGCACCAGACGAAAGCTACCTGATTTGGGACAGTGAGCGGGAAGGCGGCTATGGGGACTCTGATCTCTATATCAGCTTCAAACAAAAAAATGGTTCATGGGGGCCAGCGATCAACATGGGCGACAACGTTAATGGTCCAACAGCTGAGTATTACGCGAGTGTAAGCCCTGACGGGAAACACATACTTTTCAACAGAGCTATCGGTGAAGGTAATACGGACATCTACTGGGTGGACGCACAAATTATTGAGACGCTCAGGTCAAAATAGCCGTTCGAATATGCTGCAAATCAGCCGACGTAGAAAACGGACGGCTGATACTGACTTTTAGTACAAAAAACACTCTGCAACCCCTGCCTTTCCTGGAGTACACAATCATGGCAGAGATGTGTCATAGTAATGTCGCTGTCTGTCACATATATGACGTATCACAAAAGAGGTGTTTTCTCACAATAATAGCGGGTGTTATTCATCAGTGAGGAAGCAGTTATGGAAATGGAATTAAACATAGATAAACTGAAGCAGTTGAGAGAATCCAAAGCATGGAGTCAGTCGCACCTGGCTGAAGTGGCTGGCATTAGCCTAAGAACGATTCAGAGGGTGGAAAAAAACGGAATTGCGTCGCCTGAATCAGTCAAAGCGATTTGCGGAAGTTATGGCATTGAAGCCAGGGATATATTAAAAAACGAGACTGAACAAAACATCACTGAGTCAGCTCCTTTAAGCGCAATCAAGCTTAAGATAAGCCGCCTGCCTATAAAACATACAATAATAGCGTTTAGTGTGGCATTTATCATTGCATACATTTTAACCCTCTAAAATGCTTAACAAATATACACACTGAATTCAGGCTATTGCTACGGGTTTAGGGTTGACTGCATCACCCTAACAACTCGGTAGTATTGCCAGCTAGTAGAAATGGAACCGCCGAAAGGAATTATAAATGCTCGTTTTTCATATTGTTGCCGGAATATTTGCCCTTCTATCCGGGTTCTCTGCTTTGTCTGTTCGCAAGGGTGCCCGCTTACATCGACTTTCCGGCAATATCTTTTTTGTCGCGATGCTGCTGCTAACAGGAAGTGCAGCCATTCTTGCGGGTAATGATCCGTATGTCCCTATCTTAACGTTCTATTTTGTTGTCACGGCCTGGGCAATAGTATTGCGTCCGGAAAGAGAGGTAAGCGCTTTCGATTATGTAGCATTCATAAGCGTTTCATTGCTTAGCATTCGCTTTTTTGTCGATTCAATGTCAGCACCCACTGATTTTTTGCGTGGGCTAAATTACTATTTTGGGGGAATGGCTGCGCTTGCAGCACTGCTGGATTTAAACATGATTGTTCGCGGAGGTCTTGCAGGCAAACACCGAATAGCCCGTCATCTTTGGCGTATGTGTTATGCATTGATAGGTGCATTTGCGTCTTTCATTGCAAATACTTCCGACAAGTGGCCTGACTTTATAGACGCGAATATGCCGCTTTATCTATTAGCCGCGACCCTGGTTTTTTGGTTAATTCGAGTGCTGTTTACCCGTTGGTTAGGTAAAGCAAAACGTCTCTTTGCCAAAGATCCAGTCTCAAGCAATGTTCTAACAAGCCTGGGTTATGGCAGTGCCAATAAATAAGCGATAGTTCAGTAAAACGTGCCTCCGGAGGCAAACTAAATAGTTCGTTGATTTCAAAATAAGGAAAACACATGAAATCTATTTACCGCTCAATATCCCTGCTAGTGTCTGCGCTGATCATAAGTAGCGCAGCTTATGCCCAGAATGATTTGTCAGTGCTCGAAGGCCCTTATCTCGGGCAAAAAGCACCCGGCCTTACGCCAGAACCCTTTGCCCCTGGAATTGTTACCACAAAGGGCTGGGAGGTGGGCGCTCGTTTTTCACCTTCTATGGATGAGTTTTATTTTATTAGAAAACGCTTGGACAATGGAAAAATAGAGTCAGTGACGTACAAACAAGATAACAATCGATGGTTTGAAACAGTTGTAGCAGGAAGAGAGCCTCTGCCCTTTTTTTCGCCAGATGGCAGGACCATTCACTTTGGCAAGCGATATAAAGAACGTACAAAGGAGGGTTGGTCGGAGATAAAAAGTCTGGGCGCCCCCTATGAAGACATTTTCATCATGGGTCTGACGGTTTCCAATAAAGGAACCTATATTTTTGATGAAGCCACCAGAGAAGGAAACGGTGTTCTTCGATATTCACAGCTCATCAATGGCAAACGTGCAGCCCCCAAGCCGCTTGATAAAGTGATTAACACGGGGAAATGGAATGCTCACCCCTTAATTGCGCCAGATGAATCTTATATTCTATGGGATGGCGAAAGAGAAGGCGGATACGGTGATAACGATCTGTATATAAGTTTTCGACAGCAAGATGGTTCCTGGGGCGAAGCGATTAACCTGGGTGACAAGATAAACACTGCCGCCGAGGAGGGGGGCCCTATGATCACCCCAGACGGTAAGTACCTTTTTTTTGGTAGGAACATGGGCCCGATGGAATCCGGAGATTACAGTAACATGGATACTTTTTGGGTTGATGCCCAGTTTATCGAAGACCTCAGGCCCAAATAATGGGCCTTAACTTTAGGCACTCTGCAGGTCGAGTGGCTCTACTCTTTTAAATAGAGTTCAACGACTTCTTTATTTGAGGAAACCCGGACTGTCATTAGAAGCCGGGATTGGCTTATGTCTGTTAGGTTATCTACGCTGGCAGGCAAGCCTCCAATGATTTCAAATCGCTCCTCGTCGAGCGCATAAGACCACAGTTGAAAATCATCATTGATGCCATAAATAACATTGTCGCTTATCAGGAAACGCTGGAAGGGACCGCCCTGCCCCTCTAAAGCTTCAATCAGTTGATCTTCAGCCGCCCCTGGCCGCCAAAACCTGTCCATGCGATCTTTGTAGATTAGTTGACCGCTCTTACTTTTTGACGCCCAATTAATCGCCCTATCGTTGATAACACGAGTCTCGGAGTTACTTAAATTGAGCTCAACGAACTGTACAATCCCTTCCAAGCGTACAAGCAATAAAGCCGTATTGTTGTTGCTATCCCATTGGAAAAGTCGAACCACAGGGATATCCAACTGAAAGTCTTTTTGCCTTGAGTCCAGGTAGACCTGCTTTAACGAGCCACTAGTGCTCACTAAAAGACTTTTCCCGTCTGCCGCCCATTGCATGCCACGGATGAAAGTATCCATTGGGAAGCGAGTGAGCTGCTGTGACACTTCGCCGTTGGCGATCCAAATTTGTTGATCTCCGGACCGCTCCGATCTATAGGCAATTAACTCACCATTGGGCTGCAATAGGGCATTGTCTTCAGCGAGAATTGACCGTTGCATCACTGAGAGGTTTTCGTTTTTCTTCCCATGCCCTTGCGCAACCTGAGAGAGAGGTACTGACGCAATGTCACTATCGTAGCGCCCCTTAATTACGATCATTCTCTTGCCATCGGGATGAAATGTTGGCGACCCCATGGGTTCATCGAGAGGCAAACTGATATTACTGATTTCTCCCTCATAAGAGAGTGTAAAAAGCTGCCTGCCAGTACTAAAAATAAGCTGGTTTTCAAGAGGAGAAAACTTGGGAAATATCAGCCTAAACCTTGCAATTTCTTCCGGGTATTTGATCCGATGACTCGACAGCAGCTGACCATCTGTTTTGAGCACGTCAATGTAATAATGTCCATCACTATGAAAGCTGGTTAGCGCGATCAAATCGTCTGCGGCCGAAAAGTCATAGCTAACTACATTACCGCTTTCGAGCACATACAGGTCTTGGCTTGTATTTTCACTGACCGAGTAAGTGATTAATTTCCAACGCGTAGAAAACTTTTGTAGCAAAAAAATGTTGTTATTATCTAACCACCTGGGGCTTCGTATTTCTGTATTTTTACATTCCGTCAATAAACTGGGCGATTGGGGCGACACCAATGCCTTGTTAAAATCCAGGCTCATCAATTTGTAACATTTCTTCTGGGTGACCGGTTGAGTACAGGCTCCAGACTTAATAAAGACCAGCTGACTGCCATCTTTAGAAAAACTATGGCTACCATATGAATCCAGGTTTTCTGTGAGCTGATATTCTTGCTGGGTTTTGATATTTTTTGCCCAGACATTATTAATACATAAATCTTCTGAATAACGATGGAAGACTACATACTCACCGTCAGGCGAATAGATGCTGGCTAATTCTTTGTTGTCTGTTGAGGTCAGTGCTCGCAACTCGCCAAAAGACAGTAACGACGTTTGTTTGGCAACAGGATACTGATACCCAATAATACCTAAAATCACTATGCCAAAGATGATAGCAGTCAATCGTAAAGCCGATATCGAAGATTTTGGACTATCCACTTTCTTAGTGGTGGCAGGAGCGGGCGTAGTGGTCTCGCCCTGATCTTCACCCGTGCCAGTGTCATCAACTACCTGCTCCAGAGGGCTATTGGGCGTGGCGGGCTCGATTCCTTCAGACCATCGAACATCACATTCCAGGCTGTACCCCTGCTTGGCATGGGTCTTAATATAAACCTGACCTTTACCGTCATCACCGAGTGCTTTTCTTAATTGGGCAATACTTCGTTGAAGTGTATTAGTGGACACCACCGTGCCCTGCCAGACCTTCAATAACAATTCATCATGACTGACCACCTTGCCCTGATTTTCAGCCAGGCAGGTTAATACGGCCAAGGCCTTGGGAGCGATAACTTGTGATTGCTTGTTTTGGGTGATTTGATTTCTGGACAAATCGATAAAAATGCCGCCAATCCAATATTGCTCTGACATATAACCTCTGCTGAAGGAGAAAATGGGCACTCAAAAAGGCGACTAACTGCATGATAATACTGGTGTTTTTCTTTATCAGCAAGGCGTCAGATAAAATTCATTATAACTTCAAGCATTTACTGCTGAACCGCATACATTCCATTTCTCTCATTCATTACAGGAGCGATAAATTGAATATACAAAAGATGGTCTGTATGACAGCGTGCATATATCTCACAAAAATAAACTGATCCTTGAGTCATACTACAGAAGAGGTCGTATCACCCTGCCGCACTTCCGGGCATCAGTCACCAAATCCTACTTGTCATTGGCCATTGGGCGGGCTATTGAATTGGGGCACTTATCGATGGCTGACTTAAACAAACCCATTGTCAGTCTTATTAAAGGCCTTGATCTTGAGAACGTGGCCGACGGCAATAAAAGTTGGAGATAAAACCTATGAAGCAAAACTTGCCTGGGGTGTGGGCGAGCAATACATTTTAACCTTCGACGCGCTAGACTTAGTGGCGGTATTCACTGCTCATGCCAGAGAGAATGATACCATTAAGATGACGGAGAAATGGGTTCTCCCTGCATTTAGCCAGTAGTGCCCAATCATTTTGATGCCCCTTCAAAAAAGAAGGAATTCAGACTCGGACTGAAATACAATGGCGATCTAATGAAAAAAAAGGAGGGGGCAATGGACCTACAATTAATAGATACGAAGCGTTTACATTTGCGACCAGCAAAACATTCAGATTTAGACTCAATTTTTGAGGTCTATTCCAATCCGGATGTAGTGCGTTACACCGGAGATAATCCCTGGACCAACAAAGAAGAAGCCGCTGAATTTATTGTGGGGGCACAAGAAGGGCTAGAGGAGGAGACTCTATTTGGTTGGTGTATCGAACACAAGGAATCAAAACGAATAATAGGCACCTGCGCCCTATTTGAATGCGACCTTGAGAAGCGGGTTGCCGAAATATCTTATGAGATATTACCGGTCTACTGGGGCCTGGGTTTATGCTCCGAGTTTCTGCCTCTACTCGTAGAGTTTGGGTTTCAAACACTGAAGTTAAACCGAATAAATGCTTTTGTTGCAACGGGAAACATTGCCTCGTCAAAGTTACTAGAGAAAAATGGGTTTCAGCAAGAGGGTCTGATGAGGGAAAGCTGGATCGATACCAATGGAGTAGCAGTGAGTGAGCACGTTCTAGGGTTGTTACACAAAGATTGGCTCTTAGGTAGGAAAGCCCATTAGCATTTATGCAACGACAAATCGCTAAGCCCCCCACACCCTATGACTTTCCCTCTTGCTTCAAGGGAGCAGGCCCTCCCGGTGGGCGAGATCACTCGCCTACCCCTATGGTCGCTCAATGTTGTCTCATATGCTCTGACGTCAGACAACTGAACAAGCAGGAATTCTTGTGTAAATAGTTGAAGAAACACCCTTCAGCATCTAGCCTATTATGAACAATAAACTAATTGTCACTTAACGGCAGTGTATAATATTCGATCAACTTACCGACTATTGAAACACCTGCTTGAAATTCAGCCACACATAAGCCCTGCTTGTGGGTATTAGCAGTTTTCAATGGATTGGTAGAATATGCGTTTCAGGATATCAGCAAAGATTTCAATATTGGTAGGTGCCCTTGCCGCGATAGTATCAATATCAATCGGCTCAGTTTTGCACTATGGGTCTACCGAGATCATCTTCAATCAATCGTTGGAACGGCTCAAATACGAGACCAATATCCGCGCAATTAAGTTGATCAACGATATTGACGGACTCAGCAGAGATGCTCTGTACCTTGTAGGCACCCCCCCTATCGCGGGCATCCCTAGATCCACACTAAATCAGGGCATAGACCCAATAGACGGATCTACTACCGAGATCTGGACTCGACGTCTGGAGACAATTTTCACAGAATTAATTCGAGCAAAACCCAACTACCAACAAATACGTTTGATAACGGTCAAAGACAACGGGCGTGAACTTGTGCGCGTAGATCGCAAGGGAAGTATGATCGTGAGTATTCCCGACGCAGCGCTGCAACAAAAAGGTGATACCGAATACTTCAAGCGGGCCGTGCTCATGAATTCTGGAGAGGTCTATCTGTCAAATATATCCCTAAACCGAGAACACGGCGTAGTCACCGTCCCCCACCAACCCGTGATTCGCGCTGCCACTCCAATTTATTTTAATCAAGAACTCTATGCGATCTTAGTCATTAACATGAACTTCAGTAGCATCTTTAAAGACCTTATAGACTCTACACCACGCTTATTGACACCCTATATCACAAACGAACAAGGGTATTTCCTGGCCAACCCCGACAACAGTAAAACGTTTGGTTTTGATTTAGACGGGGATCAACTCATTTTTCAAGACTACCCGAGTGTAAACTTTTATAAAACCAACGATGTACGAGACAAGGAATACACCTTTTTTGAACCCGACAATGAGTTAGACGTTATTCACGTTGTTAAAGCCCCCTTTGACCCGCAACATTCAGAGCGTTTCTTTGGCGTCGCTCTAGCAACGTCCAAGAATACGCTTTTGGAAGAATCTAATCGGCTTAGAAACTATGCTTTCACATTTGTAACGTTAATGATCGTGGGTATTCTGCTGGTTTCTGCTACCTTGGCGAGAAGACTAATGCAACCGCTGCGAAATATTACCCAGGCGGCTGAAGACCTGGCTGACGGAAGAGAAGTAGAAAACCTTCCCACATCCAACAACGATGAAATCGGTGAACTAGCACGGGCATTTGATTTCATGCACCGTCAACTCGGCGATAAAGAACAAGCATTACTCGCCACGCAAGCTGAATCCCACCAGGCCAATAAGATGGCCTCTCTCGGTGAAATGGCCAGCGGCATGGCCCACGAAATTAATAGTCCGCTACTAGAAATAAACTTGATTGCCGAACGCGTTAAACGCCGGTCAGCTAAAGGTAAAACACAAGATCTCGACGAGGCCATGGGCAACATCATTTCTAGCACGAAACACATGTCAAACATCATTGAAAGCTTGCGAAAAATTTCACGTGAATCTGAGAAAGACGCCTTTGAGAGCTGCTCCGTTGAAGAGATTATCAACGACGTTCTGAATCTTAGCAAAGAACGATATCGCCTCAAAAACGTCAAGCTTAGCATCAACTATCAAACGGGTTGCAGAAACATGACAATCGAATGTCAGCGACTTCAAATATCGCAGGTAGTGATGAACCTGTTAAACAATGCGTTTGATGAGGCCCAAAAGCAACAGAATAAATGGATTACTATCGACGTTAGTGAACGCGATTCCAACGCCGTCATTACGATTACAGACAGCGGAAAAGGTATTGAGGAATCAATCCGAAAAAGAATATTTGAACCCATGTTCACCACTAAAGAGATTGGCGAGGGCACGGGTCTGGGACTGAGCATTTCCGCAAGTATTGTAGAAAACCATGGCGGCAGTTTGCGTTATGATGAAAAGTCCAAAAACACTCGATTTGTCATGTTTCTACCGAAACATACATCTTAACTACTCAGTCAGGACATCATGATGGGAAAGAACATACTGGTTGTAGATGATGTTGCCACCCTCAGAAGAGAATTGGTGTTTCTATTGGAGGATGAAGATCACAACCCCTTTGAAGCTGAAAACGGAATCAAGGCCATTGAGGTGCTCGAAAACAACACTATTGACCTGCTCATAACGGACATCATGATGCCTGAAATGGACGGTATAGAACTCTGTTCTCACTGTCGAAACTATTTTCCAGAACTCAAAATTATTGTTATTTCCGGCGGCGGCAATCTCTCTACCGCAGAGACTAGTGATCAATCCGACATATTCACCCAGGTCACCAATAGCAACTGCGCTGACGCGGTTCTCAAAAAACCTTTTGACTATGATCAGTTAGTCGACGCGATAGATAACTTGATAGAGTAAGCTCAAACCTGCAGCTCGATTACAAGTAGGGTTATACTCGACAGTTCAATCGAAGCTCCGGAGTAAGGCCTCTTGCATTGTCATCTAAAACGGTTAAACTCCGCGGCATGAAAAAACATAACAATAACAGCGTGAATACACACCTGTATAAACAATCGAACCTATTGTGGTTCACATTCACCCTACTTATCTCCTCCCTCTACTCGCTGACCGTACATGCGGAACGCTTCCTCACCGAGGACGGCGCCAGCATCAGCTATGAAGTGACAGGCGAAGGCGCTCCGGTCGTTCTCTTGCACAGCGGCATGATGTCTCGCGAGGATATGCGTGAACAAATCACTCACCTTTCCAAGCAATATCAAGTTATTGCACTTGATTCACGCGGGCAGGGAAGAAGCTCTAAAGCTGAAACACCCATGAGCTATCGGCGTTTGGCCGCCGACGTGGTTGGATTACTGAATTCGCTCAAGATCAAACGAGCCCATGTCATTGGCCAGAGCGCCGGTGGCATCACTGCCCTTTTTCTTGCCCGCTATCACCCTGATTATGTGAATAAACTTGTCACTTTAGGTGCGAATTATCATGTCAACGCACACCCTAAAGAGAGCTTGAAGCACCTGGCAAGCTTTAAGTTCGATGCTTCTAACCAGCAACATACTGACCCATCACAGTTTCCCGGGTTGATGATTGAAAGCTACAAAATGTCGCATCCAGATCTATCGGGTTTTGGAGAACGGCTTTCAGAAATGCTGGCAATGTGGACCACATCACCAACCTTTACCGCGTCGGATTTGGCACAAATCACCCAGCCGGCGTTGGTCATCAATGGAGATAGATATGACGTGCCACTTGAGCATGTCTTATCCTTGTACCAAGGCTTGCCCAATGCACAATTATTCATTATGCCAAATGGTGACCACTATCTTCACCAGACTGCTCCAGAAATACTGCATGCCGTGATCGACCGTTTTCTCTTAACCCCCTGACAGAATAAGCTGCGATTGTGATATAAATCAAATTGGGATATGTTTGCGAGAAGCCCTATGACTGAGTAGTTTCCGGGATTCATATAACAATAAGTGCAAACCCATGAAAGAAAAAACTAATCGCCCTCTTCTAGACAGCAACCTACTATCCCCCCCTGTTTCGTTTGGCATTGTCAATCAACAATTCGACCTATCCACTTGGGAATCTATTGCCAAAGACAGTGGCAAAGGGGCCTTGTATGCCCGCAACTCCTCCAACCCTGCGGCAGGGTATCTCGAAGAACAGATTCGAAAGCTGGAGCAGGCCGAATTTGCCACCAGCTTTAGCAGTGGCATGGCGGCTATTAGCAATGTTTTATTTGCCTTGTTGTCGCCGGGAAAACGCTTAGTGGCAGGCAAGGATACTTACGGAGGCGCCAGCTATCTCTTTACCCATGCGCTGCCCAAGTGGGGCGTGGAGGTTGAGATGGTTGACACTCTGGATCACAGTGCTTTTGAACAGGCTATTGCCAGAGGTTGCGATGTTCTTTACCTTGAAACACCCACCAATCCTCTGCTAAAAATACAAGACATCAAACAGTTAAGTGCCTTGGCTCACCAACAAGAAGCGACGGTAATTATTGACAACACTCTGGCAACCGCGATCAACCAACAGCCCTTAAGCTTGGGGGCCGATGTGGTCATACACAGCGCGACAAAGTTTTTAGGTGGCCATGCGGACGCCTTGGGCGGATTGGTTTGTACCTCAAAGGAACGAGGAGAAATAATTTTATCCCATAAAGAAATACACGGCGCCTGCCTGGACCCAATGACTGCCTACCTCATTAGTCGCGGGGTGAAGACCTTGGCGCTAAGAATGAAACAACATAATGAAAATGCACTCGCACTTGCAAAATGGCTGGAACAACAAACTCCAGTTCAATCGGTTAATTACCCGGGGCTAAGCAGCCATAGCCATCACAATTTAGCACAGCAACAAATGAGTGGTTTTGGAGGGGTTCTAAGCTTTTCTCTTAAGAGCGGTGAGGCCGGCGTTTATAACACCTTTAAAAGATTTAACAAGGTGATACTAGCTTCCACACTGGGCTCGGTGGAAACCATGGTAGGCACTCCCTCAACCACAAGCCATGTGGAGTGCACACAGGCAGAACGCCAGGCTCTTGGCATTCCAAACGGCCTTATTCGCTGCTCGGTTGGCATCGAAGATATTAATGAGATCATCTCTGATTTTGATCAGGCCATAAATAGTCAAGACAAAACGGATTAGATTGGCACGCCAGAATATGCATAGGAAACGGGCAAAGTGCCAAATCAACACTTTGCCCAATCGCCTTATGTCATCAGGTGAAACTAACCTCCAGACTAAAAGCTCATCCTGATTCCAGCTTCTATACTACGGCCAGCCTCTGGTGCACTTTCCCGTAAAAAACTCACACTGGAGCGTATCTCTTCGTCTGTTATATTTTTCAATTTAACAAACAACAGATACTCCTGTGTTTCGTTTTCTCCAAACCGATAGTTCAGACCGGCATCCCAGCGAGTATAAGCATCGGTAGCTTCTTCAAAATCACCGGGTTTATCCTGCTCGCTGGCATCCAATACGGAAACGTATCCGCCCAGCGCACCCGTAGAAAACTCAAATCGCGCGCCCACCCTCAACGGGGGCATACGGGGCACATCCTGACCATTATCCAACTCACCCGTAATGGCATCGCCAAAGAGCTTTACACTGAAGTCACTACCAAGGGCTGTGCCCAGATCGGCTGTTAACTCGTACTCGATACCCACAAATTCAGCATCAAGCTGTCGATAAGCAAAAATTGCAGTTTCTTCCTGCTCGAGACCGGAGTTGGCGAGATAGATATAGTCTGAAAAGTCATTGGAGTAAACGGTGACAAACCCATCCAGAAACTCTGACTGGTAACTGATGGTAAAATCAATGTTTTTTGCCTGCTCAGTATCCAGATTAGCATTACCCACCTCAATAACACCGGAGGCGGCGTGAGTGATGTAGTCACCAAAATCCAAGCCGTCATTGGAAAACAACTCTTCTGCCACCGGGGCACGCTCGGAACTGGACAGGGCTAAACCCAGCTGCCACTGGTCGTTGAGATTCCAAAGTGCAGAGGCGGATAAACTAGTGCTTGAGTAGGTTTCTTCATCAGCCACATCCGGGTCAACCGTGTCACGGTCGAGACGAACACCCAACTCGTAGATCACATCGCCGTGATGAAAATCTTCCATCAAGAACAACCCGTAGCGATTGATGTCTGTTTGAGGAATAAATGCCTCTTCACCAATGGCTGAGAACTCCGACGATACAAACTGAAAACCCAGCGCCCCATGGAACCCAGCCAACTCGCGGTGCACAAGTTCAAGGCGACCTTCATAGGCTTCATTGCTGAAGGTCGTGCCAATCTCACCGTTGCCTTCAATCTCATCGTGCTCGTAATCACTGTAACTTAAAGCCCAGCGATAGCTCTCAATGACATGATCCTTAGATACATTGTGGGGCAAGATAGCGCCACGTAAATCATATCGCACCTGCTCTATATCCAGGCGAATATTGTCTTCTTCACCCTCTTCATGTTCATCGTGATCTTCATCGTGGTCTTCATCGTGACCATCCTCTTCATGCTCTTCGTCATGATCATCCTCATGGTCCTCATCGTGCTCGTCCTCATCATGATGGCCGTGAGCACCGGGCGGAAGACCGTATTCATTGTTCATGCGGCTGACTGCTAAACCTATATAACCCTGCTCGAAAATGAAGCTGCCACCCACGGTCAGGTTATCCATTTCACCACCCGTGTTGGGGATAGACCCTTTGTTTTCCACTTCATGTTCGTCTGGCTCTGCAGCGGCGAAACCGGGTATCTCAATGTTGTTGGTCTCACGCGTAACACCGCTCAGGTAGTGGGCAAAACTTCCCTGCCCTCCTTCAAATTTAAACACGGCAGTGTTTTCGTCATTAGCGGTACCGTGGCGCAATTCCAAGGCACCAAAGGATTTTTCCGGGACCGAATCAGGCACGCGACCATCAATCACATTCACCAAGCCGCCAATGGCGCCACCGCCAAATAACAAGGTCGACGGGCCACGTAATACTTCAATAGAATCTGCCAAAATGGGCTCTACACTGACCGCGTGGTCGGCACTGATATTAGAGGCGTCACCACTACCTGTGCCATTTTGCAAAATGGTCACGCGGGGGCCCTGTTGACCACGAATAACCGGCTGGCCCACTGCAGGGCCAAAGGAGGCATTGGCCAAACCGGGTGTACTGCCCAGGGTCTCACCGATATTGCTGGCCACGCTCCCCCGCAGTTCATCACCACGAATAACGGTTACGGGTAAGGCGGTTTGCGCATCAGATTTATGAATAGGGGCAGTAACCAGTACATGCTCCATCTCGGAAGCTTGCAGGTTTAACGGACAGACAGTGCCGCCCAGCAGAACGGGCAACATATAACGTAAATACATCGAAATTTCCTCAATAGCGTTTAAGCTGGCAAAAGCCAGAACCAATCAATTTGTATGGGATCAGTTAAAACGAGGAGGAGCTCGAGCGAGATAGTGAGAATATACAGGAAGAGAAGCGTGTTCTTGTGTGTGTACCGTTGCATATTGCCCATGGGCCGGGACCACAAGGCGAGGAACACCCCCCAGTAAAGTCTTGGAGCCTGACTCCTGAAAACAGACAATACAATCTGTTTCCACGCCATTATCGTCATGCCAATGACCTGCGTTCGTCAACGACGAAGACAGTATCAGCAAAGATAATAAACAGACTGATAAAAACGACTTATACATGAAGTATCAAATGTTCTCTAACAGAATACGCAAATGGGTTCCAACGCAGGAGTCTATCAGAATCGAGCAAAAAAAGAACAGACATTTTTATACTTTTTAAGGCCAAACAGCCCCACCACCGAGGGGGCCGGGCTCAACGGGGCAGGCACAGTTTGTTATAAAGGATACTGCGCACAGGCGCCATGGACTTTTTCAGGGTACTCATCTTCCGGCCAATGGTTATCCTTACCCCTGACCAAATTAGCCAGCACACGGCACTTATCTTCGGTTTTTGGCAACCGTTCATCTGCCAGCAACTCTCGCTCAATGCCTTCGAGACTAATGATGTCACTCGCCATTCTGATACCGCCATCCGCGAAGCTGTCCAATACCAAGAACTTGTCTGAGGTCTCATTATTCCATGACGGCCACTGAACACCCTTTCTATCTAGCCCCGTTGCGGGCTCTCCATGATGGGCAAACGCGGCCCAATAATTGCGCATTCTGGATGACAAGGTTTCACGACTGTCCAGGTTATCTGCGTTATACATTTGGCTCCATGTTTTGCTCTTGTCGGTGAAACCAAAAACAAACGGAATTTCCATGCCGTGACCGGCGCCAATCAGACGATCAATTTCAACACCAAAGGGCCTTGCCTGCTCGTCCCAGTCGAAACGATACGCCCACACCTTATTGGGCATTGACTGGCTAAGTGCAGCAGCCATTTTGTCTACGCCATTATATTTCCACATGTCAGAGGGGTATTTGGCAAACGCGTCGTAACGCTGCTGATCCTTTACGACATAATAGATACCTAAATAGGTGTCCACTAATTCCGGATGTGTAAATTGATACAGTTTATTTTCTTCTTTGTTGGTGCCCGCAATGAGGGGAATATTGTTGTGGCCAGTGGGATCCTTAAACAATTCCACGGGATCACCTTTGGGCAACACCACACCATCTGAAAACAAATCCGGATTCAACAACCAGCTCACCTCACTGTTGTATCGGTAAGCATTCATAATGGATTGAGCAGACAAACCTCTTAAAAAAGTCTCGCGTTGCTCCGATGTTTGTTTGGCAACGTCTTCTTTTATTTGCTTCAAGGACTTATCAGCGTTCAATAACTGATGGGCGTATAACTCTGCCTGCTGGGAAGAATAAACATGCCCACCCTCTTCGACATAATTTGATGCCAGGGCCGGCGCCGTTAGATTTAGCCCGCCACTTTGAGAAATGGCTTTGTGAAACAAACCTTTTGCCTCTGGGCTTAACATTAAACTGTAGATGTCAAAGCCGCCGGCAGACTCACCAAATAAAGTCACGTTATTGGCATTACCGCCAAAGCCTGCAATATTGTCTTTCACCCATTTCAGTGACTGAATAATATCAAGCGTGCCGTAGTTTCCGCTGGCATTGAGTGCTTTCCGTTCCTGGTCAACCGCATCTACATCACTCCCATGATTTAACGAGGGATGTGTAAACCAACCAAACGGGCCCAATCGATAATTAACACTGACCACAATCACATTTTGCTCGGCTGCTAAACGAGAGCCATCGTACATAGAGCCTGCACCGGTCTTGTTTGAGCCACCGTGAACCCACACCATGACCGGTAATTTCTTATCACTCCCGGTCGCATCAGCCTTCGAAAGCCTTGGCGCATAAACCGATAAATAGAGACAATCTTCACTGCCACCCACAGTTCCCGCTTCTCCGGGCACACCACTTAAACCACCCGCCAATTGAGTACAGGCCGACCCATGCACCAGCGCCTTAAGGCCATCTTCTGGAAAAGCCAATGGACTTTGTGGCGCTCTCCAACGCAACTCGTTAACCGGGGGTTTGGCAAACGGAATGCCTATCCAGGCATGGTTATTGTAACTACCCTCAAATCCCAGAATTGTTCCCTGTTTTAGCTGTCTCTCAGTCTCAGGCGCTGCAATTCTGTTCTGGGTATTATCGGAGCAGGCGGTCACAAATAAGGCCATCACCAGAACCAAGCCAGAAAACAAACTAAATCGATGTGAACTACGAGTTGTTTTTATTAATGTCATGTTTGCCACAGGTGAGTTCATATGCATATGCGATCTATCTTGATAGTGAATATTTGCTTAGAGAGAATTCCCGCTGAAGTGATCAATCTACTACAAGATCCAGACCGGTGGCAATCAGCCGCTAAGATTTCGAGTTTATCCGTTCATGTTCGATTCAGGTGGGCGTCAATACAATGCAGCCATAGAACTTCAATACCAAAAGGATATTTCCATGGCAACTCCCAGCGATACACTCTTCCCTCTAACGGGTGACCCGCTCATTGATGTCATTACGAACGGTCATTATTGGACGATCGACAACAGCAATACTGTTTATTGGTCCGTATCCGACAACTTGCCACTCAACCTTGTGTGGAACGCCCCGTTTGGAGACGGCGGGACCATCGCCTCAGTTGAGCGTGTTTTTGATTCCTTTGCCAGCTACATTGATATTGAATTTGCCTATACAGGTTTCTTTGAAGATCCGGTAGATGCTTACTGGGCCGGGTCGGATATTAATGTATCACTGATTGATCTGGATGATACCTTCACCTGGGCCTACACCAATTTCCCCGACCAGGTTCTAAACGAGATCTACACCGGCGCACCGGGCGACGCCTTCCTGAACATAAACAGCGATGCCAATGATCTGCCTT
>CAJWCA010000060.1 GCA_913020395.1 uncultured Cellvibrionales bacterium | reverse complement strand
CCGCTGGTGACTGAGTCTACGGCGCTTGCCAAGGCGTTCTCTTGAGATTGAACCGCAGCCAGAATAACGCCGTCTGAAATCGCAGACTCAATAACAGTCCCGATTTCATTTTGCGTATCATAGGTATTGTTCCAGTGCCCCCATTGGGTATCTTCGGCTTGTGCTGCAACACTCAGCACCAGAGCCAGGCCTGAAAGGCTTGATAGAACAAGGTTTGTTTTCATCTTCATATAAATGCCTCATTGATTGAGTTATTTTGAAGACTTAACTATTGCAGTAAACAGAGGCAGGCTCTGTCAGAAAAATGTAGGTAATTGTTTTATTTTGTAGAATCCGGTCGGCGCCGCTTTGTAATGCATTCTGAATGCCAGGGATGACTGAAGAGCGTTATGACGACCAAGAAGGTAGAAAAAGGAGGTGGGCAAAAAAAACCAGGCACTATGGCCTGGTGAGAAAGAATGACGGTTAAGTTGGGAGGGCTATTCTTCGTCCTCCAATTCGACTTTGCGTTTTGCCATATACGCTTTTAGTGCTTCATCGATACTGGCGTCCAGCGGTGGGGCAACGTAGTCGGCAAGCAACTTTTTATAAACAACGTTGGCGCGTTGGTTTGCATCGAGCTCACCTTCTTCGTGCCACTGTTCGAAGCTGTTGTTGTCGGCAATGGACGATTGATAAAATGCCGATTCGAAATTGGCTTGTGTGTGGCCGCAACCGAGGTAGTGACTACCAGGACCCACTTCTCGAATAGCATCCAGCGCCTGCCCGTTTTCAGACAGGTCTACACCTTCTGAGAATTTCTGCAGCATGCCCAGTTGGTCCAGATCCATCACGAATTTTTCATAACCCATCACCAAACCCCCTTCAAGCCAGCCGGCACAGTGAAGAGCAAAGTTGGTGCCTGCCAGTAGTGTGGGTTGTAATGTGGCGGCACTTTCGTAGGCGGCTTGGGCGTCGGCGATTTTAGATCCGGGCAGCGCACCTCCTGAACGGAAAGGAACGCCCAGTCGGCGCGACAACTGAGCGGCACCGTAGAGTACCAGCGCGGGTTCAGGCGAACCGAATGTAGGCGCCCCTGACTGCATGGAAATTGAGCTTGCGAAGGTGCCAAAGACACAAGGTGCCCCCGGTGCATAGAGTTGAATAAAGGCAATACCCGCCAGCACTTCAGCCAAAATTTGAGTGAGTGTTCCCGCCACCGTTACGGGAGCCATAGCACCCGCTAGAATAAAAGGTGATACAACACTCGCCTGATTGTTGCGAGCGTAAACTTTTGCGGCGCCGAGCATAATGGCGTCGAAGGTCATGGGGGAGTTGGCATTGATCAGGTTGGTGGTGACGGTGTGCTGTTGAACAAACTCTTCGCCAAACAGAATATTACACATCTCGATGGTGTCTTCGGCCCGAGACGGAGCTGTCACCGAACCCATGAAGGCCTTGTCACTGTAGCGCATGTGGGCATATAACATGTTGAGGTGGCGACTGCTGACCGGAACGTCGACAGGCTCGCAAACGGTACCGCCGGAGTGGTGCATGTAGGGCGATGAGTAGGCCATTTTTACAAAGTTCTCAAAATCCTCCAGTGTGGCATAACGACGCCCGCCGTCCAGGTCGCGCACAAAGGGCGCGCCATAACCCGGTACAAAAACGGTGTTGTTACCGCCAATCTCAACGTTGTTTTTTGGATTTCGGGCATGCTGGGTATATTGAGAGGGTGCGTTTTCATTGATGATCTTGCGGCACAGTCCCCGTGGAAAGCGGACACGTTCGCCCTCAACGGCACAGCCTGCTTTCTCAAGAATTTCCAGGGCTTCGGGGTCTCCCCTGAATTCAACGCCAATCTCCTCCAGTATCAAGTCGGCATTGTTTTCAATCAGTTGCAGGCCCTCTTCATCCAACACCTCCAGTGGCGCAATCTTCCGGGTGATATAAGGAATGGCTTTGACGGTGCTCTCCTGGCGTGCTTTAACGCGGGCCGAACGACCGCCCCCTGCGCGACGGCTCTTGCGCTCACTGGTGTCTGTCATGATGGTGCCCCTGTTGACGATAAACTAAGTAATACCTGAGTATGACTAGGGCAAGCGTGCCGCGCTGTATGAATTGCGACACGGGAATATCTGTCGGCGTCATGTGGGCCGAGCGTCATGGCGCGATAAAGTAAATCAGGGGCGCTCAGAGGAAAGCCCGCAGCGCCTGAATCAATAGACTAGCGGGTGAGGAAGTCTAACTTGGAAAAAGAGCGTCATGAGTGAGTTGTTGAGTGAGTTGTTGGCCGAACGCCCCTGCCTTTTAGCCGATGGTGCGACAGGTACAAACCTTTTTGCAATGGGCTTGAAGACCGGTGAGGCGCCGGAGTTGTGGAACCGGGTTTTCCCGGACCGGGTTGCAAGCAGTTATCGCCGTTTTATCGACGCCGGCTCCGACATCATTCTCAGCAATAGTTTTGGTGGAAACCACTACCGACTTAAATTACATCAAAGTGAAGGTGACGTTGCTGAGTTGAATGAACTTGCCGTGAGCATTGCCCGGGAAGAGATTGCCAAAACGGATCGTACAGTGCTTGTGGCGGGTTGTATTGGGCCCACAGGTGAAATTCTGGCGCCGCTGGGTGAGGTCAGCCTCGAGGAGGCAAGGGACGCATTTGCCGAGCAGGCGCATGCACTGGCGCGCGGTGGAGCCGACCTGCTGTGGATAGAGACGATTTCCTCTCTGGAGGAGATGCAGGCTGCCCTCGACGGCGCCGCGCAAACCGGTTTACCAATTGTGTCTACCATGAGCTTTGATACCAATGGCCGCTCAATGATGGGGGTGACTCCAGCCGATTTGGCGCGCTACGTTCAAGATGCTCCAGAGGCGCCAACCGCTTTTGGTGCTAACTGCGGTGTTGGCCCTTCGGAGCTGGTAGTAACGGTAGCCAATATGGCGGCGGCCGCGCCAGAGGGTGCTGTGATTGTCGCCAAGGGTAATTGTGGGATTCCAGAGTGGGTTGACGGCGCCATTAAGTATGACGGAACTCCTGAACTGATGGCCGCCTATGCACGTATGGCAGTAGATGCGGGTGCTCGAATAATCGGTGGCTGTTGTGGCACCACACCGGAGCATGTTGCGGTTATGAGTGAATCCCTGAAAGGCTACCTGCCAGGCTCAAGTCCAACCTTGGAAGAGATTGTCCAGACTCTGGGGGAGGTTTCCACCGGCGCCATGGCGCAACACCGTGGTGATGACAGTCTGTTAGCGGGCAGTGCCTCCGGGGCCGCTCCTCGCAAGCGTCGCAGGACTCGTTAAGTACATACCATCGGCCGTTCATTTTGGGCGGTCGATGAGTCGAAATTAAACGGTGACCACTCCTTTTTATTCCGTTTAATTCTCACCACTCTTCATTTTTTAATAAATTTTGCATATCAACCCTCGTTCTTAGCCCCGCATTCGTTTGTGTTTTCGAATGAGAGGGGAAGGACTGTCTGCGCAAAAAGCATTTTTCCTCTGTCATGGCATCGGGTTCGTCGTATTTGTATAACCGCGCGTCGGTATTGCGGCAGCAGCAAGGTCTTAATCGACGTAATTTGGAGGCTGAAAAGTCCTCATGTATCACATACTCAGGAGAGAATACATGTCTGAAAACGCCTACGAAGAAGATGATGACCTGGACCTGTCAACGCTTAGCGATGACGACCTGGTTGCGCAGATGCACGACGATCTCTATGACGGCTTGCTCGAAGAAATAGTTGAGGGCACAGAGATATTACTAGCGCGCGGCTGGGAAGCAGAGAAGGTCTTGAATGTCGCACTGGTAGGCGGTATGGATATTGTGGGAGTCGATTTTAGAGACGGCATCCTTTTTGTGCCCGAAGTGCTTATGTCTGCAAACGCTATGAAAGGCGGCATGGGTGTATTGCGCCCTCTGTTGGCTGAATCTGGCGTCGAGCCCATTGGTAAAATGGTGATTGGCACCGTGAAAGGCGATATCCATGACATCGGCAAAAACCTGGTTGCCATGATGATGGAAGGGGCCGGCTTTGAGGTGATAGACATAGGCATTAACAATCCCGTCGAGAATTACCTGCAGGCAATTGAAGAGCACGAGCCCGACATCCTGGGCATGTCAGCGCTTCTGACAACCACAATGCCCTACATGAAAGTCGTGATCGATGAGTTGAATGCCAAGGGCATGCGCGACCGTTGTCTGGTCTTTGTGGGTGGTGCGCCACTTAACGAAGAGTTTGGCGAAGCCGTTGGCGCTGATACCTATTGCCGAGATGCGGCTGCGACCGTTGAAATCGCCAAGCGCATGATCGGCGAACGCCGCGCTTTAGCGGGCTAATCATGGAAGCGGTAGCAGGCTTAACGCAAACAGCTCCCTCTGTGGGTGTTATCGCCTGCGGCGCGATTGCTCGCGAGTTGGTGGCTCTGGCGAAGTTGAATCAGTGGGATCAATTGAAGTTCCACTGTCTACCTGCAGAACTCCACAACCGCCCCGATGATATCCCCGCAAGTGTCGCCGCGAAGTTGACGGAATTAAAAGGGCAATACGAGCAGCTATTTGTGGCCTATGCCGATTGCGGTACGGGCGGCCGTCTGGATGCCGTGCTGGAAGAACACGGCGTCACTCGTTTGCCCGGCGCGCATTGTTATGAATTTTTCGCCAGTCATTCACTATTCGATCAATTAATGGAAGAAGAACCCGGAACCTTTTTTCTCACCGACTTTTTAGTGCGTCATTTTGATCGATTGGTCATTGAAGGTTTGGGTTTAGATCGATTCCCCCAACTGTTGGGCCAGTTTTTTGGTCACTATCAACGGGTGGTTTATCTGGCGCAAACGAAAGATGACCTACTGAAACATCGAGCCGAAAATTGCGCCGCCCGCCTGGGTCTTAATTTCGATTACCACTTCACGGGCTATCACAATCTCCAAACCGAAATGAATCAACCGCAGGTGCTGCAATGGCAAAACTGACAGTCGTTTATTGGCGCGATATTCCCGCCCAGGTTATTGCAAAAAAGGGTCGCAGTAGTGTTAAACGCGTATTGTCTCCCCGGTTCGCCGAAGCGATCGACCGCGCTGCTATGCGAGCCGGTAAAGGGGGTTCGGAAGCCTATCTGAATGATTGGCGCCGCGACTCTCGACAGTGCACACCGGAGGAACTCGAGGATCTAGAAAGTTCCGTCGAATTAGTGGTTACACAACTGGAAGATGCATTTCCGGTTGATGTATTAAGCCGTGTTGTCAAAGCGGGCGGAGCGCACCCGGAATAAGGGTGAGCGTTTGGAGAGTCTTCGATGAGAGCAGTTAGATATTGGTCGACCAGTCACTCCGCTGCCATGGAAAGAATTTATGGCGCAGTTGAGTGGGTGATGGTAAAGCTTGACCCTGTGTGGCGGGCGATCGGCTATGAGCGAGTAGAGAAACCCATGGCAGCGCTGGAAAAAGGCGTTAAGGGCTTTTTATTTGACTGCAAAATGTGTGGTCAGTGCGCGCTTTCCAATACTGGCATGAGTTGCCCGATGAATTGCCCAAAAACCTTGCGCAATGGCCCCTGTGGCGGAGTACGCAGCAACGGCCATTGTGAAGTGGACGCGGACATGCGATGTGTCTGGGTAGAGGCGGCGCGCGGAGCTCGTAATATGCACTCACATGAACTCATTGAGGTGGTTCAGTTGCCGGTAGATTCCCGGCTGAAGGGGCGATCCTCCTGGTTGCAGGTGGCGCGCACAAAAGCGGAGGAAATTAGAAATCTCAGCGGGGGCGCGCCACTTTGAAATTTAAAGACGAACCCGTAATTGTTGGTGATCCACTGCCCGTATTACCTGGGCATAGCTCAGCCGGACGACTGGAACGTATTTTGCGCTCGGGAGTATTTGCCGTTACCGCTGAGTTGGCACCACCAGATTCTGTGAGTGTCGAGGAGGTTTATCGACGTGCAGAATTATTTGACGGAGTGGTGGACGGCATTAATTCCACCGATGGTTCAGGGGCTAACTGCCACATGTCTAGTGTTGGTGTCTGTGCACTGCTGACCCGAGTGGGGTATTCGCCTATTTTGCAAGTCTCTTGCCGCGACCGCAACCGCATTGCGATTCAGGGAGACGTGTTGGGTGCTGCCGCGATGGGTGTGGCGAATGTGATGTGTTTGTCTGGCGACGGTGTGCAGACTGGTGATCATCCTGGGGCGAAACCCGTTTTCGATCTGGATTGTATGTCGCTGCTCGAAATTGTTCGCACGATGCGTGATAAGTCCCACTTCCAGAGCGGTCGCAAACTAGACTCTCCTCCTCAGTTGTTTCTTGGCGCAGCAGCCAATCCCTTTGTACCAGATTTTGATTTTCGGGTAGAGCGGCTCGCAAAAAAAGTGGCAGCCGGCGCGCAGTTTATTCAAACGCAATACTGCTATGACTTGCCTCGCCTGCAGGAATACATGAAGCGGGTCTGCGATCGGGGATTACATGAAAAAGTGTTTATCCTGGTTGGTGTTGGACCGCTTGCCTCAGCCAAAGGCGCTGCCTGGATGCGCGACAATGTACCGGGAGTACATATTCCCGACAGTGTGATTAATCGCATGAAAGGCGCGGAGAAACAGAAGGCGGAAGGCCAGAAAATTTGTGTCGAGATGATGCAGCAATTAAAAGAAATAGAAGGCGTCGCCGGCGTGCATGTCATGGCCTACCGTCAGGAAGAGGCGGTGCGGGATATGGTCATAAACTCAGGCGTGTTGGAGGGGCGTGTGCCCTGGTATCCACACTGCGATACACAGTACAACCAATCAGATCTATCCATGGAGATAAGCAATGACTGAGACAATTATTAGTTCGGCCACCAAAGAAGTGGTATTGGGATTTGACAGACCCTTTGTGGTTATTGGTGAGCGAATTAACCCTACCGGTCGGAAGTTGCTGGCGGAGGAAATGAAAAACGGTGACTACAGTCGGGTTGAAGCTGATGCAATTGCGCAAATACAGGCGGGCGCCCATGTGTTGGATGTTAACGCCGGTATCCCCTTGGCGGATGAGCCCGGTATTCTTGCCCAAACCATTCAGCTGGTGCAGTCCCTGACCGATGCGCCACTGTGTATTGACTCCTCGATCATTGAAGCGCTAGAGGCGGGGCTGGCCGTATATAAGGGTAAAGCTTTGCTCAACTCTGTGACCGGCGAAGACGAAAGCCTGGAAAGAGTATTGCCTCTGGTTAAAAAATACGGTTGTGCCGTTGTTGCAATTTCCAATGACGAAACGGGCATTAGTCAGGATATTAATGTGCGTTATGACGTGGCCAAGAAAATTGTCCAGCGCGCGTCTGATTACGGCATTCCTGCCAGCGACGTTGTGGTAGATCCATTGGTAATGCCTGTGGGTGCGGTTAATACTGCCGGAAAACAGGTGATGGAATTAATTCACCGCCTGCGCACAGAGTTAAAGGTGAACACCACCTGCGGCGCTTCAAACATTAGTTTTGGTCTGCCAAATCGCAACCCACTAAACGCCGCCTTTATCACCATGGCGATGGGGGCGGGTATGACGTCGGCCATTACCAACCCAATGCACGCAGAAATTATGGGCGGCATCCGAGGCGGTGACGTGATGTTGGGGCACGACCCCGAGTGTAAACGTTGGATTACGGCCAATCGGGAGCCCGCGCCGGAAGGTGATGAGCGCCGTGCTCGCCGGGGTCGCCGTCGCGCCAGCGCGCCGACTGCCAGCGCATAAAGGGAGGGTTTTTTCACGTGAGTGAAGTGGGTGATTCCGAAGCATGGGCAATATTTACTCCCTCAGGTAAACGAGGGAAATTTCCCATAGGCACGCCATTGATCCAGGCTGCTCGCAGTCTCGGTGTGGATATCGACTCTGTTTGCGGTGGCCGCGGTATTTGCGGGCGCTGTCAGGTCAATGTTGGCGAAGGGGATTTTGCCAAACACGGCATTCACTCTCGAGGAGAAAACCTGTCTGCTTTGTCGGAACCCGAGCAACGCTTTGCTCGCAAGAAAGTTCTGCTGGATGGTCGCCGTTTGTCCTGCCATACACAGCTACAGGGTGATGTTTTAATTGACGTGCCGCCAGAGAGTCAGGTGCATCGTCAAGTGGTGCGTAAAAATGCTGAAGCGTTGAGCATTGATCTCGATCCGCTTATTCATTTGTATTATGTGGAAGTGGCCGCGCCCAGCCTCGACCTTGCCACGGGTGACACAGAACGTTTATTGGCGGCTCTGAGTGAAGAGTGGCAATTGGCTGACCCGGAATTGGCTTTTCATCTCTTGCCCCAAGTACAAAAGATCTTGCGGGCTGGAAGTTGGAAAGTGACTTGTGCGGTGCGTGACGAGAAGGAAGTGGTTGCCCTGTGGCCCGGCTTCCACGATCGTTTGGCGGGTATTGCTGTTGATGTGGGTTCCACAACTATTGCAGCCCACCTTTGTGACCTGACCAGCGGTGAAGTGCTATCTTCAGCGGGTGTGATGAATCCGCAAATACGTTTTGGCGAAGATCTGATGAGTCGGGTCTCCTACGGCATGATGAACCCCGGTGGCGATGTTGAGATGACCATTGCCGTACGCGGTGCATTGGCAACATTGTTTGATCAGTTGGCAGAAGAGGCGCAATGGGACAAAAGTGCTTTGCTGGAAGTTGTCTTTGTCGCTAACCCCATCATGCACCACCTGTTGTTGGGTATCGATCCCGTTGAGCTTGGCGGTGCGCCCTTTGCCTTGGCCGTAGACAGCGGTGTTTCGATGCCTGCTGAGGAGTTGGGCCTGGGTTTAAGCCGTGGTGCCCGCGCCTATTTAATGCCGTGTATTGCAGGCCATGTGGGCGCAGACACTGCCGGTATGATTTTGGCGGAAGCACCCCAGGACCAGAATGCTATTTCCCTCTTGGTGGACGTGGGTACTAACGCTGAGATTGTATTGGGCAATAGTGAAAAATTGTATGCGGCTTCAAGCCCCACCGGGCCAGCTTTTGAAGGCGCTCAAATTTCGTGTGGGCAGAGAGCGGCACCAGGAGCGATAGAACGCTTTCGGATTAACAGAGAAACACTGGAACCGCGCTACCAGATAATTGGCGCTGAACTCTGGTCTGATGAAGCAGGTTTTGATGAGGCGGTGAGCACCACGGGTATCACCGGCGTTTGTGGCAGCGGTATCATTGAAGCCATTGCTGAATTGTACCTGAGTGGCGTGATTGACCCAGACGGCGTGTTTGATGCCTCCCTTGTTGAGCGCTGTCCGCGTTTAGAGTTAGAAGGGCGTACCTACAAATATCGTCTGACAGACGGCGACAGGCCCCTGTACATTACACAAAATGACATCCGCGCAATTCAGCTGGCAAAGGCCGCACTTTACGCCGGTATTAAGTTGCTCATGCAGCGTGCAGGTGTCACAAGTGTTGACAGGATTCGCTTGGCTGGTGCCTTTGGTTCTCACATTGATGTTAAATATGCCATGGCCCTGGGCCTGATCCCAGACTGCGATTTGAGCGAGGTCTCGGCGGCTGGAAATGCAGCCGGCACCGGCGCACGCATGGCGCTTTTAAATCGTGCCTATCGCGAAAAAATTGGGTTTGTTGTCAACAACATTGAAAAAGTGGAAACCGCGCTTGCTGAAGATTTCCAGCAGCATTTTGTCGATGCTATGTCTATCCCCCACAAACATGAAAGTTTCATCAATCTGTCTGAAGTGTTACCGCTTCCGGCGTCAAAAGCCAAAGTGAAATCAGGTCGTGGTAGACGCCGGCGAGCGTCATCAACCCCTTAAATGATGTAGTTTTAGACGACAACTGACCGCGTGTAGTCATTCATTTTCCTCCTCTACATTATCGTTATGTTGGCCAAATTTGTCGTAAATGGCTGATTCAATATGAATAAATCCTGCAGAGCGACTACTCTTGTAAGGCAAATGCGTAATATGCCTCTCTGAAAAACGGGTTAGGTGGGCGCCTGTGCGCGACACTTTCCCCCTTTTAAACATGCGTCAGGTGTTTGCACTGAGGGCGTATTTCGTTTTTGCTGACCGTAGAAAATAGAGAAAAGGAATGCTTTATGCGGTATTTACCCCTATTAGCTAATTAGTATGCCGGCGTCGTTTTCGGGACATTCTTGATGGGTGTGTGCTGATAGCTTGGAAGTGGTTTTACCGAGGAGAGCTGAACACAGTGATGAACCTCAAATAAGCAGCATGTTTTGGGTCTTCATTAATTGTGTCAGCGCAACAAAAATAATGATTTTCTTAAGGATCTAACGATATGTTTAAGAAGAGTAAACTCCACTGTGCCGTATTATCTTCGATAGCCGCTTTTGCGGGGTCTGGTTACGCCCAGGCTGATGGATTCACCATCGAAGAGGTCATTGTGACAGCCACGAAACGCGCCGAATCCATGCAAGAAGTTCCCGTTGCCATCACTGCACTCACGGGTGAGAAACTGGACGCCATTGGCAATTTTCAAGATTACGTTCAGCAATTGCCGAATGTTACTTTCCAGGGAACTGGACCAGGTCAAAACGAAATATTTATCCGTGGTGCCGCTACATCACAAACCGTTGTGACCCTGTCTTCCGCCGCTGGATTACAACCTTCCGTTGCTTTGTATTTAGATGAAATGCCCGTTGCGGTCGCCGGCCGCAACCTCGACATCTACACCACCGACATGGAGCGTGTTGAAGTATTGCCGGGCCCCCAGGGAACACTGTTTGGAGCAAGTTCCCAAGCGGGTACGGTACGCTTGATCACGGCCAAGCCAGATCATGAGAACTTCTCTGGCGGTTTTGATTTTTCTGCCGAGAGCACCAAAGGCGGCGAAATGAGTAACGCCGTGGAAGCCTACATTAACCTGCCCATTAACGATAAGTTCGCTGTACGTGTTGCCGCGTATAACGATCGGCAGGGCGGGTGGATAGATAATGTTGTCAACAATCCCGCTCAGGGCGGTTATGGTGGCAGTGGCACCGTGCTTAGCCGAATCTCTGGCGGTGTATTATCCGACCCGGCCAATACACCAGTGAGTGTTCCCGAAAATACTCGTTTGGTTGAAGATGATTTTAACGATGCCGTTTATGCGGGTGTTCGATTTGGAGCGTCCTTTTTAGTGAACGAAAACTGGGATGTGTTAGTGCAACATACGTCCCAGTCGCTGGATACTGAGGGTGTCTGGTCTTACGACCCCACCTTGGATGGCGAATCATCGGCTCTGCGTTTTAATGACGACGAAAACGAAGATGACTTTGGTTTGACAACCTGGACGCTAAAAGGGCGTATGGACGAATTGGAGATCGTCTACACCGGCGGTTATCTCGATCGTGAGGTGAGTGCGGCCATTGACTATACAGGTTACACAAACGGCGGCCTGTTCGCCGCATATTATGTGTGTAACTACGGGGGTTCGGTTAACCCGGCGGACGAAGCCTGTATGGACCCCACAAAATTTTACATTGAAGAGACCACCACAACACGGGAGACCCATGAGATTCGTTTCAATACCTCCCCTGACAACGATTGGCGTGTGACCGCGGGGATTTTCCTCGATGATCAGGAACAGTCTACCGTGGGTCAGTTTCAGTTGCTGAGCCTGGATAAAATTTCATCCCCGCTGAACTATTCACTGGCTAACCCGAGCGCTGACGGTATCAATACACCTAACGGCGGGCCCTTTGGTCCTCTAGTCAGCTTTGTTAATGACGTGACTCGTAAAACAGAGCAAGTGGCTGTGTTTGCCAACTTTGAATTGGATCTCAGTGATAGCGTCACCGCTAGCCTGGGTGCCCGTTGGTACGAAATTGAAGATACCTATAAAGGTTCAACCACCACAGTCGACATTAGTGGTCGTTTGGGAGCCTTTGGTGATGGTAGTTTGGAGGCACTCACAAGCTTCTTTGGGGATACAGAAGGAGCCGCTTTGTTTAGCGCTATAAGCTCGGGACAACTCGACTTATCAGACTTGCAGGGCAACGGTACACTGTCGGTAGACGACATAATCCTTAAGGCTTCAATCGATTGGCACCCGACGGAAGATATTATGCTGTTTAGCACCTATTCTCAGGGCTTCCGGCCACCGTCTACCAACCGTGTTGGGGGGAGCCTGGCGTCGGCATCTGCACCGGGTAATAACTTTGAAGGTTTCAGGATCCCTGTAGCATCGACCACGGATGATCTTGATAATTACGAGCTCGGTGTGAAGTCAGATTTGCTCGACGGCAGATTACGTATTAACGCAACGGCTTTTTACTCGGAAATAAGCGATCTGCAGACCTCGCGTTTTGACCCGACCAATATCAGCTTCCTGTGGTTTGTTGATAACGTGGGCGATGCGGAAATTGTCGGTATTGATGCAGACTTTACCTGGCTGCCCACTGAAGGTTTAACCCTTAGTGGTGCTTTCAGTGTTCTGGACACTGAAATTACGCGCCTTAATACTGACTTACAGGGCGTTGCTCCTCCCGTGGGTAGTGAGTTGCCATATTCTGCGGATTTCTCGGCAAGTTTGAGCGCCCGATATGACTTCCCACTGGATCTGGCAGGCGGTGTTGATGCCTACGTAAGCGGAACTTTGACCTACAAAGGTGATAGTTTGGCGGGCATGTCAATGGATGCCTTTGTTGCTGAAGAAACAACAGAGCTGGTCTACGGTCGTGGTTCAGGCCTGGATATCGAACGCGAAGCTGCCAGCTATGCCGGCGCCTCCTACACGGACACCAATGGCGATACTATCGCGGGTGGCCGCTATGTTCAGGAAGGTTACAGCATGTTGAACGTGGCCTTTGGCGTAAACAGAGATGGCTGGGGGGCTGAACTGTTTGTTGATAACGTGGCTGACGAATCCGCTATTTTGTATATCGATACGCAAAACTTTACACCCAAGGTCATCACCAGTCGTCCCCGTACCCTTGGCATACGTTTTTCCTATGACTTCGAATAAGGTATAAACCCATTGCTTGACCCTATGCCTGGCTCACTGAGCCAGGCACACAGGTATCGCCTATTGGTATTTCTTAAACAATAGGCGACACTTGTGCTTTCGAGCGCCTCTTCCCCTCTGGTTTAAGTGCGCAAAAATTAGCCGGGCAGGCATTTCCCTAAGGGACAATTTCAATGAGCGAGACCGAACTTTCCACTCCATCTAAGGCCCCGGAGTCAGTCCAGAATCAATTTGGCACGATAAAATCACTGATTCAGAAAAGCGCGTTTAACGATGCCGTCGAACTTTGTGAGAACTTATTAAAAGGGGCACTAATTGACAGTGAACACATCGAAGTTTTGTACTTTTTATGTGTTGCTAAGCGCTGTGATAATCAGCTGGACGGCGCGCTCGAGTGTGTGGCGAGCTTGTTATCACAGAAACCGGATCACTCCAGGGCGTTGCAGGAGCGTGGGTATTTATATTTAGCTAAGAACCAATTAAACGATGCCTTGCAGGCCTTTCATCAGGCCACGCAAGTGAATCCGGCCCTGACTGCCAGCTGGCAGCAGTTGATTAGTTTATATAACAAAGCGGGGCAGACTCGAGCGGCTGAAGTCGCCACAAGCCAGCTTAATTACCTGAAGCAACTTCCCCCTCAATTACTGGGGGCTTCCGACCTGATTTACGAGGGAAAACTGGCCGTCGCAGAGAAGGTTTGCCGGGAATTCCTTCAGGCGAACAAACACCACATTGACGCTATGCGTTTGTTGGCTGAAGTTGGGCAGCGCTTGAGAATATTCGACGACGCCGAATTTTTGCTGGAAAGCTGCATAGAACTGGCACCGGACAATACGCGGGCCCGTACAGAGTATTTGCATCTACTCAATCGAATAGGCAAGTTCAAAGCGGCGCAGTCGCAGGCGCAGATTCTATTGTCTAAACAGCCTGAAAACCCCGGGCTCAAAGTCAGTTTGGCCTCGGCCTTGGTTGGCCTTGGTCACATTGATGAAGCCACTCCTTTGTATCAACAGGTGTTGGCACAAACGCCTGACAATGCGGATATTCACCTCTTGTTGGGCCATGCACTGAAAGCCTCTGGGCAATTAAACGAATCTATTGAAGCTTATCGGCAAGCTTACCGCTTGCGGCCTTCTTATGGTGATGCCTATTGGAGCCTAGCAAACACTAAAACATACCAGTTAACCGATGATGAACTCAGGCAGATTTCAGAGCAGGAAATCAAAGACGGTGTGCCCGTTGAGGATCGCATACACATGTGTTTTGCTGCCGGCAAGGCCCATGAAGACCGCGGAGACTTCGATCAAGCTTTCAGTTTCTATGAACGTGGCAACGATATTAAGAAGGCAAATACCGGCTACAAACCGGAGAATAACGAAGTGAATGTTCAGGCTCAGATTGAGCATTGTTCCGCGGAATTATTTGAACGTCGTGGTCACCTGGGTTGCGATGCACCTGACCCGATTTTTATTGTCGGAATGCCCCGTGCCGGATCAACCTTACTCGAACAAATTCTCGCCTCTCACTCCCAGGTGGACGGCACCATGGAGCTGCACAATGTTCTGGGACTTGCACTGCGTTTGCGTGGACGGATTGCGGGGCAAGAGTCTGCCTACCCACGTAACTTGTCTGACATCAATGACGATTACTTTTCTCGCTTTGGGGAAAAGTTCATTGCCGATACTCAGGCCTATCGTGGCAGCGCGCCCTTTTTTATCGACAAAATGCCCAACAACTTTCAGCACATTGGTTTAATCCGTTTAATTCTACCCAACGCGAAGATCATTGATGCCCGCCGACACCCAATGGGGTGCTGTTTTAGTGGTTTCAAGCAGCTGTTTGGTGAGGGCCAGGATTTTTCCTATGGGCAGGAAGAGATTGGTCGTTATTACCGTTCCTACGTTGAGTTGATGAATCACTGGGATGCCGTTATTCCAGAATTTGTATTGCGGGTTGATTATGAAAAGGTTGTGGATGACCTGGAAGGGCAGGTAAGGCGTATTCTGGACTTTTGTGGTTTACCTTTTGAATCCAGCTGCCTGAACTTTCACCAAACCCAAAGAAACATAAAAACACCGAGTTCTGAACAGGTTCGGCAACCCATTTTTACCAGTGGCCTGGAACAGTGGCGCAATTTTGAGTCGCACCTGAATCCATTAAAAGAGGCCCTCGGTGATGTGCTTGATGCCTATTGATGTAGGCCGAGCACTTAATAGCATTAAATGCCCGCAGAGTTAAACGCTGCGCATGATTATAATAATGGAAATTTTATGAGTACTTCGAATTCTCCGCAAATTGCCCACATTAACAAGCCGGTTTTTTATGTGGCCTCGGCAATAATCTTTACCCTGGTTTTTGTATCGGCGCTCTGGCCCGAAACAGCAAACAGTTTGTTTAAGCAGACCCTGAGTTCGATATTAAAATATGGCAGCTGGTATTATGTGTCTGTGGTGGCGGCCATTTTTATCAGTGTCATTTTCTTTTCAGTGAGTCGTTACGGCGACATCAAATTGGGCCCGGATCACTCTGAACCTGACTACAGCTACACCTCCTGGATGGCGATGCTGTTCTCGGCGGGCATGGGTATTGGCATTATGTTTTTTGGCGTAGCAGAGCCAGTCATGCACTACCTCAACCCCCCTAATGCCGAGGGCGAGACCATAGACGCGGCCCGCGAAGCGATGAAAATCACCTTCTTTCACTGGGGGCTACATGCCTGGTCAATCTACGCCGTTGTTGGTCTGATATTGGCCTATTTCAGTTTTCGCCAGAAGCTACCGCTGACACTACGTTCTGCCCTGTACCCGTTAATAGGCGACAAAATTTATGGACCCATTGGGCACGCGATAGATATTTTTGCCATTCTTGGCACAGTGTTCGGGGTTGCTACTTCCTTAGGTTTGGGTGTTGCTCAAATCAATGCCGGACTCGCACATTCCTTTGGTTTAACCGAATCCATAAATGTACAAGTGGTTATTATTGTCTTGGTGACAGGCCTTGCGTTGATATCGGTATTGTCGGGTTTAGACAAAGGCATTAAACGACTTTCTGAGGCCAACTTGAGTTTGGCCGTGGTGATGGCGATTGTTGTATTGATTCTCGGGCCCACCCTGTTTCTGGTTCAGAGTTTGGTTGAAAATACAGGTGCCTATCTGGCGGAAATTGTCAGTAAAACGTTTAACCTGTACACCTACAAACCCACCGACTGGCTGGGTGGTTGGACCATTTTCTATTGGGGCTGGTGGATTTCCTGGTCGCCGTTTGTTGGTATTTTTATCGCTCGTATTTCGAGAGGCAGAACCATTAGAGAGTTTTGCCTGGGTGTTACTCTAGTGCCCACGGCAGTTACCCTTGTCTGGTTGACGGTGTTTGGTAATAGTGCGATTGATCTCATCATGAATCAGGGCCAGCAGGCGTTGGCTGAAGCCGTCAATGCTAACGCCGCAGTAGCTCTGTTTGAATTTTACACCTACTTTCCACTCTCCTCACTGTTGTCGGTCCTGGGTGTGTTAATGGTAGTGATATTTTTTGTGACCTCGGCGGATAGTGGAGCACTAGTAGTGAACATGCTTGCCTCGGGTGGCAATGACAATACTCCTGCATGGCAACGGATTTATTGGACCTGTACGATGGGGGTTGTTGCCATCATTCTGTTACTGGCAGGAGGCCTCAGTGCACTTCAGTCTGCGGCCATTGCCACTGCCTTGCCTTTCTCCCTGATACTGATTTTTGCAATATACGGTTTAAGTCGTGCCTTACGGGTTGAAAACATCAAACGTACCAGCCTTTTGGATTCAATGAATACCACACCCATTGCAACCAACGGCAGCGCCGAAACCTGTTGGAAGGAACGTTTAAGGAATTTATCCCACGTACATGAGTCTTCACACGTAGAAGATTTTATCCACGACACCGCTGTGAGCAGCTTACGAATTCTGGCAGAAGAATTCAGGCGGCAGGGGCTCGAAGTTGATTTCAATCACCGTGAAGATGTCTTGCAGCTCACGGTTGGGGCCAGAGGCGAAAATGAGTTTGTTTATTGCGTTCGCTCTCGTCGGCTTGACTCCGCAGCCTTTCCTCATAATGAAACTGACGGCGACGCTACAGACAGCGAACATTTTCGCGCTGAGGTCTTTCTGAAAGAAGGGGGGAAAGATTACGATGTCATGGGTTACACCCAGGATCAGCTTATTAACGATGTGTTGGATCAGTATGAAAAGCACCTGCATTTTTTGGCCAGACTGAATTGAAACCAGAAGCCATGTGAGCGTTTGGGGCCTTGTGGTGGCAAGGTTCTGACGCGAACGCAATCAACTTCAAAACCCTCATTTTTGGGGATACCCCCATCGCCCCATCCCCCATAGACTTTATACCTACTAGCCACAAACACTGATTAAAGGTGTTTCAAATAGGTGTCAATGTCTATGGAATCGATCGCATATTACCATGAGCAATTAAAAAATCGGTCGACTACTGTCAGCCAGAGCTTGGAAGGTTTTTTAAGTAGAATCGAAAATCGTCGTTCGCTAAACACCTTGATCAGCATGGACTTTGAGAGCGCAAGACAGCGTGCTCGGCTTCTGGATGAAACAGCCAATCCAGACTTTTCCTCTCTTCCTCTGTTTGGTATTCCCTTTGTTGTTAAAGATAACATTCACGTAAAGGGCTTCGCCAATACCGCAGGCACTCCGGGATTGATGGGTTTTCACCCTTTGGAAGATCACAGCGCGGTAAGCAAGTTACGTGATGCTGGCGCCATTATTATCGGCAAGGCCAACATGCATGAACTGGCAATGGGTATTACCAGCAACAACGCGTTCTCCGGGGCGGTGGCAAATGCTCATGACCCAAAGAAAATCGCGGGAGGCAGTAGTGGTGGTTCTGCAGCGGCCATCGCCGACGGTCAGGCGCTGGCCAGTTTAGGCACCGATACCGGTGGCTCGGTTCGTATTCCGGCGGCATTAAACGGTATCTGCGGCTTCCGTCCATCATCGGGTCGCTATACACAAAAAAGGGTCACACCCATTTCTAGCACTCGCGATACGGTAGGGCCGATGGCAAAAACAGTGCCGGACCTGGCGCTGATCGACCGGGTGATTTCAGGCGATGCGGCCCTGCCTGATCTGAACGGTCACTCTATTCGCCTCGGGGTTCCTCGAGAATATTTCTTCGCTGAATTAAATGAGGAGCTTACACAGGCAACCGAAAAGGCGCTGGAAAGACTGGCTGCGGGTGGCGTGACCTTGGTTGATGTTGAACTGCCTGGGCTCTCTGAACGTTTACAGAAAGCTAGTTTTCCCATCGTTTTTAATGAACTGAAAGCGCTGTTGGAAAACTATCTGTCGGAATTTAAGACCGGCGTTTCATTTAACGAACTCATCACACAGATTGCCAGCCCCGATGTGGAGCAGGTATTTCGCGTGCTGGAAGATCCGCAAGTGGTTGGCAAAGATGTTTATCAGACTGCGCTTGATGCCCGCCATGTATTGACCGCCACCTATAGCGATTTACTACACCAACATCGCTTGCATGGCATCGTATTCCCAACAACCCCCTTAGCGGCTACTGACATCCAGTCGAGTGATGAATCAGTTGAACTGAATGGTCAGTCGGCACCAACGTTTAATACCTTTATTCGCAATACGGACCTGAGTTCAATTGTGGGTTCGCCGAGCATCACGATGCCTTGCGGACAGACCGAGGCAGGAATGCCATTGGGGCTGGAAATTGATGGTGTTATCGGAGGTGACCGAGAACTGTTGGCCGTTGCAAGTACGGTA
>CAJWCA010000059.1 GCA_913020395.1 uncultured Cellvibrionales bacterium | reverse complement strand
CAGCCATTTGCCGAGGGTGAGCGAGTGGTTGTTGAAGCGAACTCTATTTCTGTAGACCCTGAAACTCAAATTCTGAGCGGCTACTCATCTGATGCCGACCTGATTTTGATGGTGGATATTCGCAACATCAACCTGACGGAGCGTTTTTCTGCGGGAGGTGCATTTGCAGCAGGGTTTACCATGGGGACCAATAAAAAGTCACTCACAGCAGAAGTGATGGTGATGATGCATGCCTTTAAACCCGACTTGGAAGGTAACTACAAAGAAGTGTGGTGGCGTACCTGCGGTGCAAATTATGTGACCATGGAAACATCGTACTTCATGGAGGAGTTGATGGAGTCAAAAGAGAAAATGACTGAAATCCTGGACGAGGCCTCCGAGCAGTCCATTGAAGGCTGCAGTAAATTACTGAGTACTCTCTCCTCTTAACTAACGTCTGTCTGACGCTTGTGGCCCTATCTCTCTTGGGCCACAATAACCTTTTCTTAACGCTTGGAAAAGGGCAAAAAATCCATGTGTGGTCGCTACAATTTACATTCTTCCAAAGAAGTGCGGGTCCTGATGAGCTCTATTGGTATGCCTGACTTTGTGCCGCCTGAACGATTCAATATCGCCCCAACCGAATCTGTACCTGTGGTAATTGAGCGTGAGGGTCAACGGGTCGTTCAAGATGCGCGATGGTGGTTGACACCCTCATGGTCGGGCGGGCCTTCCACAAAATATGCCATGTTCAATGCACGATCGGAAACCCTTGCAACAAGTCGCGCATTTAAGGCACCGTTTAAGCAGCAACGCTGTATGATTCCGGCCAGCAGTTTCATTGAGTGGCAAACGATTGATGGAATCAAGCAGCCCTTCGACGTTAAGCTGTCAGGCTCAGCGATGGCATTTGCCGGTCTGTGGGACGTGTGGCACGGTGGCGACGAACCCTTGTATTCCTGCACCATTGTGACGACCGATGCCGGAGACAACTTCAAACATATTCACAAACGAGCCCCGGTCATGCTGCAAGGTGAAGCGCTGGATACCTGGTTAAACCCGGAGACCCAGGCAGCTGAGTTAAGGCCTTTGATGCAGTCCCGTTCAGAGCACATTTTTGAAATTGAAGCGATTGACAGAGCGATTGGCAATAGCCGAAACAAAGCGGCCCCAGTGAAATTAAACGTGAAATAAGAGAGGGCGCTGCTGTTCTATTCTGCAGAGCTTCTGTATTGGCTGGGGGTCATGCCGACGATCTTTTTGAAAAACGTGTTAAATGTTCCTTTGCTGTTAAAACCCACGTCCAGCATGATGGTTGAAACACTTAAGCGAGGCACTTCACTGCTGCGCAACAAGCGTTTTGCCTCTTCGATGCGATAGCCATTAATAAACTCAAAGAAGTTCTTGCCAAAATGTCGATTGATAATGGTGGACAGCAATCTGGGCTGCAATTGCAGCTGCGAGGCCAATTGTTCCAGTGTCAGGCTGCTGTTCAAGTAGGGTTTTTCACTATCCATGTGGTGTGAGACGAGCTCTGCCTTTGCTTCCGCCTGCTCGTCTTTGGGTTCGGGTTTTGCAGAGTCATATTCCGCTTCAACGCCATCAAAGAGTGTCGAGTGGCTCAAGCTAAAAAATATCAACACTGTAATCAACAGGAACATAGCATAGTTACCGGTCAGCCCCATGACCTCAAAATCGTAGTCAAAACCAAGAATAACCTTGAGAATAATCGCTGCGGATACAAACACAGCCCAAATCCGCATGACCAGAAAACCAACCGTCAACATGGCAAGCCATGAAAAGTCTATTTGGTCGATGTTTGAGTAGGAGTCTTTGATTGTCTTGCGATAGCGCTGAATTTCGATGAGGCACATGACGCCAAAGGCTACCCTGAACAGTTCCCTGGCAAGGATGATGTAGTGGGAGTTATTGGGCTCCTCACTCAGATTGTAACCTTCGAGAATCTCTATCCGGGTGGCGGGGTCCACGGTGATAAAAAAGCTTGCCACGTTGAAGCTATAGATAAGGAAGGGGACCAGATAAATGAGGTTGCTCCAATGCCAGTGGTAGGATTTGTAGATCAGGGACCGTACATACCAGAGCAGAAGGGGCCCTTCGAGCCAATAGGCGGAGTCAAAGATATAAAATAGATTGGGGGAGATGCTCAGAGCCATCTCCCGAAAGGCCTCTCCAAAATTGATCAAATTGCTTAAGGGGATGGCGGCATGGCTCACCAGAAATCCCGCAAGCATCAGGTTGCTGAGAGGTTTCCCGCGGCCGATAGTCACCACTAAGACGGCAAACAGCAGGCACTGATACATGGTCATGAGCAGTACTACGTCATGTGTATTGAAGAGTACCAGGTACATTAACGTTCACTCGCGTTCGGGCTGTCGGTGGGGCTACTTAGTGTGGTTTTACCTTGTATCTTTGTATTTGTGAAGAAATTTATCAATAAAAAATAGGTGTGTAGGCGGATTTCACGGCTCGATTGACCCCGCGAACGTGCAAATAAAAACATAATGTTTTTGTTCGGCCTCTCAAACATTCTTTTCAAGGACGCCGCTATTGCTGGCGTGTAGCCGATTTCACAAGGTTCTACTTTCTTCAAACCGGTACTAAAACGTTCATTGTTACGATTTCGCTAGAAGTAAGACGACAGGGTTTTCAGGTGCGGGATATATTGCGAGCGTGCCAAATAAACAGGGTAGGCGATCCGCCCAGCCACTGAACAATAAACTGGCACGGACAGTTAAATTAGTCAGCGATACACATTACTACAGTCAGAGTTTGACGTGTCGTGGTCCTGGATCCCGGGCCGGCACACTATAATAATTCAATAGAGCGATTGGATATGGGCAAGAGAAACTCACTAAGACTACAACAGAAACCCCTGGCTTTTGGTATCAAGGTGGCCACTTTGATTGTTGGCAATTTAATAGCCTGCCAAGCCTTCAGCCAGGAATCCTCCGAATTAATCGAAGAAGTTCAAGTGACCGGTGTCCGCAGTGACTTGCAGGACGCCCAGGCAATCAAACGAGACTCAGACACCTTTGTTGATGCAATCTCCTCAAAAGACATTGGTTCGCTGCCTGATAAAAGCATTTTAGAGGCAATTTCAAGAATACCGGGCATCGCTATTGAGCGCTTTGCCGGCGCCAATGACCCCAACCACTTTGGCACCGAGGGTAGTGGCGCCGTGGTCCGGGGTATGACACAAACCCGCACGTCTTTTAATGGCCGCGATGCGTTCAGTGCAAACAGCGGTCGCGGGCTGAGTTTTGAGGACGTGCCTCCGGAGCTTGCCGCTGGCGTCAACGTTTATAAAAACCAATCTGCCGATCTTGTTGAGGGCGGCATTGGTGGCACCATCGACTTACGCACTCGCCTACCCTTTGATCAGGACGGGCAGGTCATGGCCTTTACCGCAGAGGCAAATTACGGAGACATTGCCGAGGAGACCTCTGGTACGGTCTCGGCAATGTACAGCAACCGCTGGGAAACGGACTCGGGTGAGTTTGGCCTGTTGATTAACCTGTCGGACGCAAATGTGATTTCTATGTCACAAGGTGTACAAGTAGATGCCTTGACGCCACAGGACAACGGCACAATCGTTCCTCAAGGTATTGGTATTCGCCAGAAAGGCGATGATAGAGAGCGGCAAGGCACCACCCTGGCGCTGCAATGGGGCAGCGCGGATGACACGGTTCTGGCCACAGCGCAGTTCATTCGCTCAGATTCCTCTCTGTCCTGGACTGAGCGCAGTATCGATACCGATGAGCCGAGTTCCAGTTATGTGCCCATGCCAGGCACTGAATTTTCGTTTAGTGGTGATGTACAAGGTGCTCCTCTGTTTGAGAGCGGCGTGTTGAATTCCGATGCGGGCTGGCGTGGCGACGGTTCAGCCCGGGAGCCGGGTGGTATCTTCGGCATCAAGAATGTGAGTGAAACTCGTCAGCGTATCGATGAAAATGTGGTTGATGACTTCTCTTTTAATCTGAAGTATTCGCCCACGGATACCTTGGACTTTGAGCTTGATCTGCAACATGTGAAAGCAACAAGTACCGTTCAGGACTACACCGTTGCACTGGGAAGCAGGGCGGGAGTGTTACTCGACGGTGTGTCTGGTGACACTGCGCCAAACCTCGGTTTTGTTGCGCCGGATGGGAGCGATGACCCCGATTACTTTGGCAATCCCAATAACTACTTTTTGCGAAGTGCAATGGATCACCTTCAGGACAACGAAGGTGAAGAAAATGCCGTGCGTCTCGATGTTGAATATCAAATCGACAATGGTTGGGCGCAATCGGTAAAGGCGGGTGTACGTTGGGCAGAGCGCAAGCAGACAACTCGTGAAGCCACATACAACTGGGGTTTGTTATCCGAGGCGTGGTCCGGGGGCGGTTCTGCCTGGTACGACTCAGATAAAACCGCGGCCTCCAATTTGCAGGATCAATATGATGTGGTCTCGTTAGCAGGTTTTTCAGGCGGTGACTCACTGAACACCAGTGCGGGCAGCAACTATATTTTTCCCGCTGTGAGTCTGGTTAAAGACTACCGCAATTGGTCAGATCGTTTTGCGGGACTAAACCCTGAGTGGGCGCCGCTGGCGAACCGATCACCCGCTGGAGATGGGCTGCCGCTGGAAGGCGATTTTCTGCCTAGTGAAATCAACAACACTGAAGATACTAACAAAGCCGCTTTTGTTAAGTTCAATTTTGGTGGGCAGCTAGGTGGAATGGATCTTTCGGGCAATGTTGGTTTTCGATATGTATCGCTAGACAATACAACGTCGGGATTCACCAATTTCCCGGATTTCAGAACGGATGACCCCACAGATCTGACAGAAGCAGACAACGTTTTGCCAGATGATGACAAAGCGTTTGGTAATGCGGCCACTGTCGCAGGTTCAGGTAGTGGTAGTTACAGTACTATCCTGCCGAGCATAAACCTGAAGTTAGGCATCACCGATGACATCATTCTTCGTTTTGGAGCGTCAGAAGCTATTGCGCTGCCTGATTTGGGTGCCATGCGTTATCACATTGGTATCGGTGAAAATGAACGCTTCAATACCGCTGACTTTGGGTCATTTGATTGGACTGGATTTGATCTGACAAATTTTGATGATACAGACAGTGAGCAAATAGCTGCTGCGATCACGTTCCTCGAAGATTCAGGCCAGCTGAATTTCGAAGAAGGTATCCCGCTGTCGTCATCTACCATTGACTTCTATAAGGCCGGCGGTGGCAACCCCGCGCTGAAACCAATGGAAGCTGAAATGTATGATCTCGCGCTTGAGTGGTATTTTGCCGACGTGGGTTCGCTGACAGCGACTTATTTCTACAAGGAAGTTGATAATTATTTTCTAACAGGAGCATTCCCGCAGGAATTCACTAACAACGGTGTGACCAAAACAGTTTCCCGCAATTCGGCCATCAACGGTGGACACGGGAGAATACAAGGTTTCGAAGTCGGCTATCAGCAGTTTTTTGACAATCTGCCGGGCTACTGGAGCGGTCTGGGTGTTCAATTCAACTACACCTATGTCGATGAAGATGGTTCGCCAAATTCAGGTTTGAAAACGGATGATGCGGCCGATCTGTTGGCAAATGATAACCCTACTTTCACAGGTCTACCTTTGGAGGGTTTGTCAAAAGATACCTACAACTTCGCCGTGATGTATGAAAAAGAGGGTTTGTCCGCCCGCCTGGCATACAACTGGCGTTCGAGGTATCTGCTGACGTCCAGCGACGTGATCACCACGCTGCCCATTTATAATGACGATTACGGTCAGTTGGATGGATCGATATTCTACGACGTTACCGACAACATCACGGTGGGTTTGCAGATCGTTAATATTACTGACGCGACAACAAAAACCTTAATGCAGGTAACGCAGGAAGGTTTGCTTCAGGAGCGATCCTGGTTTGTTAAGGATCGGACAGCGGCGTTTGTGATTAAAGCAACGTTCTAAGTAATGTTGATTCTCTAACAGGACTCAATAAAAGCCAAGAAGCGCCCCGATCACTCGGTGCGCTTTTTGGTTGCCAGCTTGACAGTAATTCGTGTATGACGATTCGGTAGCACCAGAGGCAAACATGCAATCACAAGCCATTCGAAAAGTAGTTATTGTGGGCGGCGGTACCGCCGGCTGGATGACGGCGGCAGCTATGAGCCATTTTTTTAATGAGATGCCCATTGAAATTTGCTTGATTGAATCTGACCAGATCGGCACCGTGGGTGTGGGTGAGGCGACGTTGCCACATTTGCGTTACTTCAATCAAACACTGGGTATCGATGAATCCGATTTTATGCGTCGAACTCAGGCCACATACAAATTAGGGATCGAATTTGCAGGGTGGGGCAAGCACGGTGATGCTTATATTCATCCATTTGGTGACTATGGTTTTCCTCTGGGTGGAGTGGATTTTCACCAGCATTGGTTGGCACAACGGAAGTTGGGAAATTCCTATCCGATTGATGACTATTCCCTAGGTGTTGTGGCAGCTCGGAATGAACGATTTTCGCAACCTTCTCAAGATCCCTGTTCATTGCTGTCAACTTTTTCCTACGCGTTTCATATCGATGCAAGTTTGTACGCCGGCTATCTGCAGGAGTATTCAGTAGCTAAAGGCGTTACTCGAGTTGAAGGCAAGGTTGTTGAGGTCAGTCAACAATCAGAAACCGGCTTTATTCAATCAGTTACTCTGGCGTCCGGTTCTGTCATTGAAGGAGAGCTTTTCATTGATTGCTCTGGGTTTAGCGCTTTATTGATCGAGAAAACACTGAAATCAGGATTTGAAGACTGGAGTGCCTGGTTACCCTGCAATCGTGCTGTGGCGGTACCCAGTGCTGGTGTTAACAAACCTCCGCCCTACACTCGCGCCACCGCAAAAACCGCAGGTTGGCAGTGGGAAATTCCCTTGCAGCACCGCACGGGGAATGGTCAGGTATATTGTAACGAATTCATCGACGACGATACGGTTTTAAGAGACCTACTTGACAGCATTGATGGTGAGCCTCTTTGTGAGCCGAACTTTCTGCGATTCCAAACGGGCAAGAGAAAGTCTAGCTGGAAAAAGAACTGTATCGCAATCGGTTTGTCCGCGGGTTTCCTGGAGCCCTTGGAGTCGACCAGTATTTATCTAATTCAAATTGCCATTATGAAACTAATCGAGTTGTTCCCCGATGTGCATTGCGCCAGCGCGGAACGCAATGAATTTAACCGTTTGATCGATTTGGAATATGAGCGGGTAAAAGATTTTTTGATTTTGCATTATCACGCGACAGAAAGAAACGATTCAGCGTTTTGGGACTATTGCCGCACGATGCCAATCCCTGATTCGCTTCAACACAAGATGGAGTTGTTTCGCGAACAGGGACACGTTGTTGAATATGAAAGCGGCTTGTTTTTGAAACCCAGTTGGCTCGCTGTCTATCTGGGTCAAGGGCTTATTCCTCGAGGTGAACACCCCTGTGCATCACAACTACCTGACTCAATTGTGAAAAGCGAGCTTGACCGTATGCGCCGTTTGGTGCGTGAAGCCGCAGAAAGCATGCCCGAACATCAAGCCGTGATCGAAAACCTGCATGCAAAAATCAATACCAAGCCAGCCCCAGATGCAAGAATGAGTCTTTATGGGGTGGGAGTATGAAAGAAGGGTGTTTGAAAAACATTGTTATTTTGGGTGCGGGTTTAGAGGGCTGGAGTGCCGCCGTGGCGCTGGCGAAGCGGCTCAAGGGGCTCGACATTGGCATTCGAGTGATTGACGATGGCGAGCAGCACGCCAGTGGGAGCGTTCAAATACCCGGGGAAAGTGAGTTTCATCAACTCTTGGGGTTGGATGAGAGAACGTTAATTAAACGTTGTTCCGGTACTTTTCGATTGGCGACTCAGTATGTCAATTGGCATCGAGACGGCCACGACTTCTACTTGGGTGGAGGAGAGTGCGGCGCCAATATTGGACCGATCCACTTTAGCGACCTGGTGAACTCTCAACAGCAACTGGGCACAGACTTGCGTTTCGAGCGTTTTTCTGTCGCTGCAATTGCCGCCTCCCAGGGTCGGTTTTCACATCCATCTCGAGACCGACAGAGTGTACTGTCAACGATGGATTATACCTTGCAGCTTGATAAAGAAAGTTACCGATGCCTACTAAAAGCGTCTGCGAAGTCGCACGGCGTTGGCACAGTTGTGGGTAGGGTTTCCAGTGTGGACTTGAACCCTAGTGACGGAGGCGTTGAGCGAATTCAACTGATGGATGGAGAGTCGATAGAAGCAAATTTGTTTCTGGATTGTTCAGGCCATCGGGCGACATTGTTAGATGGGGCCTTGGGAGATGTTTATAAGGATTGGTCACAATATCTACCCTGCAACCGACAAGTGAAGTTTTCCCTCGAAAACATAAAACCAAACAAAAGTTTGGGTGTGGTGTTATCCCATGCCCATGGCTGGATCGAGCAAACGCCACTTCGAGACAAAACAGCTTATAACTACACTTACCAGAGTGAGGTGAGTGGAACGGGCGATCTGCTTGATTCAATTCAGACTGTCTGTGGTATCAAACTTTCAGTTGAACCTAAGATACATGATTTAAGTCCGGGTAGAAGGGAGCAGTTTTGGAAGAAGAACTGTGTCGCGTTGGGTGCTGCGGCAGGCCAGATTGATCCTTCAGGTCTGGCAGGTGTTCATCTGCTTCATGAAGATATTCTGCGCCTGATCAGTTTATTGCCTGGTGGACAATCGATGGGTGCTTGTTCCGCTGAGTATAATCGACGGGGTCGAGAACTGTACGAGCATTGTCGAGATTTCTACGCCTTATATTATTGTTCTGTAAATAAATACACGTCGAGCAAGCCCGTATGCGATAGTGCGCACAGGCAGCCATCAAACCGACCGTTCTGGCGACATTGTCAGTCGTTGGAGTTGCCCGACTCCCTGGCTAGTACCCTGGATCTCTTTATGGCGCGTTGCAAGTTGAAGCTAATGGACGGCTCACCCATCGAGCCCTCGCGTTGGTACGCCTTGCTCAATGGGCTGGGTTTTATTCCGCAGCGCTGCGACCCCAAGGTGTTTGCACTCCGTCAAGAAGACGTTAAGGCACATCTACAGCGTATGCAACAGATGACCAGACAGGCGGCAGAATCACTACCGCCCTACGATCAATATATTAACCAATTTGTCCAGCAGTAGATTGTAGCGACATGAAAGAACTTGAGGTCGAGTAAACCCATGAATGATAATCGAATTCGAAAGGTTGTGATTGTAGGCGGTGGCACGGCGGGCTGGATGACGGCCGCTGCGTTGTCTAAAGTGCTGGGTGAGCAGTATTGTAATATTCAGCTAATTGAATCTGAAGAGATTGGGTCAGTCGGTGTCGGTGAAGCAACTATTCCTCAGCTTCGTTTGTTTAATTCCATTTTAGGTGTAGATGAAAATGAGTTTGTCCGCAGAACCAATGGAACCTTCAAACTAGGGATAGAGTTTGTTGACTGGAAGAAAAAAGGGCATCGTTATATGCACCCTTTTGGCACCTACGGCACAAACATCGACGCCATTCAATTTCATCATTATTGGTTAAAGTTATTTAACGAAGGCAAGGCGCCTGATTTGGAATCGTTTTCCCTTGCGGCTATGGCGGCACCTCAGGGGCGGTTTATGCGTCCTGCAAAAATCAGTAATTCACCCTTGTCAGAAATCGCCTATGCCTTTCACTTTGATGCCGGACTCTACGGGGCTTATCTGCGAGAATTGGCGGAGCAGCGTGGCGTCGTGAGAACCGAAGGAAAAATCCATGAGGTGACATTGCGCGGATCGGATGGATTCATTGAGTCTGTTACGATGGAAGATGGAGAGAAAATTGAGGGTGATTTGTTTATCGATTGCTCGGGTTTTCGTGGCCTGTTGATTGAGCAGGCCCTCAATACCGGTTATGTCGACTGGTCTCACTATCTACCGTGTGACAGCGCCGTTGCGGTTGCCAGTGAAAGCGAAGGTGAACCGCTGCCCTTTACCCGCTCAACGGCGCAGGCGGCAGGCTGGCAGTGGCGTATTCCGCTGCAGAGCCGAACGGGCAATGGTCACGTCTACAGTCGGCGACATATGAGTGATGATGAAGCGATCAGTCTATTACTCGATAACCTGGATGGAGCACCGCTCGGTGAGCCACGGCAACTGAGATTCAAAACGGGTCATCGCCGAAAGTTCTGGAATAAAAACTGTATTGCCATCGGTTTATCCAGTGGGTTCATGGAGCCATTAGAATCAACCAGTATCCATCTTATTCAGTCCAGTATTGCCAAACTGATGACCTTGTTTCCGTCGCGTGAGTTTAATCAATCAGATATCGATCTTTACAACAAACAATCTCTTGCTGACTTCGAACAGATACGCGACTTCTTGGTTTTGCACTACAAAGCCACAAAGCGTGATGACTCCGATTTTTGGAATTATTGCCGCCAGATGGAAATTTCGGAATTTTTGACCAATAAAATTGAGCTTTATCAATCGACAGGGCGAGTGTTTCGTGAGGGTGGCGAATTGTTCAACGAAACTTCCTGGTTGGCGGTGATGCATGGCCAGGGTATCAGGGCCGGGTCCTATCATCCCCTGGTTGATGTGCTGCCAGAAAATGAGATTCGAAGTCGGCTGATGAATATCCACGAGGTGATTGAACAGTCCGTTGCGTCAATGCCTTCGCAGCGGCGATTTATCGATGACCACTGCAAGTCGGTTTGACTATGTCAAAGTCAGTAGTTATTCAGTTAACAGGAGTGAAAATGCGTTTTAGAAATCTTTCCAGGCCAATTAAGGATATTGTGGCTTTGTCACCGGTTATCATTTTATCAGTTTTTGTTCTTGTCTCTTTGGGTACAGAGGCAGACTCAACACCGGTGAGTTTGAATGGAAATCTCTCGGTGGTTGACGGGCAAGTGGTCAATCAATCACTGGAGCCTGCATCACTGGCTGGTCCCAGTTTGTTCTGGAGTAATAATGGCTGGGAGGGTGAGAGATATTATAATTCTCAGACCGTTAAAACGTTCAAAACCCACTGGAATGCATCCGTTATTCGAGCTGCCATGGCGGCGCAAGGAGAGGGGAGTTATCTGACTCACCCGGAAGACAATCGCCGTAAAGTTGAAGCCGTGGTTGATGCCGCCATTGACATGGGGCTTTATGTGATAGTTGATTGGCACTCGCACCAAGCTGAAAAAAATATTGAAGAGTCGATCGAGTTTTTTTCCTATATGGCCAAAAAATATGGTCATACCCCAAACATAATCTATGAAATCTATAATGAGCCGCTGAGGGAGACAGACTGGGGTTCCGTCATCAAACCCTACTCGGAGAAAGTGATTGCCAGTATTCGGGCATTGGATCCGGATAACCTTATTCTGGTCGGCACACAAAGTTGGTCTCAGGATGTTGATCTTGCTGCTGAGAACCCTATTAAAGGTGTAACAAATATTGCATATACATTGCACTTCTATGCCGGTACTCACAAGTTGGCGTTGAGAGAGAAAGCGCAAAAGGCTTTGGATGCCGGGTTGGCGCTCTTTGTTTCCGAGTGGGGGTCAGTTAATGCAAATGGCGATGGTGAAATTGACCGGGAGAGTGTCGATCAATGGCTAAGATTTATCAGAGACAACCAGTTGTCTCACTGCACCTGGTCGGTGGTTAACAAGGACGAAAGCTCTGCAATTTTAAAACCGGGTGTAGCGTCACTGGGGCCGTGGTCTGATTCGGAGTTAACTGATAATGGTCGTTATATGAAGTCAATTATAGCCGGGTGGACTTCTCAATAGTTTGCGTAAGGTCGGGGCTGTACCGGTCGAGAATGGTGGTCTTGGTGTGCAGCTTACTGCTCTCGGTATTCGTGTGGTGTAATCCCAGTCCAACGCTTAAAGGACCGTGCAAAGTTACTGGGCTCGGTGAATCCCAGTAAAAAAGTGACTTCACCAATGCTTCGCCCTGATTCTTTGAGGTACTGTTGGGCCAGGTCTTTTCTTACATCTTCCAGCAGTTGTTTATAGCTCACTCCCTCCTCACTGAGTTTTCGCTGAAGAGAGCGGGGGCTAGTGTTCATGGCGCTGGCAATGCTCTCTTGCCCCGGGGCGCCTGAAGGTAGGCATTCTATGATACTGGCCCGTACCTGACTGACGATATTATCTTTGTCATAGCGCTTCAGATAATCGATAACGATTTGGTCATTAACCCGGGCCAATTCAGGGCTTGCCATGGGAAGTGCTGCATTGAGCTCCTGTAAACTGAAATAGAGGCAATTTTCCGGGCAATCATAGCTGATCGGGCATTGAAAGAATGACGTGAAAGGCGTGGGATCTTTTGGTGCTACTCGCTGCATTTCTACTCGTGCGGGTTTAAACTGCATACCTTTTGTGAATCGACACAATTGAATAAAAACGGCCAGTGCAGCATCAAGTGATGCCGGCGCTGCAACGCCCTTCGGGGCTGGGATTTTGTACCAGAGCCTTGCCGATCCATCCTCTTCATGCAATATCACTTCACCCGCACTGGAAATGATCCTGTAGTAACGTACTAGTCTGCGAAAAGCATCGTAGAGTGTCGAGCTGGCAATCCAAGCAAAGCCCAGCCCTTGAAGGGCCGCCGGGTGCATGTTCTGGGCATACTTTAAACCAAATGCTTCATCACCCGTGTCAACAACGACTTGGCGCCAGACCTTTTGCATAGCCACCGCAGCGACGCGTTCGTCCATTGCCTGTTGTGGATCGAGCGTAAGCCCTGAGGCGTGAAATATTGCCTCTGGGTCTAGCCCGTATTCTGCCAATGTCACAGCCATCACTCGAGCGATGCCCATGTGGGTTGTGACATTTGAGGGTGGCTCATTCATAGCTGATCACTAGCTTGATAATGGTCTAGGGTCATTTTCTGGATTCACGCTGTCGTAAAATGATGATTGCTTGGCCGCTACTGATTAACGGGAAAATTAGCTGGGAGTTAAAGTGTAGCCAAGAAAGGAGGTCAATGAAACAAGCGCCTCCCTTATTTCATGCAAAGGAGAAAAATGATGAGAAAACTATTGTTAACCACTGCCATTGCTGCCGCGCTCACCATGGGTTGTGCCACGGGCCCAAGCTATGATGCTACTACCCTGGCAGAGGCAGAGCGCCTCGAACTGGTCCCCGTGGAGAAGTCTCGGTTTGACCAGACATTCGGGCTGGAAAGAAGTTTATGGATAGAGACCCGAGATGTGTTTATAGCCGACTTGCAAACGGCGAATACTGTCATCGATAAACCGCTTGTAGATGGTCGCTTTAGGAATAAAACCTGGATGCTGAATGAGAAAGAAAAGGCGGGTCTGAACAAGTTGTATAAAAAGGCCCTGCAACGTCAACTAGAGCAACAAGGTTATGCGGTCCAGCATGCTCCTACTGCAAACGCTTTAGTCATTAGTGCAGAACTGCTTGCTTTGGATCCCACTGCTCCAAAAGATGATATCGGTGGGCGTAGCGCGTTTGAAGGGTTTGTGACTGAAGGGGCAGGGAGTGCAACGATCGCTTTTGATGTCAGCCAGAATGACCGGGTTCTACTTCAGATAGAGGATCAGAGAGACGCCGGACACAGCTGGGGAGTGAACAATAGGTTTCACAATACACAAGACGTGAGACAGCTTTTTAACAGTTGGACTCACAGCTTGCTTGCGCAGTTAGACATCAAAAGTTAACAAACTTGTGCGGATACATGCCGAGAGGCAAATGAATAGAGGGATAAACTAATGAAAAAGATGACAGCTGAATTGAGAACACGCCAAATCAAAAGAATGGGAGCTTGCGTGTTGATTGCCGTATTGGCCTTGTTGCCCGTTAGCCAGGCCAGTGCGAGACCTTCCTTTAGTCAGGACTCTGTCGGGCTCAATCGCGTGGAAAAATCTGAGCATCGACAGGAATCCGGGCGCGACGTACTAGCTGAGCGCCGGGATGACCGTGGCTATAAAGCCCGGCATGGTCGTCAGTTGGTGCATGTCGCGCCACGGCACCGGCGCTACAATAACATTATTGTTGTCCGACCCCATGGGCATGTTTATTGGGGCTACGGCCATCATCACAGCGATGCCGATGCCTGGAAATGGCTGACTTTTACCGCCATCTCCCTAAAGATCTTAGATAATATGAATGAGCAGGCTCAGCGCGAACATGAGGCGGCGCAGATCAAAGCAAGCAGTGCGCCTATCGGAGAAGCGATTACCTGGGAAAGTGATGGGGCCGCGGGGCAGGTGGTGGCTACTAAGCAGGGGACCAATGATTCTGGGCTGACCTGCAGGGAGTTTCAACAAACAGTTACCGTTGGCGGTGAAACAGAAGATGCCTATGGTACCGCTTGCCTGCAGGCAGATGGCGCATGGAAAATTGTGAGCGCCTGATGGTTTGCTCAGGCGGGGGCGTCGATGGCGAACTTTATCGCTCTTCTTCCTCAGGGTTTCGCAGCGCTTAAGTTTTTCTCTTGACCCTGGCGTAGCACCGTGACCTGAATGTTACTGCCTTTTTTAAGTCCGTTTAGGTAGTGCCATATTCTTTCAAAGCCCTGGGTGGAGAAATCCAAACGTTGACCGCCGAGACCAATGATAATGTCGCCACCCAGAATAACTTTTTGTCCGCCGACGGTAGCAGGTACGCGACCCGCTTTCACGCCGAGTTCGGCGCCCAGGGAACCAAAGGCCACTTTTTGAACCAGAAGGCCGGAAGAATAGGGAGCGTTGAGAGCCTGCAATAGGGTTGGCGACATCGGCAAAAGGTCCATGCCTGTCCAAATGGGAGGCGCGTTCAGAAAGAGTTTCTTGGCGGTATTGATACTGGCCGCAAAACCCAGGCCAACGCTGCCGCCAGTAGTGCTTTTGATGTGACTGACAATGCCGATGACCCTGCCTTTGCTATCGAACAAGGGGCCTCCAGAATTGCCCTGATTAATCGAAGCGTCGGTTTGCAAAAGCTCAAGGTCGATAGGGTCGCCCGGGTTGGATTGTTGTCGGCGGCCACTCAAGTGGCCCACCGTTAATGTTTGAGAGAGGCCGAGTGGAGCGCCCACGACAAATACTTCCTCGCCAACCTCCACTTTGTCCGAGTCTCCAATAGCGGCCGTGGGCAGATTAGTTGGTGCATCGATAATTTCGATAATGGCCAGATCGGCAACGGAGATGGAGCTGATAGTTCTAGCGGCGAAGATATCGCCTTTGGCGGTAACCACTTGGAGTCTATCGGCACTGTGAACGACATGAGCGGCGGTCACAACATAACCCCCCTTGACCAAGATGCCGGAGCCGATGCCGGCAACTTCACGATCAGTGCGTCCTCGCTCGGTTTGGCGTTCAACGTACTCATTGGTCTTGATCGTGACAACGGTGGGTTTTACCCGTTTATACACCTCGGCAAAGTCGCTGGCGCTCGAGAGTGTGGACAGTAAGAGCCCAAAGGGCAGCAAGGTTATAAACCGGATCCAGTTACATGGCTTCATGTTGAAATTTTCACCTATCGTTGTGTTGCAAATTTGAATTCGGAAGTATAGTGCACGAAATTGCGGAAGAGGTTTAACTATGCAAGACTCTCATTTTAAGGGCCGCCGTCGTCTACACTCAAGTTGTAGAAGCATAATAACTATTATGTATAGCATGCAATGCCATGTTCTTCAGGATGGGCGCACTGCCGACAGGCACAGGCTGCCAAGAATAACACCAATAATCGAGCTCATTACAGTACTAAAGGTTTAAACCATTATGAAAACCACACTCTCCAACACTTGTCGTCTGACGGGTCTCACAGCGGTACTGATATTAATGAGCGCGTGCATGGCCAAGGAGGAGCCTATACTGGAGAAAAGAATTCGCCCGGTGAGAACTGTCACAGTCACCGAGACGCCTCAGGATATCTATCGGCGTTTTGCCGGTGGTTCTCAAGCCGCCATCAGCTCAAAACTAAGTTTTCGCACAACCGGGCAAATTATCCAGTTGCCTGTGAAGGTCGGTCAAAAAGTCGAGCGGGGGCAGTTAATTGCAAAGCTCAATGACTCTGATTTGAAGATAAAGCTAGAGCGCGATGAGGCCTCTTACCGACAGGCCAACGTACAAACAATCAACAGCAAAAATCAATTCATTCGGATGCAAAATATCTATGATCGCCAGCTGATTTCCAGGGCCGAGTTTGACAACTCCCAAACCGAGTATCAGGCGGCTCAGGCGCAACTCGATCAAGTGGCTAGTTCGGTGGCACTCAGTCGGCAGGAGCTCGGATACACCCGGTTGAGCTCACCGGGGGACGGTTGCGAGGTCAGTGAAATTCACGCGGAAGTCAATGAAAACGTAACTCTGGGACAGGAAGTTGTGACACTCAATTGCGGGACGACTATTGAGGTGGTGGTTGCTGTTCCAGAATCCCTGATAACCTCGATTGTTATTGGCAATGAGGCGACGGTCAACTTCCCCAGCTTAAAAAAACGAAGTTTTGAGGCGACAATTACCGAAATTGGCAGTGCCAGCACCTCAAAATCTGCTTACCCGGTCACTGTTCGCATGAGTAACAATGAGCAGATTCTTCGTCCGGGCATGGCGGCGGAGGTTAGTTTTCGTGTGAGCATTGCCGGTGCCTCTAAAAACCTGTGGGCGCCTCTCATCGCCATTGGCAAGGAGGGGCTGCAGCGGTTTGTATTTATTTATGAGCCAATTGATGAAACCCAGGGCCTTGTAAAAAAGCGATTTATTCAAACAGGTGACTTTACGCTTGAAGAGGTGGAGGTGCTTGAGGGGCTGCAAAAAGGCGATCAATTGATCACCGCCGGTTTGTCTCAGATTTATGATGGTCTGACGGTAAAGCGATTACTTGAAACAAAGGCGGGCAAATGAATCTCACCGGCTTCTCTCTAAAAAACAAGCAACTGGCTTTTTTGATTGTTGCTATCATTATTATTTTAGGGCTTCAATCGTTCAAGTCGATCTCTCGGGCGCAGGATCCGGGTTTTAAAATTCGTACCGCTCAGGTGATTACGCGTTTGCCCGGCTCAAACCCGTCTCGGGTGGAAATGCTGGTTACCGACAAGTTAGAAAAGGCCATCCAGGAAATGCCGGAGCTGGATAGTATTGTCAGTCAGTCAAAGGTCGGCATTTCAATCATTAACGTTAATATTAAAGATTCCTATACAGAACTCAGGCCCATCTGGGACAAATTGCGTCGCAAGGTTGATGCCGCTCAAGAAGACTTGCCGGATGAGGCCCAGGCCTCCGAAGTGAATGACGATTTTGGCGATGTGTTTGGCATTGTTGTCTCAATAGTGACAGACGGCTTTGACTATGCCGACACAAAACTTGCCGCCGACCAGGTGAGGGATGAGTTGCTCCGGCAAGCGCTGGTCGCAAAGGTGGAAATTCACGGTGCACAGGAAGAGCGCATCGTGATCGAATACAACAATAGCCGCCTGGCAGATTTGGGCATGTCCCCTTCTTATATATCGCAATTTCTGGGTGCCAAAAATATTATTTTATCGGGCGGTGACGTGACGACTGCGAATGAAGTCATCGCGGTTGAGCCTAGTGGTGATATCGAATCTGTTCAAGCGCTGCGTGAAACCTATATCCCTATTCCGGGAGTACAGGGCGTATTGCCTCTTGGAGACATAGCAACTATTTACCGGGACTATGCCGACCCGCCACGCGCGATTGTGCATACAAATGGCAAGCCCGCACTCAATCTCGCCATTTCAATGATTGAAAACGGTAATATTGTAGAACTAGGGAAGTCGGTAAAGACCGTTCTAAACGATCTACAGGAACAGTACCCATGGGGTTATAGCTTTGAAATCGTTGCATTCCAGCCTTTTCTTGTAACCAATACTATAAAATCATTTGTTAGTAATCTATTTCAGGCCATTGTGGTTGTCACACTGACAATGCTTATTACCCTGGGTTTGAGAACTGGATTGGTGGTGGCAACATTGATACCCGTGACAATATTGGGTTCAATTGCTGCAATGTCATTTTTTGGCATCGGTCTTGATCAGGTTTCACTAGCAGCCTTAATGATTTCCCTGGGAATGTTAGTTGATAACTCCATCGTGATGGCAGAAAGTATTGTTAAACGAATGGAGAATGGACTGCGCGCGATAGAGGCAGCGCTGGAATCTGCGAGTGAACTCAAAGTGCCTTTGTTAACGTCTTCTCTTACAACATCGGCTGCATTCCTGCCTATCTTTCTGGCGGAATCTACCACAGGGGAATATACAGCGCCCATCTTCAAAGTAGTGACCCTGTCTCTGCTGATCTCTTGGTTTTTGTCTCTGACGATGATTCCGCTCTTTGGCGTGTTGTTTCTAAAAGCGGAAAAAAAATCGGCAAACAAGACGCAAGGTACCCTTTTCTTTGAAGGTGTTGAGCATCTCTACTCAAGGTCTTTGGACAAGATGCTGTCTCAACGAACCGTCACGTTGGCGCTGGTAGTAGGGGCTTTTCTGACGGCGATAATCGGGATGCGGTTCATTCCGAATATATTCTTTCCACCATCGGAAGACCCCACGTTTAAAATCGAACTGGAATTGCCTATTGGCACACCCATCGCTCGCACCGAAGCCGTGGTGTCTGATATTGAACTCTATCTGCAGACTCTGCAGGGAGAAGGGAGTCATCAGGGAATCAGCAACTGGTCGGTATTTATTGGTAACGGCGGCGCTGAATACGGGGTGCGTGGTTACGTAACCGCCTACGACAGCGAAACGGGCGAGCAGGTATGGCGCTTTTACACCGTACCCGGCGATCCCTCTCTGCCCTTTGAACACCCGGAAATGGAAATGGCCGCCAAGACCTGGAAGGGTGGTGAGTGGTGGAAAATTGGCGGTGGCGGTACCGTCTGGAACTCCA
>CAJWCA010000058.1 GCA_913020395.1 uncultured Cellvibrionales bacterium | reverse complement strand
CTTCTGGCTTCATTTGTCGCAAAGGCATAAATAGGATATTGTTTTAACCTATTGATAAAGAATAAAAATAAGCCTTAGCCTAGGGTTGGCATCTTCTTGTTCAATAGACACCCAACTAATTGGCCTTATCGCTATGAATCAACTGCTATAAGTCTACTTAATATCTGCTTCATCCCGAAGTTATGAAAACAAATAATTCGAATCAAGGAACCTTCGAGCATGGGAATTAATGTACACTTGACTGTCATATTTAAGGAAGAGGCACCAATTGAGAAGAGAGGGAAGTTTATTGCCTCGCTCAGAAAAGATGATTGGGGAAGGTTACCTGAAACGGAGAATTGCTGGAAAGCCATTTTCAAAACTGGCGTAACAGATGGAGCCGCAATGAATGTGGCAAAACATGATCTTGATAGAGCATCGAAGAAGGCAGATATCTTGGACTATAAAGCGTTGATAAAGCTAGACGATGGACCGCAAATTACGCTTAACCCATTCTACTCAGACAAACATCTCAGTGCGCGAGCCAATAGAAAGTAGGAGTCAAAGTATTTAAATTGACACCTAACAAGCAGCTCCACGATGACCGTGCAAACAACGCGCGGCATGTGAGCTGAAACGTTAATGTCTCTTGTTGGCACCTTTCCGACAATCTTGCACATCAGTCTATCTTTGAAAATAGTCTGCTTACAAACTTAGAGCAGACTATACGACTCGGCATGTTCACGAGCCTAGTTTACATCAGATCTAGTTTGAGCCACTACACATATGTCGGTCGATCAAACGTCTAAGCGACTTGTTTTCCATTTTTAATAATTCTAATTCGTCTATCAATGACAGCGCGAGCGCCACACCGGCATAGTTTATTTCCAAGTCTCTGCTGATTCTGGCGGCTCGTATGATTCGGAGCAGCATAATGTCTGAAAACGTCCAGCTGTCAAGGTTCTGCCCGTCAGGTTCAACAATGCCAAGTTCTACTATTTCGACCAAGGTTTCAGTCGGCAGATTAGTGAGAGTGCGAATCTCTTCGATATACATCAGTTTGTACTCCAGCGGGGCTGTGGCAATCCATCAGACATGTCTGCAAGGGCCTGCCAATGTTGTTTTGCTTTGTCATCGGTGGAGGCAGGCATGACCACGTTCAATTGTACAAAAAGATCGCCTCGTCCGTTTGGCCCCAGTAAGCCGTGCCCAGCCACTCGCATTCTCAATCCATTTGCACTGTTGGGTGGCACTGTTAATTGGATTTTACCGGTCAGTGTTGGCACTTCCACCTTGATTCCCAATACGCACTCCCAGGGCAAAATGGGCAAGCTGATGACAAGATTGTGACCCTCAACGTCGAACAACGGGTGTGGAACCAAGCGGATACGCAGATATAAATCTCCGTTCGGGCAATTATCTAATCCCTGTCCACCCTGATTTTTTAGCCTGACACGTGCTCCATCGGTAACGCCACCTGGAATTTGAACTTTGAGTGTTTTCTTTTGGTATTCCGTCTGTCCGTCAGGTCGGAGTCGAGGTATGTTGTATTCGATAGTTTTCGATTCTTTGCCAAGCGTATCCTCCAGAAAAACGGGAAGGTCCGTTTCAATGTCTTGGCCGCGCTGTCGATTCCTCTGCGTTTTGGAATTACTGTGTGCGTGGGAGTTACCAAAAATGCTATTAAAAAAGTCCGAGAAATCGCCCTCATAGTGATGCTGTTCGCCCCGGCCGAATGGGTTGGCATTTTGCCAGCCTGGGGGAACTTGAAAACCATCTGCGCTGGCACCGTACTGTCGGAGCTCATCGTACTCCGCTCTTTTTTCCTTGTTCTTTAATACTTCATAGGCTTCGGTTGCTTCTTTAAATCTTTCTTCTGCGTCTTTATGGTCGCTCACGTCTGGGTGGAATTTACGAGCTAGTTTTCTGTAGGCAACCTTAATCGCTACATCTGTGGCATCAGCGTCTACATTCAGTATTTTGTAATAGTCTTTAAATTCCATAATTCACGTTATTCCAAGCAGCTTTCGATCGTCTGTGGAGGTGGGAATTGAAAGTTATAGAGGCTGCATCATTGGCTTGAGCAGCCTCCTGCGGAGCAGAGTGTTAATGTATGTCGATCTTTTGAACGGCGAGTCGTATAAAACTTCGCCTAAGAGTTTAATTGTATTATTGCAACAAGATTCGAGACTTGATTTAAATCAAGGTGGGATACTGCGGATGAACTTTATTTGTGCCTTCAATTAAGTCCATATTTCAATGGGGGCTTCATTTAAAATGACACCCAGAATGTCGGTGCGGGTAACGATGCCAGTGAGGTGATTGTTATCGTCGACAACAGGCAGGGCGCCGATATGCCTTTCGTACATTGCATGTGCCAAATGTCTAATGCTGGTATCAGGCTGTGCACTGAGTACTCTTGTTTGCATGATCTCGGATAACAGGCCATTGAGCCCCGATCTGTGTTGGCGTTGGAGGTCCGCCCGGAGAATATCTCGATCCGAGACAATTCCAACTAACTGCCCCTTATCGTTTATTACCGGAAAGTGTCTGAAGCCATGTTGGTCGAAAAGAAGGTGCGCCTCAGTGAGCGTGAGGCTCTCTAACATGGGAACAACCGGAGAACTCATTATTTGCCAGGCTGACAGCACCGGTACTTTGTCTTGCTGATCATCAAGGCCCCTATAAGCCTCTGTCACTGAGTCTCGACGATGAGCAGGGCTCTCAGACTCTTTGTTTTCATCATCAGGCTGAAGCGCTTTAATACGGGCCGTGGGGTGACTTTTCTCGATGCTTTTAGGAGGGAAAACATCGTACCAGGGCGTGTGAGTCCTGAGTCCATGGTCGAATACGATGAAAGTCATGGCATAAACCTGAGTGAAAGAGCATAGAGTGGTAAAAGACTATCACCCAGTTGACGGGATTCAAACTGTTGTAGACGCAAAAAAAACCGGCAACTTCGGGGGGGAAGTGCCGGCCAAGACCATTAGGAGTGAAACATTAAGGATAAATTCCTCAATTTAGCTACTCTCGCAGCTAACCGGTGTCAGTCTTACACTTGGGGGGTGTGTGTCACCAGTTACTTCTAAGTATTAGCGAGGAGCTGCAAAAGTGCCAACCCGGGCGGGTGTATTTTTTAAACAGATTGGAGATAGTTCATCAATCTAATAAGCTCAAATGCTATATGAACACTATTTTCGATCGGATTCTTCGATCAGGCGGTCTATCTTGTCTTCGAGACTTTTCACTTGAGATTCCAGTCCAATCAGTCTTTCTTCTTCTCTGGCCTGGGGAGGGGCCTCATCACTTCTGACAAATGTTGCGGTTAAAGATGCCGTGATGAGTGAAAAGAGTCCGAGACCAATCAACATCAGAAAGGCGGCAAAAGCCCTGCCGATGCTCGACGTGGGCACTATATCGCCATAGCCAACCGTGGTTACCGTTACCCAGGCCCACCAAATACCCTCTGTGACACCGCTTATGCCCGGGTCGATAGTGGCCATTATAACCCCGGCCATGAGAATGATAATGGCACTGCCCATTAACGTGGGCCCAAGGCTTTTCTTTTCAAATAGCTGTCGAGTCGACGAACCAATGTGAAGAAAGAGGGAGAATAGAAGGAAAATCCGAAGTAATCGCAGCGCACCGAAATACACCGGAAACCCCCAAATTAATGGCAGCCCCATGAGAATAATGAGGCTATTCATCCAGTTTTCTCGCAAATAACGCTTTTTATCCTTAACGAGCAAGCACAATAGGCCCGTTTCCAGTGAAAATAGGGCCCAGAGTGCTATGTCGTAACCTTGATGATATTCAAAACTCGGGTCTACTGTGCTGTTGTACCAGATGGCAGCGATCGAGAATGCAGCCACAAACATTGGAAGTTCGAGTAGGCGACTGCAGAACAAGGCGCTGCGGCTCTCTGTGTCAGAGACACCATTTAGACCGATAAGTCTTTGAAAATTCAAAGGTTATATCTCGTTTAATTGCCTGCCAAGGCAATCACATCACCTATATCTGATTCGAGTTTACTGGCTGTTTTGGAGCGAAATACGGTGTCGTCGAGTAGTCGGCGCAAATTGCTGAGCTTGGTATTTGCCTGCCTGAATTCCGGTGTGATCGGCTCATACTCCAGGTCGTGATCTTGAATGCTTAACTTGGCGAGCTCAGACAATTCGACATTGATGGTGCTTATGACGTCGTAGAAACGATCTTTTCGTTCAATCGTGGAGGCCTCCCAGTAGGCGTTATCCAGGCTTGAGATGAGTTCTTCCAGTGTTTTTATGGCGTTGCTAATGCTGGCATTGGGCATTCATTTGATTCCTGTCTTCGAAAATGGGACGGCGCATAATGCAAGCTCATTGACGCGTCAATAAGTGCTCCTAATTATTGGCCGAAGTCTGTATGATTTCAATTGTTGCATGGAATTGCAGTCAATAAAAAGGTGGTTTCTGGGAGTCGGGGGAATTATGAGCCAGCTTGGGTTAAGCGAAAGACTAAAAAGCAGGGAAGATAGAGCGGGCATGGAAAAGGCCAGACACAAGGTAGAAAAGTTTAAACAGCGTGAAAATGACATTCTCAACGCGGCATTGGCACTCCTGATAGAGCAGGGGGAAGAGTCGGTAACGGTTGAACAAATTGCCAGTAAGGTGGACATTGGCAAGGGTACAATTTATAAGCATTTCACGTCTAAAACAGAAATTTACATGCGTTTGCTGTTTGACTATGAAGAGTCTCTGGCCAGTAAGCTGAAAGACGCGATTGAGTTAGCGTCTAAAGGTGACATCAAGGCGCCGGCGCGGGCCTATTTTGAATCGCGCATAGCCAACCCGGTAAAAGATCGTTTATTTCAAAGGCTGGAAGAAAAAATCATCGCGCTGAATCAAGCGCCCGAGTTGATTGATGAACTCCATCAAATGCGCAACGCCATTCAAACATCTCTCAATAAAATGTTTGAGCACCGCATTGGGGAGGGCAAGTTAAAAGATGTGCCTCCGTATTATTATTATGCGGCCTATTGGGCCCTGACTCAGGGGGCCGTCGAGCTCTATCACTCGAAATCCTTTTCCGGCGTCGTTCAAGACATGGATGGTTTGTTGGAATTTGTGATGGATATTGGTGTTCACATCGGTAATAAACAATCATGAACAGTGTAACGAAGCTTTTGCTCGCAAGTGCGTGCCTGGTATCGCTGGCCGCTTGTACATACCAGCACACCGCGGAGCGCACGGCGGTTGCCTATGAAGCCACAGGCATGTCAGGTAAAACCCAAATTGAGCGCAGTGGCACATGGGTGCTGGATCCCTCCAGTAGCATTTATGTGGCGATGCCTCGCTCTGATGGTAAGGCAACATCTCTGCAAGAGCAGTTGTCGATGAATCTTGGTCGGGGCCTGGAGCGAAACTTCGCGCGAGTAAAGTTGGGCTCCAGCGCCTTAAGCCTCGACGCCGCCCTGCAAGAAGCTCGGCGGAATAACTGTGCCTATTTAATGTTCCCACGATTAATGGCGATTAAAGACGGCATGAGCACATTCGAAGAGTTCGATGAAGCATTCTATGGCGATGAGAGGAGTTATGGGCTGGATCGTTTGGCGCTTCAGGTGCAAGTTTATGACGCAATGGCGGGCACGTTTCTCGATCGAATCAATATTGAAAGTCAGGGCTCCTGGTTGCCCGTGAATCCGGGTTCGCCGGCTGACTTGATGAAAGCAACCTTTGAAGAAATGTCTGCGCTGTTGGTTGGTCACGGGCAGTGAGCTCGACAGAATTACCGCTTTCGTCCGGTTCTCTCTTTTCTCAAGTAGAGGCCTACACCTCCAACAATAAAGTACCACCGGTTGAGTCCTGGAACCCCGCACTATCTGGAGATATGGATCTAATAATCCGCCGGGACGGCACCTGGATACATGAAGGCGAGCCGATCTTAAGGGAAAGTCTGATCGCGCTGTTTGCTTCAATATTAAAAAGAGAGGGCGAAGAATATTTTCTTGTAACACCGGTGGAGAAGTGGCGTATTACCGTAGAGGACGCGCCTTTTCTGATTCAAGCGGTAGAAACAGCCCCCGGGATCAATGGGGAATCATTTTTGTTTAAAACCAATGTAGGAGAGCCCATCGTATTATCCGCAGAACATGCTTTGTGGGTGCAGACAGATTCTCTCACCGGCGAGCCCTCTCCCTACATTGCAGTCCGCCGAAATTTAAATGCGTTGATTAGCCGCAGTGTTTTTTATGAACTAGTGGATAAAGCGGTTTTAAAAGGTAAGGAGCTCGTGCTGGAAACAGATGTCGGTGGGTTTGTATTAGGCGAAGTGTAGTGAGCTTCTTTAATTAATCTGTGAGGCTAGAAAAAAACGGAGACAAAAGTCTCCGTTTTTTTGTGCGGCGAATTTACATGTTCGGGTAGTTTGGACCGCCAGCCCCCTCGGGTGCAACCCAAACAATATTCTGTGTTGGGTCTTTGATATCGCACGTCTTACAATGCACGCAGTTCTGGGAGTTGATCTGTAGCTTCGGCTCACTTTCACCTTCTGGTGTGACTATTTCATAAACACCAGCAGGGCAGTAACGCTGTGCAGGTTCATCGTAAATAGGCAGGTTGTGAGATATGGGTACACCCGCATCCTTGAGCGTCAAATGAACCGGTTGGTCTTCTTCATGGTTTGTATTCGATAAAAACACTGATGAGAGTTTATCGAAGCTCAATTTACCGTCGGGTTTGGGGTAGTTAATAGGTGTGCACTCGGCCGCCGGTTTTAGTGTGGCGTGATCCGGCGTTGGATCAGACAGTGTCCAGGGGAGATTGCCATTGAAGATATTGATATCAATGAAAGCGTAGGCAGAGCCTAACAGATTGCCCCACTTGTGCTGGGCAGGGCCAAAGTTGCGCTGTGCGTATAGCTCCTTATAAGCCCAAGATGCCTGATACTCACTGGTAAACTCTACCAGCTCATCATTGGCGCGATCCGATGACAAGGCCTTGGCGATCACTTCCGCTGCTACCATGCCAGATTTCATCGCCGTGTGGGTGCCTTTGATCTTGGCGAAATTCAGGGTGCCCGCATTGTCACCAATCAATAACCCTCCGGGGAAGGTCATCTTGGGCATGGACTGAATGCCCCCTTTAACAATGGCGCGAGCGCCATAGGAAATACGCTCTCCACCCTCGAGGTATTGTTTAGCGGCAGGGTGATGTTTAAAACGTTGAAATTCGTCGAAGGGACTAAGGTGCGGGTTAGAGTAGGAGAGGTCAGTGATGAGTCCAACCACTACCTGGTTGTCTTCAATGTGATAAAGGAAGCTGCCGCCCGCAGAGCCACTCTCGCTCAAAGGCCAGCCAGCAGAGTGCATAACCTGTCCTTCTTTATGTTGTTTGGCGGGAATCTTCCACAGCTCTTTGATTCCAATCCCGTAGTGTTGGGTTTCGGAATCTTTGTCCAGATCAAACTTTTCGATTAATTGTTTGCCCAGCTGACCGCGACAACCTTCGCCAAACAGGGTGTATTTGCCGTGTAATTCCATGCCCTGCATGTAGGCGTCTTTCTGAGAGCCGTCTTCTGCGACCCCCATATCACCGGTGGCAACCCCTTTGACGCTGCCGTCTTCATTGTAAAGCACCTCTGCGGCGGCAAAACAGGGGAAGATCTCAACGCCCAGCTCTTCAGCCTGCTCTGCAAGCCAGCGGCAGACATTACCCAGGCTGACAATGTAATTGCCTTCGTTGTGCATGGTTTTAGGTGCGAACATGCCGGGTACTTTGATGGCTTTTTCGGCACTGGTCATAAAGAGGATATCGTCACCCGTCACCGGGGTGTTCAACGGCGCGCCTTTCTCCTTCCAATCAGGGAAGAGTTCATTCAGAGCGGTGGGCTCTAATACCGCGCCTGACAGAATATGCGCTCCCACTTCAGAGCCTTTCTCTACCACACAGACGCTGATCTCTTCATTCAGCTGACGCAAGCGGCAGGCTGCTGCTAAACCAGAGGGGCCCGCGCCCACAATGACAACGTCATATTCCATTGATTCTCGTTCCACGCACACTCTCCTCGAGGCCAAAAGTAGGGGTTTTTATCTATTGGGGCGCATTATACGGGTAGAATTGCGGGATCACCAATGACAAAAACGGGTTTATTTAGGACAAAAACGCTCATATTGTGCTTTTCTCTGTGTTTCAGAATAGCAAGAAAACAGCGCTAAACCTTTAAAAAACCTACCGTTTTTCTAAATAGCACCTATAACTAGCTGAAGGCTTATGGTTCATTAGGCTAGTAAGCTTGGTCGTAAAAGGTATTGATTTTGGCCATTGAAAGCGGCAACATACTCGCCGCTCAAACGGTCGTTCGATGCTTAATTTATAGGCGGTAGGCGGATTGGGCGCTTATGTGTAAACGCAAAATCGCCGCTTAGAAGTGATCCGTTTCATTTTCAACAGATTAATTAGACGGGAAATCCATGAAAATTCTTGTTGCTGTTAAACGTGTGGTTGACTACAACGTTAAAGTCCGTGCCAAATCAGACGGTACTGATGTTGATATCGCCAATGTTAAAATGTCTATCAACCCCTTTTGTGAAATCGCTGTTGAAGAAGCAGTCCGCTTGAAAGAAAAAGGTGTTGCCACTGAAGTCATTGCTGTATCCATGGGCCCCAAACAAGCTCAAGAGCAGATACGTACTGCACTGGCGCTGGGCGCCGATCGCGGTATTTTGGTCGAATCCGATGAAGATCTTCAGCCTTTGGCCATTTCAAAAATGCTTAAAGCATTGGTTGAAAAGGAATCTCCTGACCTGGTTATTTTGGGTAAGCAGGCGATCGATGCAGATAATAATCAAACAGGTCAAATGCTGGGTGCGTTGACCGGAATGCCTCAGGGTACGTTTGCTTCAGAAGTGAATGTTGAAGAGGGCACCGTTCAGGTAACCCGCGAGATTGACGGTGGCCTGCAAACCGTGAAACTGAATACTCCTGCGATTATCACTACCGACTTGCGTTTGAATGAACCTCGTTATGCTTCTCTGCCTAACATTATGAAGGCCAAGAAAAAACCAATGGAGACGCTTTCGCCTGCAGATTTGGGTGTCGATGTTGCGGCACGGGTTAAAACCCTTTCTGTTGAGCCGCCCGCAGAGCGCCAGGCTGGTATTAAAGTTGCCGATGTCGCTGAGCTGGTCGAGAAGCTCAAAAACGATGCCAAAGTGATATAAGGGGATTAGGATGAGTATTTTAGTCATAGCAGAACACGATAACGCCAGCATTAAAGGCGCCACCCTGAACACCATCGCCGCGGCCAAGGCGATCGGCGGAGACATCGATGTATTGGTTGCAGGTGCAGCCTGTGGCGGTGCAGCGGAAGAGGCTGCCAAGATTGAAGGTGTTGCCAAGGTCATCAGTGCCGATAACGCCGCTTACGAACATCAACTCGCTGAGAATGTTGCCCTGCTTATTGCCGAAGTGGGTAAAGGGTATTCACACATTCTTGCGCCTGCCACGACCAATGGTAAAAATACTTTGCCACGTGCAGCCGCGCTTTTGGATGTGCAGCCTATTTCTGACATCATCAGTGTTGAAAGTGCCGATACCTTCAAACGTCCTGTTTACGCCGGCAATGTGATTGCAACCGTACAAAGTACTGATGCAATTAAAGTGCTGACCGTGCGCACCACAGCGTTTGATGCTGTTGCAGCGGAAGGTGGTAGCGCGTCAGTTGAATCGATTGACAGTGCACAAAATGCCGGAGTCTCTGAGTTTGTTGGAGAAGAGTTGGCAAAGAGTGATCGCCCTGAGCTTACCGCTGCGAATATTATTATTTCTGGCGGCCGTGGCATGCAAAACGGTGAAAACTTTGAAATGCTTTACAAAATCGCCGACAAATTGGGCGCTGCAGTGGGAGCCTCTCGCGCAGCAGTTGACGCCGGGTTTGTTCCCAACGACATGCAGGTAGGGCAGACGGGCAAAATCGTTGCACCGGATCTCTACATTGCGGTGGGTATTTCTGGAGCGATTCAGCATTTGGCAGGCATGAAAGACAGTAAAGTGATTGTGGCCATCAATAAAGACGAAGATGCACCTATTTTTCAGGTTGCTGATTACGGCTTGGTTGCAGATCTTTTTGAAGCGGTTCCCGAGTTGGACGCCGCTCTGTAATTGTTGCCGTTGAAAACTAAAACCGCCACTTTGTTGGCGGTTTTTTTTTGGGAGTATATAGCGTGACAATAGAAGAGTTTGAAACCTACTCACTTTATATCGGAGTGGGTGGCTTGATTGCGTTTATGGCGTTTATTGTTTGGGATCTCGCCAAAAAATCTAACGCAGGCAGGTTCGGGACGTTTGTTTTATTTTCTGCCCTGGCACTAGGCTTGTTGGGTTTTATTATTAAAACGGTATTGGTGGAAACGCTACAACAATAAGTTCCTAGTCAAGATTATTTTTGTTTTCGATGTTTTCTATAAATGCTTTTCTTTCCTCTGGGCTCTTTTGCATTATTTTCAGAACTTGCTCATGCCTCGTTTCAGGGGGCAGCGACCTCCAGTGGTTCCGCAATATTTTCCGCTGCTCCAATGGAATCTTTTTAAAAGAGCGAAACGCCTGCTTCAGTGCTCGTTGTTTTTCTGGAGGCATACCCTGAAATTCACGAAAGCGGTCGCGAATGTGTTTTCTTTCTTTGTCGTGATGTGTATGCCACTGCCGTTGGCGAGCCTTGATCATCTCCCGCTGTTCCGGCGTGGCGTTCTGCCAGCGTTTTGCAGTTCTTAACATGTGATGCTGTTTCCGCGGCGACAGATTTGTCCAACGGTTTTCCACATCTGCGAGCCACTCTTTTTGAGCGGGACTCAAATTTTGCCAATCAATCGATTCCGGCGTGGGGTTCCGATCCGTTTTTGGTGTCGCAACAACAGGGGCGCCATAGATCGAGAGTGCCAACAACAGGCAAATTAGTGTGCGAAAATTAACCATGTTCAACATCTGCCAACCACTGGTAGAATTCTAAATCCTCTAACATTTCTAATTCTTCCTGATTAGAAAAGAGTTCACCGCTTATGTTAGCCGGATTGCGGGTGTTAGCTTGTTTAGTCTGAAGGGTGGGTAACACCAGGATGACTAACATCAGGCACGCTACGCCGCTTGCTGAAATCACCTTCCAGTTCTGGGCTGAAAAGTACTTAAACAGTAAGTTTGGTTTTGTGGCACTGGAAGAACTTTGTGACCTGGCTTCTTCCAAGGCCTTGATTCTTGCCATGTGTAGTCGCTTGGCGGTGTCTTCTTCAATATTACCTTCGCTTTGGCTCAGTTCAAGCTGCAACTGACGTTCAAAGGTAGTTTTGCTACTGTCTAACATTTGATCACCTTTGTTCATCTTTGACCTTCAAGTGCTGTTTTTAATGTACCGAGGGCTCTTGAGTAATGGGTTTTTACACTGCCCTCACTACACTCCATTGCCTCAGCGGTATCTCTGGTGCTGAGGCCCTCCCAGCAACGCAGCATAAACGCCTGGCGTTGCCGCGGAGGCAGGGTTTGAAGACTCAGCTGCAGGGTCTCGAGTCGCTGCTCAGATGCCACAAACAACTCACCGCTGGCGGCACTGGGGTCTGCATAGGCGCTGTGGTGGTCTTCGGGGCCCGCGGTACCGTCATTGGTGCTTTTGTCATCTAACCACATCCGCCAGCGATTGCGTACACTCTGCCGGCGATGAAAATCCATCATCTTGCTGTTGAGCACCCGGTAAAACAGAGGGCGCCATTCAGCCGTGGGCTTTTCTGCATAGTATTTAACAAACCCCATCATGGCGTCCTGCACAATATCCAGGGCGTCTTCCCGGTTATTGGTACCGACCATGGCCATTCCGAAAGCCCTTCGCTCCACACCGGCCAGAAATTGGTTTAGATCCACACTGTTCAGGCTATCGCTCTCTTGGCTGTTGTCTGCTTGTGGTTTATACACTTGGCCGTGGCTCAGTGCCAAAAATGGGTCTTTTAATGTTGCTATCATAGCGTATCTGTTGCCGATATGAGTGATTCGAGGTGTTTGCTGGTTTAAAGTTAGTTAAACTCTCTATTTCAGAGCAGCTATTTCAGAGCAACTGTTTCAGAACGGACTAATTAATAATGCTCTGTTGTAGAACGTTCTTCCACTCAATAGGTTGACCCCGGCGAGGGGCTTCAGGTTAATTATTTTGAAATTGTTTATTAGCGATAGCAAGGCCAAGAAAAACCGCGCAAATATGCTAGAAACCGATTCTCGAATGGCAAAATACAGCCGTCGGGGGCTGATCCTAAGTTTTTGCGCCTATGTTTTGTGCCTGGCGTTTGGGGAATTTTTCGAAGCGGCAAAGGAGAAAGCAGTAGTACTGGGCGCCGGACTACTACTACTGACCTTGTACCGTGGTTATTACCTCTTTCGTTTTGATGCGCTCTATGCCCGGGGGCCCGCCGCCTGGCGTAACCGCTATTTCTTTGCCTCTTTCATTGGAGCAGGGTGGTGGAGTGTCATTCTAGTCAGCATTACTTTAGAGCTCGGAATGACCGCTGAAACCCCTATCATATGGTTATATACCGTTGTTTTCGGGTCTAGTGTTGCCAGTGCATTTGCGCCTTACAGTCGTTTTTTGACCGCCTATCTCGCCTTTAGTCAATTACCTGTGGCGCTGGCAGCAATGGTGCTGGGTACCATGGAAGGTTATCTTTATGGCTTCATGATGGTGGTCTTCTACTTTACGCTCAGCCATCAGGCCAGGGGCACCTCCAGAACCTATTGGCAGAGTCTGGAAGCCAATATGGCTTTACAGCAGAAAGCCAAAAGCCTGGAAGAGGTGAATCTAGGCTCTCGCGCTGCGATGGATTTTAAAGATGAGTTTCTCAGTAACCTAAGTCACGAATTCCGAACATCCCTCAATGATGTGTTGGGCGCCTTAACCTTGCTCGGTAACAGTAATCTCAATGCAGAGCAGCAAGAGTTGCTTACGCTGGCTGAAAACGCGTCGGAAAGGCAGCTTGACCTGGCCGACAATGTAATGGATTACTCCCGAATCGCCGCAAAGGATTTAGTGTTGGATGTGGCGGTGTTTAATTTACCGCGGCATATGGAAAATTTAGTTGAAGAAGTGGCGGTTGAAGCTTATCAACACGGCATAGAGGTTCATTTTCAATTTTCAGATGAATTGCCCTCTCGAGTGAAAGGGGACGCTATTCGTTTTAGTAAAGTTTTTGGTTATCTGTTTAGTCACGCGGTTCAAAATAGCGAACACAGCGAACTTTTGATCACTGCAGATTTTAAATACGACAAGAATCAGCGCGGCGAACTCAAAGTGCTCATCACTGATAGCCTGTTAGCTGAGAGCGAACCCCCGAGGCCACAGGATGAGCCGATCGAAAACGATACAGTGGAAGAAACCACAGAGGGTGGTGTGGCGTTGAGTATTTGTCGGGGCCTGGCCGAGTGCATGGGTGGCTCCATTAATATCGATACAGAGGCTGGCCGGGGAGTCGAATTGCGACTGTCTATTTGTTTTGATATTGCAGATCAGAAACCCTGGCAGCTGAACAACCTGCCTAAACTAAAAGGCAAAAGAGTGTTATTGGTGTCTCCACCGGCGCGCAGTGATGAATCTTTACTGGCCGAACTCGGGCGTTGGGGAATGCGAGTAGAGCAGGTCAGTGACCCGGAAAAGGCGCTGATTCGCCTGGATGATGGACTGGACAGTGAACACCCTTTTGATGGCGTTGTGCTCTGGGCCCCAGTCAATGACATTGGCATATTAGACATCTCTAAAAAAATGGCTGAAGACCCCAACCATTGCAAACTTCAGCAAGTTTTGGCTCTCAGTCCCTTGTTAAGACATTTAGACGCGGTAAGAGACCACTTAAATCAGCACACCCAGTTACGCATTATCAGCAAGCCCTTGTTGCCCCAGCGTCTCCACGATGCCTTTGTGAGTTTGTGGTTTGCCACTGAGCAGAGTCTTAAGGGGCGCAATTCACACCTCGAATTTGACCCTCAAAGTCGTAATCGAGACAAGACAATCCTGTTAGTGGAGGACCATAGGGTCAATCAGATGGTGGCAAAAAGTCTGTTGCAAAAGCTGGGTTATTCAGTCGTGTTAGCAGACAATGGCCTGGATGCTCTGGCGGCGCTGGATGAGCGGCGATTCGATCTGATTCTGATGGATTGCCAGATGCCCGAGATGGATGGATATGCCGCGACACGTCAACTAAGACTAATCGAGGAAGAGCAGGGGTGCCACACTCCTGTCGTGGCGATGACGGCCAATACTGCCGAAGGTATTCAATCTCGCTGTCTGGCCGCTGGAATGGATGATTATATGTCTAAGCCCGTGCGCCTCGACGACCTTGAACGTCGTCTGAGGCGGTGGTTGGGCTGATGTTTACTCTTAGAAATTTGCCAGTTTAAAGTTTTCTTTAGTATTGATGGCATGAATCAAGTCTATAAGAATGTAACCCGTTTCATGCAGTAAAGGGTCGTTGTCAGCAGAGGTTTCCTCGTCGCCGTCGGCTTTGGCAGCAACACTTGCGGAGTCATTTGCCGCGGGGCTTATAGCAGGCCCTGTTGGCGGACCGCCAGCTGTGCTGGCTAATTCAGGTTCCCCGTCTCCACCTTTGTCGGCATTTTTCATGGCCTCAACACTGGCATAAGTAGGCAAACCTTTTGCACTGCGGCGTTGGTTTTCGTTAGCCAGGTTTTTATTTTCTAATACAGACTTCTCTTCTACTCGCTTGCTTTCCATCAAGGACAAGGTTTTTACATCTCGATTGTCTTCAATGATAGATAGCTGATTAAGCAGGTAGACAAAATCTGGATCGTCTTTAACACGTTCCTGGTGTTGAGCCTCCAGGGTTGGAATCACGGAATGCAAATCATAATAACGATTGTGAGGTGCCGCGTGTATTTGATCCCAAGGCAGGGCATTGTCATAGGAGCTTTCACCAACCACATCCAGGTCAACCAAGGCAGGTAACGCGATGTCGGGAATCACACCCCGGTGTTGCGTGCTATCACCCGAAACGCGGTAGAATTTAGACTCGGTTATTTTTAATTGACCTTCCTTCACGGGAGTTAATGATTGCACCGTGCCTTTTCCGAACGACTGCACACCAACAATCAATCCTCGATTGTAGTCTTGAATGGCCCCGGCGAAAATCTCGGAAGCCGATGCGCTCAGTCGGTTAATCAGAACGACCAGTGGGCCTCTATAGATTGCATTGCCACGGGATTGATAATGTCTGGAAATCCGCTCATTGGTTTGGCGAATCTGAACAACCGGACCTGGATCAATAAACAAGTCCGTTAAGGTGGTTGCTTCCTGAAGTGAGCCGCCACCGTTATTGCGAAGGTCTAAAACAATGCCGTCGACATTTTCTGCCTGTAGCTCCATGACCAGTTTGGCAACGTCACGGGTTGTACTTTTGAAGTTGGGGTCGCGTTTGCGATAGGCTTCAAAATCAATATAAAAGGCGGGAACGTCGATAACGCCCAGCTTGTATACCTTTTCCCCGTCAGTGAGTTCCAGGGTCGATTTTTTGGCTGCCTGCTCTTCCAGTTTAACTTTGCCGCGGCTTATGCGAATGGTTTTACTGCTGCCGTCACCTGCATTGGCATCAAGCACGTCTAATCTGACAGTAGTGTTTTTTGGACCGCGAATTAACTTCACTACTTCGTCGAGGCGCCAGCCGACAACGTCAACCATTTCACCGTCCAGGCCCTGACCGACTGCAGTAATCTTGTCGGCAGGTTTTAACTCGCCTTGTTTGTCTGCGGGGCCGGCGGCAATCAGGCGCACAACTTTTGTGTATTCGTCTTCAGCCTGAAGCACGGCGCCGATGCCTTCTAGTGACAATGACATCGAAATATTGAAGTTCTCCAACGTCCGTGGGGCAAGATAGCTAGTGTGGGGATCGTAGAGCAATGTCAGGGAGTTAATAACAACTTCAAAGGCATCCGCACCGTCTTGTTGCGAAATCCTTGTCAGTTGGTTGTTAAAGCGTCGTGTCAGAGTCTTCTTGGCTTCGGCAATGGTTTTGCCTGTCATTTTTAAACTCAATACACTCGACTTCAAACGCTTGCGCCACAGTTCATCGGCAGTCTGTTTGTCAGCGGGCCAATTGGCTTCTTCCCGGTCGATTTTCAGCGATTCGTCACGTTCGAAGTCGAAGCTGAATTCATCATCATTGAGCTGAGCGATATTGGCTTCGAGGCGGCTGGATACACGATTGCGGTAAGTATCAAAAATGTCAAAATTGACATTTAGCTTTCCGGCCTTAAGAAAGTCATCAAACTGCAGGCGGTGCCGTTCAAATTGGTTGATATCACTCTGATAGAAATAGCTTCTGCCTGGATCCAGAGTGTCGATAAAGAGATCGAGATAGCGGCTTGAAAGCTCGTCGTCCAGGATTTTATCGCGGTAGTGCCTGGTACCCAGTTTCTCGACGATCTCAACCGTGGTTTCAGCTTGAGCAGGGGTAAAGGTGATTGCGTCCAGGGTGCGGCCAATGCTCGGCTGTGCGAGTAACAGCAGGGAGGAACACAAACCAAGCAAAACAGGAGAAACGCGTACTTTCATAAAATACTCTCTCGATAATGACAATACAGAACTTCTTGGAGTATAAGCCTAAACGCAAGTTCAGGCACCTCTTTGGGGAAAGTGCGTTTTTTGGGCTGAACTGACGTTATTGCGCGATAAAGCGTGATAAAGTCCACTCAAGGCATTGAGATTAAACACTATTTCCGCCGGAAGGATCCCAGTGTTATGATGCTGGCGTACTAAAATAACGATAAATGACACGTAGGGACTATAGATAATCACTGTGACACTATCCATGGAGTTACTTTTTGTCGGTGTGATCTTGCTGGGCACGCTGGGGGTCTTGGCGAGCAATCGCTTCTCGTCTGATGTCGTACTGTTGGCGTCTAGTGGGATTTTGCTCATTAGTGGGATTTTAAGCCCGTCTGAGGCTTTAGCGGGTTTTAGTAACCCGGGTATCGCCACAATTGCTGTCCTCTACGTTGTGGTGGCCGGGCTGCAGGAGTCGGGCACCGTTGCCTGGCTAAGTCGCTCATTGTTAGGCAGGCCAACTACACTGCCCGTTGCGCAGACACGCCTGCTGCTTCCCGCTGCATTTTTAAGTGCTTTTGCCAATAATAGCCCCGTCGTGGCCATGTTCACGACCGCAGTGCAAAACTGGTGCAAAAGAACTGGATTTAAACCCTCTCAACTGCTTTTACCCCTGAGTTATGCTTCAATTTTGGGAGGCACCTGCACCTTGATTGGCACTAGTACCAACTTGGTTGTGGATGGCATGTTACGCCAGTCTGGGCTTCCAGGCTTCAGTTTGTTTGAACTGGCCTGGATTGGGGTGCCTATCACTCTGGTTGGTGTGGTGTATTTGTTGTTATTCAGCCGATTTCTTCTTCCTAACAGAGAAAGTGCGAGCGCCAGCTTTGATCACCTGCGCGAATACTTGGTTGAAATGAAGGTTAATGACGACTGCGAATTAATTGATCAAACCGTAGAGGAAGCCGGTTTACGGCATTTACCCGGGCTTTATTTAGTTGATATTGACCGCAGCGACGAAGTGCTAGCCGTCAGCCCCAGCACTCAAATTAGAGCTGGAGACCAGCTTGTATTTGCCGGCGCAGTAGAATCGGTGGTTGAACTCAGGCGTATTAAAGGCTTGGTTCCGGCAACCACGCAAACGTTTAAACTTAGTGGTAATCAGAAGGATCGCCGTTTGTTTGAAGCAGTATTGTCCGGGGCTAGCCCAGCAACCGGTCAAAGCATCCGGGAAGCTAGATTCCGGCACCGCTACAATGCCGCTGTTCTCTCTGTCGCGCGAAACGGTGAGCGATTAGCGGGCAAGTTAGGTCAGATTACTCTGCAAGCGGGTGATACCTTACTGCTCGAAGCTCAAAAGGGTTTTTTGTTCAAATATCAAAACAGCCGGGATTTTTTACTGGTAAGCCGTTTGCTCAATACAGACAACGTGAGACACGAGCGAGCCCCCTTGGCGTTGACCATTGTGCTGGCTATGTTGGTATCAGTGGGGCTTGAGTGGCTGCCAATACTGCAGGCGGGCATTCTCGCCGGAGCTGCAATGTTGGCCACGGGCTGTCTGCGTCTCGAGGTGGCGAGAAAGAGCATTGATTTTCGGGTCTTACTAGTGATTGCCTGCGCATTTGGCTTGGGGGCTGCCACTCAAAAGGTGGGGCTAGCGTCACTGGTGGCGGGCAGTGCTTTGAACCTGGCCCAGGATAACCCGCTGATTTTATTGGCTATTGTATATGTCATTACAGTAGTCTTGACTGAAACCATGACCAATAATGCGGCTGCCATTATCATGTTCCCCATAGCGATAAGCGCCGCCGGTTCTTTAGGGCTTAGCCCCACACCGTTTGCGGTTGCCGTCATGATTGCTGCCTCGGCAAGTTTTATGACCCCCATTGGTTATCAAACCAATTTAATGGTGCAGGGCCCAGGGGGGTATCATTTTGTCGACTACCTCCGCCTGGGCTTGCCGCTCAGTATCTTGGTTGGTTTAACAGCAGTTGTGTTAATTCCTTTATTTTGGTCATTTTGATCCCTCACACTACAGGAAACCCCGATGACAGATGAGTATTCAGCCCACGGCGGCAAACTCCTCGATCTTTACGTAAAAGGCGACGCCTTGGCCCACGAAAAGGAACAGGCTAAAAGTAATGTATCCTGGGACCTAAGCAAGCGGCAGCTTTGCGATATTGAGTTGTTGTTAAATGGAGCCTTTTCACCACTAGACGGCTTTATGGGCAAGGCCGACTATGAGTCAGTCATGGATACAATGCGCCTGTCAGACGGCACTCTTTGGCCAATGCCGATCACACTCGATGTTGACGAGA
>CAJWCA010000057.1 GCA_913020395.1 uncultured Cellvibrionales bacterium | reverse complement strand
AAAATCAACTCCGCACGGTGAACCAGGTGATTACATTCCTGGCAGTACCATTCAAACGCATCCTTAGCACCCTCAGGGCGTTTGGGTTCGATCACCAGACAAATGCTGCCGGCCTCGGGGCGCTGCGGTGAGTGCCGAACGTGGGGGGGCAATAGAAATATGTCGCCCTCTTTCATATGGAGGTCTTGAGGCCCCTCTTCCGTCATAATCCGTAAAAAGGCATTGCCTTTCATCTGATAGAAAAATTCCTCCACGGGGTCATCGTGATAGTCATAACGCTCATTCGGCCCACCCACTACGGTGACCATCATGTCGGCGTCTTCCCAAATCAATTTGTTATTGACCGGTGGTTTCAGCAGGTGCTCGTGTTCCGCAATCCACTGTTGAAAGTTGAAGGTAGACAGCTTGCTGACATTTTTTATGAGGTTTGTGCTCACGGTATTCTCCTCGCCCGGTGTTAGGCCGATTATTGGTTCAGTGGTTTGTAGGCCACTGCTTTGATTTCAATCAGCAGGTGCGGGTGAGGCAACTGGTGCACGGCAACCGTGGTGCGCGCCGGGCCCGCTTCGTTGAAGTATTCGCTGTAAACGCGGTTGTAATCACCAAAGTCATTCATGTTGACCAAAAACGTGCTGATCTCAACCACATCCTTTAGCTCAGCTCCCGCGGCTTTTAGAATATCGTTGATGTTTTCAATCACAGCCCTCGTCTGTGCGGCAATGTCTAATCGGGTTGTGCCCAGACTATCGACCTCAACCCCTACAAACGAATTGTCGGGAAGGCGGGAGCTGGTGCCTGACACATAGATAAGGTCACCGGCACGTTTGAAGTGTGGAAAAGTACCGCGAGGTTTGGCTTTTCCTTCTATTACTTTTGCATTCACTGTCATGTCTAATTCCTGTCCGGTTCTGTGAAACCTTATTGATCGATCTGGGTTAAGCTCTGGAGACCTTAAATTCAGCGCAACCCAATTGTTCAGCGTTCAGCTTTACATGCACGCCGGGCTTAAGTGCTTCGGCAGCCGTTGAGGCGCCAGCCAAAACGATGCATCCCGCCTCAAGCTCCAGTTCCGCCTCACCGGCCACTCTTGCTGCCGCCGCGAGTGAGCGATAAGGATTACCCAATATCGCGGCACTGGATCCAATTTGTACCGGGTTGCCATCAAACTCCATCACCATGCCGAGATTGCTCAGGTCAACAGTCGCTTTCTGCCAGGCGCCCACGGTAAAACCCGAGGAGGAACAGTTATCCGCCACTACGTCTTCCAGAGAAAATTTGAAATTCTGGTAACGGGAATCAATAACCTCGAGTGCGGGCGCCACAGCTTCTATTGCACTCATCGCTTCCGCTAAACTAACGTTTCCGCTTAAGGGTCGTTTCAACAAAAAGGCAATTTCCGGTTCCACGCGGGGGTGAATAAAACGGGACCAGTCCATTTCTCCGCCATCTTCAATGGCCATCACATCGGTTAAGGGGCCCCAGATCATGTCATCAACACCCATCTGAACCATTTTGGCTCGACTGGTGAAACCCATTTTAATGCCCACCTGCCGCTCTCCACGCTGAATGCGCCGAGACAAAGACAAACGCTGAACCTGATAGGCCTCGGCCAGTGAAAGCGTGTGACCTTGCAACGACAGTTGCTGGATGGCTTCCGCATTGTGGGCGGCGCTGTCTACGATTGCTGCGATACTTTCCAGGTCGGCTTGTGTGGTTTTTGTGTTCATGCTGCCACCCCTTTGGCTTTTTTATCTGCGTCATTTTTTTTCAGAATATCGAGGGCAACATCCACAATCATATCTTCCTGACCTCCGACCATCCCGCGAGCGCCGAGCTCGACCAAAATCTCACGGGTATCAAGCCCATAGGTTTCAGCAGCTTTTTCTGCGTGACGCAAAAAGCTTGAATAAACACCCGCATAACCCAGAGACAATGTTTCTCGATCAACCTGGACGGGCCGATCCTGAAGTGGGCGAACCAAGTCATCTGCGGCATCCATCAAGCGATAAAGATCACTGCCGTGACTGAGCGCCATGCGATCTGCGGCTGCGATAAATACTTCCAAGGGGGCGTTCCCCGCACCTGCACCCATGCCGGCAAGAGAGGCATCAATACGCGTAGCACCGTGCTCAACAGCAACCAAAGAGTTCGCAACACCCAGTGCCAGGTTGTGATGGGCATGAATGCCGATTTGTGTTTCCGGCTTCAACACCGAGCGAAAGGCTTTTACTCTCGCGGCAACGTCGTTCATATTCATGGCGCCACCGGAATCAACCACATAGACACACTCGGCGCCATAGGACTCCATTAACTTCGCCTGCTCCGCCAAACCCTGAGGGTCATTCATGTGTGACATCATCAAAAAACCAATGGTGTCCATGCCTAACTCGCGGGCGAATTCTATGTGCTGTCGAGAGATATCAGCCTCGGTGCTGTGGGTTGCAACTCGCACCGAACGCACACCCGCGTCGTAAGCCCATTTCAAATCTTCTTTAACGGCAATGCCGGGCAAAATTAAGGTCGTGAGCACCGCGTTTTCAACCACATCGGCAACCGCTTCAATCCATTCTTTATCGGTGTGCGCACCAAAGCCGTAGTTAAAACTAGAGCCTCCCAGACCATCGCCGTGGGCAACCTCTAAGGCATCGACGCCAGCCGCATCCAAGGCGCGGGCAATATCTTGCACGTTTTTGATACTGTATTGATGGCGAATGGCATGCATGCCGTCACGCAGTGTCACATCCTGAATATAAAGTTTTTTCGAGTCTGTGTTCATGGTCCAATCCTCCTCTACGCGGCCTGGTTGATAAATTTTCGCTGGGCAATTTGCTCGGCGGTGCCAAGTGCTGCCGAGGTCATAATGTCAAGATTACCGGCGTAGGCGGGAAGGTAATGTGCAGCCCCTTCCACCTCCAGAAACACCGAAGATTTAAGACCGGAAAAATCGCCATAACCTGGAATTAACAGCGGGTTTTCATCACTGACGTGTTCAAACTGAACCGTTTGTTTCAAACGGTAGCCGGGCACATAGGCCTGAACTTCTGCAACCATTTTTTCAATTGACTGCTCAATCTCGGCTTCGTCTGCGCTCTCGCTTAAAACCAAAACTGTATCCCGCATGATCATGGGAGGTTCGGCAGGGTTCAGTACGATAATGGCTTTACCTTTCGCCGCACCACCCACCTCTTCAATAGCCTTTGCAGTGGTTTGCGTGAATTCATCGATATTAGCGCGGGTGCCGGGCCCTGCTGATTTAGAAGAGACTGAGGCAATGATTTCTGCATAATGGACTTCAGCCACTCGACTGACCGCCGCCACCATGGGAATCGTGGCCTGGCCACCGCAGGTGACCATGTTGACATTGCCGGCGTCCAGATGTTGCTCAATGTTCACAACAGGCACGACATAAGGCCCCAGCGCTGCAGGTGTTAAATCGATGACCTGTTTGCCCTTTGCTTGCAGTACTTCATTGTGATGTTGATGAGCGCCGGCGGAGGTGGCATCAAACACAATTTGAATGTCGTCAAAACCTGGCAGTTGAAGCAAACCCTCAATACCTTCATGGGTTATTGGCACACCCATACGTTCAGCTCTCGCCAGACCGTCCGAGTTGGCATCAATGCCAACCATTGCGCCCATTTCCAATACATCAGAGGTACGAATAATTTTGATCATTAAATCCGTGCCAATGTTGCCCGAACCAATGATGGCGACCTTCACCTTGTTACCCGCACTCATGATTGTTTCTCCTTTGAAAAACCCACTCGTACCGAGCCCAGGCCTGAAATCCGAGCTTCAATCTGATCGCCAGGTTCAACACTGACCATAGGGCCCAGTGCACCGGTCAAAATAATATCCCCCGCTTTCAACGGTGTGCCCAAACCAACAAACGTGCGGGCCAACCACACAGCCGCATTCAATGGGTGCCCCAGACAAGCCTGCCCGGCACCACTCGAGACTTGCTCGCCGCGACGTTCCATCACCATGCCGCATAAACGCAGGTCCAAATCTTCCAATTTCTTTGGTGTGCCTCCCAGAACAAACAAACCCGAAGAGGCATTGTCGGCAATGGTGTCAACAATGTTGATATCCCAGTTTTTTATCCGGCTGCCTACGATTTCAATCGCGGGTAGAACGTAATCTACCGCGCCAATCACATCGGCAACCGTTGGCAGGTCCACGTCAAGATCTTTGCCGAGCACCAGGGCAACTTCCGCTTCAACTTTTGGTTGCAGCACCGCATCGAGAGAGACTTGCTCACCGTCACACACAAACATATCCGCATATAACAAACCGAAATCCGGCTGATCAACTCCCAGCTGTTGCTGCACTGTTTTTGACGTTAGGCCCGCCTTGCAACCCACCACGCGACGCCCCTGCTGCTGCCAATAGTCTGCATTTAGCTTTTGCACCGCATAGGCTGCCTCCACACTTTGAGTGGGCAACAAACCACGCACTGGATCACAGGCCGTTCCCGTTTCATGGGCCCTGCGAATCAGGTCTGCCGCTTCTCGAATGATTGAATCGCTCATGAATGTAAAATTCCTGTTCTGGCTTTAAAGTTTGATGCAAATATTGGTGGGTTCACTGTAGAAATTCAGTGAGTGCACGCCGCCTTCACGACCGACTCCCGACAGCTTCACACCCCCAAAAGGTGTGCGCAGATCTCGTAAATACCAGGTATTGACCCAGGCGATACCCACTTCCATTTGCTGTGCAACCCGGTGGGCTCTCTGCAAATTAGTGGTCCAAACCGTTGCGGCTAAACCGTAATCACTGTTGTTTGCGAGGGCCACTGCCTCCTCTTCGGTATCAAAAGGCGCGATGTGGCATACGGGGCCAAAGACTTCTTCTTTGACAATGCGAGCCTCTTCCGACAAGCCGGTCAAAATCGTGGGTTCTACAAACGCGCCGTGGTCACGGGCATCACCAAATACGGGCACGTCGCCGCCTGTAATGACTGTGGCACCGTCCTCTTTGGCAGACTCATAATAGGCCACAACTTTGTCGCGGTGTTTGTGTGAAATAACGGGTCCCATGTCAGTATCTTCGTCCAGGGGCCAACCTACTTTTAGATTTTCGGCTTTGTCTTTCAGCGCATTTACAAATTTGTCAAAAATTGAACGCTGTACATACAGGCGCTCGGTGCAGAGGCAAACCTGCCCGCCGTTGGTGAAAACCGAACGGGCGGTTCCATTAACGGCTTCTTCAAAATCGCAGTCCTCGAAAATAATACCGGCATTTTTGCCCCCCAATTCAAAGGACAAGGCTTTTACGCCGTCAGCGGCCGCCTTCATGATGGCAGACCCCGTGCTCGATTCACCGGTGAACGTCACCGCATCAACACCTTTATGTGTGGTGAGGAATTCACCCGCGGAGTCGGGACCAAATCCGTGAACCAGGTTGTAAACGCCTGCGGGAATTCCCGCCTCGTGCATAACTTCCGCCAACAGGGTCGCTGTGGCCGGCGTTTCTTCAGAAGGTTTGGCGATCACGGTATTGCCCGCGGCCAAAGCCGGTGCCAACTTCCAGGTCATTAATAAAAGAGGCAAATTCCAGGGGGCTATAACGGCCACAACACCCAGCGGTTTGTTAACGGCGTAGTTGAGTGCTCCCCTTCCGTCTGGTGTTGGGGTTTGAAAACACTCGGCGGATTGTCCGGTCACCATGTCGGCAAAAATGCGAAAATTGGCGGAACCTCGAGGAATATCAATGGTGCTTGCCTGAACGTAAGACTTGCCCGTATCGGCCATTTCAGCCGCTACAAAATCATCAAAGCGCGCATCGATACCATCGGCCACTTTATGCAAAAGCGCACGTCGTTGATCCAGGGTCATCTTCCCCCAGGGACCCTCGAGTGCCGCTCTCGCAGACTCAACCGCTGCGTTCACCAGGTCGGCAGTCGCCTCTGAAACCTTGTTGATCTCCGAGCCGTCAACGGGATTGATGTTCGCAAAGGTTTTGTCGCCAACAACAAACTCGCCTGCCACATAATTTTTTAAGATCCCACCTGCGTGAGGCACCTTCTCAACCATCGGTAACCACCTGTGTTTCTACTGTTGTCTCTTGTGAGCGCCTGGCCAAAAGTCTTCGCAAGCGCAGCGATGAATTTACTTTACTGAAGGAAGGCATAATTGAAAAATAATGTTTTAAAGACCAGCTATAACATTTTTCTTATATCAATCGTAAACACTTAGAAGAAGTATCTCAGGTCAATGTAAGCCAAATTTAGTGGCTCAATACGGCCCTGAAACGCAGCGCCTGGTCTGAACTGGGCAAGGTTTAACTCGACCCTCAAGCCATTGGGAAGACGGTGGCTCACCACAAGATCCCACTCCTGGCCGAGGGACCTCGCCGCTCCAGAAGGAGACTGGGAGAGCCCATAGGCGTACAGCGTGGTTGAGGCCACTGGTTGTCGATATCGATGGTGAAGAATCTCTACGGTTATCTCTGCCGGAAGACTCCACCGCAGACCGAGTGTGCTAATCGCCAGATTGCTGAGTTCGGGTTTCAGCAGCTCGCCGAAGTATTTCAGTTTGGTGCCACCGTGACCGACCCAGCCATTATTCAGCTGCAGCCCAGTTTGACGAAATTGTTTGTCGATCCCGTCATCGGGATCCCGATCACCACTACCGTAGGCATAAGCTGCAATGGTGGTGATGAGCCCCTCGGCGGGTGTCCACAACAGACCGACATCGGCGCCCCAGGCACGACGCGACACAGCCTCAAATTCGGACATTCGACTCCCCCCCATCAAGGCGAACTCTGCCCAATGCTCCAGCGAAGATAACAATTGCCCGCTGGAGCGAAATCCCATAAAAACACGGCGGGCACCCGGGCCCTCGCGGGAACTGCGACTGAGATAATAAGCCCCCAACTGACGTGCTTTTTGCTTCATTGTGACCTGTGCCAAACGAAAATCCACGGGGCCACTCCCTTCCGCCTGACGACCTGCAAAGAAGTCGGCCCGCCATTGCTCCTCTTTCCTCAACCACCGAATAGTGCTGTGCAAGCCGTCGAGACTTTCATGAAACAAAAAACCTCGACGATCTTCATAGTATTTTCGACCCAGGCTGATTTCTGCACCGCCCGATGCACTGGCCCACCCAAAATAGGCGCTCTCAAAACCGTGTGTAAATTCTGGGTTTCTAATACCGGAGCGATAGGTTTTTTTAGCTTTTAACGTTGCCGATGCCTGCAACCAGTTGAAATGCTCAAACCCTGCTCTCAATTTTATTTCCTGATCGCTAAACGACTGCTGTTCGAGATCGGCAAAACCCGAGCGATCTTTGTTTTTCCACCCTACTGCGCCGGCATACTCACCTCCCCAACTGAAATCTGACAGCTCAAGATTGTGGGAATACCAGGGTAGATCCGTTTGGGATGGCGATGTGGTATTTGGCTCATGCTGCGCGATGGTGGAAGTGGGCAACAACAGAAAAATGAATAAACTAACAAGCTTGATACGGAACATTGAGAATCACTCTTACAACTACCAGACGTTTAGAAGCAACAGTAACGATGCGCGGTGACACAATAATGATTGCAGAGAGCAAGCGATAATAATTTTTCTTAAGCCCGCCATAACAAAACTGATATAACCGGCGACAGCATCGCTATAATGAATACAAAAGGATTATTGATTCAGATCAGTGTTGCCAAATACCCAGCACGCAGACTGCTAACTCTATGTATAGAGATTGACTTAACAGAGTAATTTGAAAGGAAAAAACAATGGCAATACCCAGAGCATTCAATCTGCAAAAGTGGATTCAGGAACATCAACACCTGCTGTCAAAACCGCCCGTCAACAACGCGCTTATCTGGAAAGATGCCGACATGATGGTCATGATGGTGGGCGGCCCCAATACGCGCCTGGACTACCATTGCAACCCCGTAGAAGAGTTTTTCTATCAACTCAAAGGCCATTGCATCCTGAATTCATTTAATGAAAAGGGCGAGCCTTGTGAGATCCCTATTCAGGAAGGGGAAGTGCTTATGCTGCCCGCAGGCACACTGCATTCGCCCCAACGCCCCGACCCCGACAGCGTTGGTCTGGTGGTGGAACCTGCTCGCCCTGAAGGCGAATTAGATCGTTTGCAGTGGCACTGCCTGCATGGCCACACAATGGTTCACAGTGTGGAGGCAAAGATCCTGTCGATTGTGAAAGACCTTCCGGTAATCTACGAGAACTTTCACAAAGACATAGACGCGAGAACGTGTGAAAACTGCGGAGAGCTTCACCCCGGTAAAGACAAACCGGCTCAGTAACAAAAGTCTGGCGGCGCGAAAAACTGCGCCGACTGGCATTTTCCAGCCACTGGTATAGTCTATTCTTGATAACATTCGACGCAGCTATAGCACTTAGGCTATATTAAATCGACAGTACACCGCTGAAAAACTCAGGGAATGGCTATGACACCAGACAAATTTGAGCGCAGTTTAGTGGCTCGACTCAAGTTCAAACATCTGAAATTGCTGGTAACAGTGAATGAGCAGCGCAATATTTTTAAGGCGGCCCAACTGCTCAACATGGCTCAACCGGCAGCGACCAAAACCATTCGCGACCTGGAGAATGCATTGGAGATTGAGCTGTTTGATCGCTCCTCCAGAGGTGTGACACCCACCCTCTACGGCGACATTGTGATCAAACACGCCAAACTGATTCTCTCCCAGGTGAAACATGCCAGCGAAGAGTTGGCATCATTACAGGGAGGCCTGGTAGGTCGTATAACCGTGGGCACCCTGCTGGCGGCCAGCGCCACACTGCTGCCTCTGGCCATTGCCCGAATGAAGGCCGAACGACCCAATGTGTCGATTCACCTGGTGGAGGGAACCAACGATATTTTACTGGGGGGGCTGCGAATGGGCGACATTGATATTGTTGTCGGCAGGCTACCCCGGACACCACAGGAAGAAGGTGTGACCAGCGAAGTGTTGTACCATGAACCCATCGTCATCGCCGCCCGTGTGGGGCACCCACTAAGTAAAAAGAAGAACCTGAAGATAGAGGATCTGATGGAACAGGAATGGGTTCTTCCCCCCCAGGAAACCAACCTGCGAAGGGAAATTGACGAAGCCTTCCACCGAGCAGGGCAAGACACGCCCGCCAGCGCCGTCGAATCAGTGTCGATTTTAGCAAATCGCACATTGCTGATGGAAACCGACATGATTTCTGCGATGCCCTACCAGGTGATGCGTGCCTATGAGCAGGCTGGCCTGATGACGCAGCTTCCGGTGAAGCTCGATACACCCACCGGCCCAATTGGAGTCACACTGAAAACCGATCGAGAGCTCTCACCCGCCGCCGACTACCTGTTAGATCAAATGCGAATCGTCGCCGAAGATATTAAAAAGGAACATCCAGACGCCTGAACCATTACTCTTTCTGCTCTAACGCAATTTTTTGATCCAGATAAGTATTAAGCAGTTTAGCCCGCTGACCGCCAAACATGCCCACCAGGGACATCATTAGCCGATACTGTTTAGAGGCTTTCAGTTCCGCGTATGAGGCAAATTCAACCCGTTTTCCGTTGACATTCAAACCCGGCGTCGAAAATTGTTCATCAAGCTTTTTCAAGGCTTCCGCATCCAGCTCCACAGGTTTATCAACATTGGGTAATTTGGCATCTTTGTGCCAATGGTAAATATCCATTAGGGTTTTAAATACAACCAAAATCACCAGGCCGACCACGGGTTCACTCAAGGCGATGAGAGAAAAACCAGACGCTATGATAGTGATATGCAATATCACTATTCGGCGGTAGGGAGCCGTCATCAGTTGCTGAAGCCCCTCGCCCCCCACACCCTGTTCAATGACATCGCGGCCCCAATCAGACAATTGAAGAAGCAGTAAACTTATCGCGGCCACGGCAAGATGGTTGGTTTGAATTAATGGCACTATCTGAAAATAAACACTCACCAAACCATCGAGGGCCACCTCACTCCCACCAAATAGAGAGAAAACAAACATGCCGTGAGCGGCGGTAAACATACCGTAGTGCAGCGTGAAAAATGACGCCATAAACAGCGGCAGAATCAGTTCCAGAGGGGTGTGGTAGGGCCTTATCAGCATACGCAGAACGGTAAATGCACCAATGAATACGTTTTCCAACCAATACAGGAAGATGAGGTCAAAACTCTTCCAGCCCCAGGCAAAAACACCCACAAGCGGAATGGCATTCAGGAGAATGAGCGGCACGAGAAAGAAAGACCGCGGCAGGCGTTTGTTTTCAAGCTTCAATGTGAAAAACCTTTACAGAGAGAGGCTAACGGTATCGCCACCCTACGGCCCTGTCAATGAACTCAAGTCCAGACCTGCAAGCCAAAACCAAAAAAGGAGCACTGATTCACATCAGCGCTCCTTTAATGACACTTCAAAGGGAATTAAACAACGAACCTTAGAAGTTGTAGGTTCCCGTCAAGCCATAGGTACGGGGCGCCTGATAGGCATTAAAAACCGTATCATCGTAGGCCGCATACAAAGTGGTCGAAGCCAGATTAACTTCATCCGTCAGGTTTTTAACCCAGAGTTTTACAGACCAGGTATCTTCGAAGCTGCGTAGCGTAAAGTTTGCATCAATCGAATACTCCGCATCCACTTCTGTCAAAGGGTTGTTGTCGTTGTCAAAGTAGTATTTATCCTGATACGAATACTCCAGTCTGAAAGTTGCATCACCCACTTCTCCAACAGTCCAATCATAGCTGCCTGCCACATTGAACTTATTCTCAGGTGAACGACGCATTTCATTGTCTTTGAGGTTCTCGCCATCAACAATCAAGTCATCGGTAAATACGCTGCGCAGCTGACCATAGCTACCCGTAATAGTAAGGCTCTCAGTCAACAAAGCCGTCAATTCCAATTCAACACCTGACGCTTCGCCGTTGCCGTTCAATACCTGTAAATTGTCTGGCGTGTTGGGGCCCGTAGACACCCATACCTGGCTCTGAATATCCTGGTATTCGGTGAGGAAAATGGCACCGTTTAAACGGATTCGATTATCCAACCACTGGGTTTTAAAACCCACTTCATGGTTCATGGCCTCTTCGGGTTCAAAGGCAGTAATGGCCTCTTGAGCTTTTTCCATGCCTTCGCCGTTAAAACCGCCGGCCTTGTAACCCTTTGCCAGAGACAGGTAGAAGAACATGTCTTCATTGGCCTGGTAGTCTACGGTCAAGCTGGGTGTCACTTCTGACCAGGAGTCATCCGTTTCAAAACTGTATTCCGGTACTCGATTGCCGTCCAGGTCTTCATGCATGTTGTCGAAGTTGTCGAAACGACGTCCATAGGCTCTGCCACTGAAGTCTTTGTCGTCTTTACTCCAACGAATACCTGCCGTGATCGATAACTTCTCGTTGATGTCATAGGTACCCTGCCCGAACACCGCCACACTGGTGGTTTCATTCTGGGTTTCGTTACCCTGATTACCTGCGGTAGTGCCCCACTGGGTATCAAACCAATAATCAACTTCCTCGTTGCGGTTGATGTCTTCACTCATGTAAAAGGCGCCCAACAACCAGCTGATATTTTCGTCGTTGCTGCCAGACAAGCGCAATTCCTGAGAAAACTGTGTGGACTCCTCAGCCTTTAAAGACAACCACTGATCGTCAACCTGTAGCGCGGCTAATTCCTCTGCACTGCCAACAGTGTTTTCTGGATTGGGCCACCAGGGGTCAAAAAACTGCGTATCGTCAACCAAACCCGAGGCCGCGTTTTCATAAATTGCGTATTCGTTATCGCGATAGGCGGTAATGGATGTGAGAGTACCAAAATCAGTATCCCACTCAACCCGCAGGCTCATGCCACCCGTTTCCGAGTCTTCAAACCCATCGACAGTACTCTGCCCTTCGCGTTCGTCAGGACTGATGAAAGCGGCATTGCGACCGGCGCTGTAACCAATATGTTTGATGCGAGGTGTTGCGTGGGCCGTTGATGAATCAACACTCAACAGCACTTCAAGTGTTTCACTCGGTGTAAACAGCAGCTGACCACGGGCGGAGTAACGCTCTACATCGGCCACTTCATTACCGGTGTGCGTATTTTTGGCAAAGCCGTCTCGGTTAAGTGTGGTGACAGCAATTTTACCCGCAACAGTGTCACTCAAAGGTGCAGTGACATAGGCTTTACTTTCAACCAGACCGTAGTCACCCGCACTGACTTCCAATGCGCCTTCGGGTTCTTCAGTAGAGGGTTTTTTGGTAATAAAATTAACCGCACCACCCACAACATTTTTTCCATAAAGTGTTCCCTGGGGGCCACGCAATACTTCTACGCGCTCCAGGTCAAACAAATCACCTGTGGCACCGGTACCTCGTGAAATGTAGACACCATCAATGTAAATACCGATGGCGGCTGCCGCACCGGCACTTTCAATATCGCTGCCAATACCGCGCATAAACAATTCAGGTTCCGCGGCATTGTAAGCATTCATTTGGAAGCCGGGTACACGACCTGCAATATCACTCAGGCCATCAATTTTGGCGTCTTTCATTTGCTCGGCGCCGAAGGCGGAAACGGCGATTGGGGTTGACTGCAAACTCTCAGCTTTGTGTCGAGCGGTGACCACCACCTCTTCAATCGCAAAATCATCTTGAGCTATGGCGGGAACTTGCATTCCCCCTATTGCGACAGCGATACCCAGGACCAAAGGTTGTTTCCGCTGGATTGACTTGATGTTCATATCTTGTTCCTCACCGAGTAAAGAAATTCTTCTCATTTTGTTGGTGAAACCCTCTCTCTCCCGGGGGCTCCTCTTTTGAACAGCAGTACCAATGACTGTTACGTTCACATTACGGGAGCCAGACATACAATTAAAATAATATTTTTAAGCTTTGTTATAACAAAAAACAGATAGCTAATTCAAAGAAAAATGGTGAAACCAAAAACATGAAAAGGCAGCCAAGTGGCCACCCTGAGTGATGCGGAGATGAAGAGCCGAGCTAGCGGGCGAGTGGCAAAGCAGGCCGAAATCTAAGCCCGATGTATGGCTTCCCTTTCCAGCTGTCCAGAACCAGTTCAACGCCCTCCCCTGAGCCTAGCGCCCAACGACGAGATTCTCTTTCCTCGCAATTTATGGCCTTATTTGCATCCCCGGCAGGCCGGCCATAACTCTCTATTAGCATAGTCAATACACGGGCAAATTCACGGCGACACGCCTGGTTTTGGCCCGTAATTGTTCTGTAATACAGCTTCTCTTCCAGCGCTCCCAATTGCTTATCAAAGAGATATTCCAACTCATAGGCAACGGCCCCCAGTTGAGCCTCATAGGTTAAAGCATGGGGTTTTTCCTGCACTAACACTTGGGATTCCAATTGCTTGACGGTTTTAATGTCGTGCCCCCATCGAACATCGCTGTTACCACTGGCAAAACCAACAGACGCAATACCCAAGGGTGCTTCGTCAGCAATAGCAAAATGCCCTAGAGTGCATAGTAATATCCAGAGGAATTTGGTGTGCACAGAGATAGGAAACATAGGCCTGTTTTACCTTTTCTGATTGAGTGACTGAATTAACAAGGCAGGCGTGGTAGGTCCTTGCACCAGCGTTTCACTTTGCTCGCTCATGAACTCCCAATATTTCAGCTTCCATTGAAACCCGATGTCCAGGCCCCGGGCCTTGCCGATACGTTCCATCTCGGCCTCTTTCTCGGGGTTAAAGGGCGGGAAGATCACCACAAAGTCATAGTCATCACCGCGGATATTTCGATACCACTCGGGTTGAGCCAGCCCAATTTCAGCATAGACCTCATCCCAGGCCGCCATCCATTGCATAAACGCCAACTGCTTTCCAGGCACAATTTTATAGATACCGATGGTTTTTGTACCGGCCTCTGAAATGCTTGCACTCAGCACAAACATCCCAATGGTTACAAGCCGCAAGGTCGATCTGAACAGTTTATTCATCGTTTTTTCCACAATAGTTTTTGAATCGATTGAACTCAGGCCGTTACCAGTGAAAAGAACACTGCACCCAAACCCAGTGGCGCTACGTAGCGCACCAGAAAATGCCATAGGCGATAGCCGACGGAATCTCCGTCCAGCTCGTCTGCCGTTATCACTTTGGGCAGAACCCAACCGGCAAACACGGCCACAAAAATACTGCTCAAAGGCATAATGAGCGTCGATGTCACATAGTCAATCAAGTCAAAAAACGTTCGGTTCTCAAACAGAGAAAACATGCCCAAGGGGTGGAAGTCTGACAAGTGATTAAAGGACAACACCGACAACAGCCCGAGCGCCCAACTGATTCCACCGGATAACAATGCGGCGTTACGGCGAGTTAGATCCAGTTTCTCGCGAAGATAAGCCACAGAACATTCCATCATGGATATAGCAGATGTGAGCGCAGCAAAAAACAAAAGAACAAAAAACAAGGCACCAAAAAAGAAGCCACCCGGCATTTGACCAAAGGCATAAGGCAGCGCCATAAAGACCAGACCAGGGCCACCGCTCGGATCCATCCCATAGGCAAAAATAATAGGGAATATTGCCAGCCCCGCCAAAAGCGCTACCAAGGTATCTGCCGCGATGATTGTCGCCGACGAACGGGGAATAGAGGTTTTTCGATCCAGGTAAGAGCCGTAGGCCATCAAATTGGTAATGCCAACCCCGATGGAGAAAAACGCCTGACCAATTGCATCCAGAACAACATCACTGTTCACTTTGGAAAAATCCGGTGTAAACAAGAACGTCCAGGCCGCCGCGAAGTCACCTGCCACTGCAGCATAGGCCACCATGCCCAAGAGCATCACAAACAACATTGGCATCAGAATTCGAACGGCTTTTTCTATGCCCGCCTTGATACCGCGCGCTGAGACAAACACCGTTAACAATAAAAAACAACTCGCCCAGGTAAACAATCCCCCCGCACTCGCGTTTAAGCCATCAAATGTGCCTTGAATACTTTCCAGGTTGGCATTAACTAATTCGCCACTTCCCGCCTTAAATACATAGGCCAAGGTCCAGCCACCCACAACAGAGTAGAAAGAGAAGATGAGAATGGCGGCAATCACACCAACCAGCCCCATCCAACGCCAATGGGGCGACGCTCCCGCTTCTTTGGCAACGGCAGCAATGGCGTTTGGAGGGCTCAACTGACCGCGGCGACCCACCAATAACTCGGCCATCAATATTGGCATGACCACACAGAGAATGGCGGCAATATAAATAAACACAAAGGCGCCGCCTCCGTTGCTACCCGCGGCATAAGGAAAACGCCAAATATTGGCCAAACCTACGGCGGAACCCACCGCAGCCATTATAAAACCAACTTTTGACGACCACTGTTCGTGTGACTGACTCATAGAATTCTGTCTTCTCTGCTATTGCCAAGTGTGCTGGAAAGTATTCAATTAGGTGACTGCCAGGCGACGATTAAATTCTTCCTGTTTCCACACCTCGTTCTGCATGATGTCTTTTAGTTGAGACACTGCATCCCAAATGTCTGCGTAACTGACATACAAAGGCGCAAAACCAAAACGCAGAGTATCGGGCGCCCTATAGTCACCAATGATGCCGCGACTAATCAGGGCCTGCATAATTGCGTAACCGGATTCATGTGCCAGTGCAACCTGACTACCACGCCGATCAGCATCTTTAGGGCTTGCCAATTGAAAGCCGTAATCGCCACACAGCTGCTCGACCAGACGTATAAACAGATCGCCAAGTTGTTGAGATTTACGACGGACCAGTGACATGTCGGCGCGGGTTGCGATATCCAAGCCGACTTCGGTCAGTGCCAAACTAACAATCGGCTGTGTGCCGCTCAGCATCTGGTCAATGCCGTCGGCGGGCGTGTAATCACGATCAAAAGCAAAGGGTGCCTTATGACCCCACCAACCCGTCAGAGGTTGCAGGGCTTTTCCGTGGTGGCGTTTGGCCGCAAACAGAAATCCAGGGCTGCCCGCACCGCCATTGAGGTATTTATAGGTACACCCAACGGCAAAGTCTACGTTACATCCATTGAGGTCCACGTTCATCGCACCGGCACTGTGACAGAGATCCCATACAGACACTGCACCACAGGCCTGTGTTTTTTCCGTGATCGCTTTCATGTCGAGCACACGCCCGGATTTATAGTGGACCTGAGTGAGGCACACAACCGCAACGCTGTCATCAATGGCCTCAACAATGGCTTCTTCTTCGGCAAAGATAATTTCGTGCCGATCGCCGAGTAATTTAACCAAGCCTTGAGCGGTATAATTATCTGTAGGGAAATTGCTGCCTTCCATCACGATTTTTGTGCGTTCGGGCTGAATCGTTAGTGCCGCAGACAGCACCTTAAACAAATTGATTCCCGTAGAGTCGGTAACCAGCACCTCTCCCGAGCTTGCCCCGATAACCGTGGCTAAACGATCACCCAGACGCTGAGGCAGGTGAAACCAATCGTGAACATTCCAACTTTTAATGAGGTCCTTGCCCCACTCATTCACCACGGTTTGTTGAACTTGCGCCATGGCTTTTTTGGGCATGGCACCGAGCGAGTTGCCATTGAGGTACACCGTGTCTTCGGGCAAAGCAAATTCCTCACGGAAGCCAGCCAAAGGATCGTCTACATCCATACGTTCACAATCTTGCCGGTTGAGCTGGGCCATAATCAATCTCACTACTGTCAGTTAATTGGTCCTGAACCGCCTAAAGAGTGGGCCAGGTCAATGAAGTTTTCGCTAGTTTAATTAAAGCTCGCCTTCCTGAAAAATACTATTAAATGGACCAGCTATAGCAAAAAAGTTATAGCTCCTAAACAGACAGGCACAAAAAAGGCCCACTCCGCGAGGAGTGGGCCAAAACGTCTCAACAACTGAATTCTGAAGAGGCCAGATGTCTCAAAATTCGTGCATCAACGGTTGGGTTCAATTTAACTTATCGCTTGGGCCAGGGCGCTTTTGCCGGCCCGAAGTTGGGCTCTCCTAACACCGGGCTCGATAACACATAGATACCGTGGTTGGTAAACAGCCAAAACAAATTGCGATCGTATTCAATGTAGACACCGTGCGACAAATTGCCCCGGGCAAATTCCGCCACGCGTTCAGTATTAAACGGTGGAACAAAATAAGCCGAAATCGTCGGTTCTTTCAGGTCGCTAACATCAAAGATTTGAAGGCCCGCGTTGTAAAAATTGTAAGGTAAAATACCATCACGGGGGGCGCCCGGCTGAGTGTAAGCACCCGTGCGTTTGGGGCCAAAGCTGCCGCGACGCTGACAAAAATCGGTAAAGGCCGCGTCAGCCGGCGCTTGGGGCCGGGGTAAAACACCAATCTTAAAGGGTTTCTCCGGATTGCTGACATCGATCATGTGCACGTCTTTGTAGGGCTCCCAGCAGTCTTCATTCAGAGGGTATCCACTGAAATAAACAATGCCTGTTTTTTCAACTTGCGAGATATCAATGAAGTCACCTTCGGTACCCGCAACACTTGGCTCAAAGTTCAGGGAGCTGACTATCTTCATGTCTTTCGGGTTGGAAATATCGACAACATAAAACCCTAAACCACCCATTGCGGCATAAGCGTATTTTCCGCCCTCTTCAACCGGAGTGGGAATAAACAGAGACATGCGGGCACCCATCCAGGAGGTGCGATTGCCAGCCCTGGGGTTGGCTTTAAAAGCCGCTTCGTGTTCGGGATCAAACGCAATTTGTCCCGGCACATTCAATTGCTGTAGAAACTTGGGATTAGCCGGGTCAGACATATCCCAACTTTGATACCCGGCGGAATACAAGTCATTTGGGTATTCTGTCAGGGCATAACTGGCGTCTGGAGCCGCTGCAACAAACATGGTATCTCCGCCAAAATAAGCGGGAAGATCGCGCACACCAGAGCCCTGCTGCTGGCCAATCGGCGCATCGGGATGTTCAATATCGGTGGTTCGCTCCGCCAGCAGTTTCCAGTCTTTGGGTAGCGGGCCGTTCATTTCGTAAACTTTAAAACCTTTCAGGTGATTCGCGTTTCGAATGGCTTCCACATTTTCCGGCTGCACACGCTTATTTTTTAACAGACCAAAACGGCGAATTTCAAAGGCCTGCACCATAATGTATTTGCCCAGTTTCTTGTTCCACTGGATCGATGCAGCACCAAACATATCCCCTTCATCATAAGGGTTTTGTGCCACCTCATCGGGGCCGTTAATACCCCAGGTATGGCCACGCGTCAGCAGGAGCTTGGCCTCTTTGGGGTGAGTGATATCAAAAATTTTGAGATCCCGGCGCACATATTGATACAGGTAACGGCGACCGTCGAAGTCAACAATGTTCTGCCAGGTATGAAAGGGCTCCACCGTGATGGGGTAGTAGGCCTCCACTTTCATGTTTTTAATGTATTGTTCGGTATCCCAATAATCGAGCTCACCTTCAAATGTTATGTTGTCGTGAGCATCACGCGTGGCAACCGGGTGTGTGAATTCGCCGGTTTCTTTGTTCATGCCATAACTGCCGGGGGCGGGGTCCGGTGGAGTTTTGTCAATGCTAAGGCTATCGGAGCGAGCCACCCACTTGTCTTTGATTTCGATTTTTTCGGGGTTGTGAACGCTGTCGCTTTCAGCGCATGCTCCGATGGATGCGGCTAGTAGCATACCGGACAATACCCGGGCCATGCGTCGGCTCTGGTGTGGTATACACTCGTGAATACTGTTAAAAACTGTTCCCATGTTTACTCTCACTTTCAGTGATCAGACAAACCCCGGAATGGGGCAAACCCATGCGATTGGGCATTATCTTAAAAAACTCAGGCATAAATTTAAAATAATAATATCAGGGCTTGCTATTACCTTTTTGATATAGCTGAATAGAGCCTCCCACTCTCTGCGTAAACTTGACAAGGTCAGATTGTATTGGCACTTTCATCATAGCCGGGAAATTCTCAAACAACAGGGATCCAAAAACCGCAGCCAATGAAACCATCTAA